>CAMJGH010000051.1 GCA_946405185.1 uncultured Lachnospiraceae bacterium
GTGGTCGCCGTCCATGAGCCAGGGGATGGTCTTTAGCCCTGACGCGGACAGCAGATAGTTGATGATACCGGTGGAATCGCTGAAGATGAACTTGAACGCCACACCGGTGACGATGTAGGAGATCATGGCCGGCCAGTAGATGATGGCGCGGAAGATGCCCTTCATGGGGATCTTCTGGATCATGAGGTTGGCCAGCAGCAGCGAGATGGCCATCACCAGCGGCAGCGTGATGATGGCGTACTTGCCGGTCCGCCAGAACGCCCGCCAGAACTTGGTGTCGGCGAAGGCCTTGGCGTAGTTGGCAAGTCCCGTAAAGACCGGCTCACCGGTGCCCTTCCACGTGGTCATGGAATAGTAGACGCCGAAGATGGCCGGGACGATGATGAAGCACAGAAAGATCAGCGTGTTGGGTGCGATCAGCAGGTAGGGAAAGATCTTCTGCTGGGTGGATTTCACGCCCCTCTTCCGGCTCTTTTTCTTTTCTTCCATATCAAGTACCCCTTCCTGCCGGATGTTCGTGCCTTGGTGGAACACAGGAGCAGGCTTTCACCTGCTCCTGCGGACTGTCTGTTATGAACGGTCAGTGGCTCATCAGTAGCCGATGGCCGCCAGCGCTTCCGCGCTCTTGTCGTCGATGGCTTTCATGGCTTCCTCAACGGAGATGTCGCCGTTCAGGTACTCGCAGACCGTTTCGATGATGACGTTGCCCATGCCGGCAGCATAGCCCGGATACTTGTAGGAGTACTGGAAGTATGCATCGTTGGTGGCGGCAGCGTCTTCGCTCATGGCAGTGAACATATCCTGACCGAACTCATAGTTCAGGTATTCGGCGGCATCCTTGCGGGGGCTGATGAACATGCAGTTCTCAAACCACGGAGCCGCAGCCGGGGAGGCCAGGTAGACCAGAAGCTTGGCCGCTTCTTCTTCCACACCGCTGCCCTGGAAGCCCATCAGCTGCTTGTAGCCGGTGCAGTTGGCGCGGACTTCCTTGTACGGAAGATAGGTGATGCCCCACTCGAAATCGGTGATCTGCTCATGATAGGCACCGACCTTCCAGGAACCGCCGATGTGCGCGGCCGCCTGGCCGGAGACGAAGAGGTTCGTGGCATCCTCGCCGCCGAGGTAAACGTTCTTGCACCACACGCCCGAATCCATGCATTCCTTGGTGAATTCCAGAGCGTTGCGGGCAGCATCGGACGTGAAAGCCGGGACCGGCTTGCCGGTGGAATCGTCCAGGAAGCGGCCGCCGAACTCCAGGAAGACGTTGGTCCAGCGCTGCGTGGTGTTGTCCAGGTCAAGGCCGTAGCGGGTGGCACCGGAGTCGATGCAGGCCTGCATGGCGGCGTTGAACTCATCCCACGTCCAGCACTTGTCGGAACTTTCGGGAGCCTTCACACCGGCCTTCTCGAAGGCGGTCTTGTTGTAGATGACGCAGCAGACGGAAGCTTCCATCGGGATGGCGTAGACCAGATCCTGGTCGGCGCGGTAGACCTGCGTGAAGGAACGCATGCCGTCGCCGTAAGCGGCCAGGAAGGCCTCGGAGCCGCCAAACGCCTCGTTCAGGCGAAGGGCGTTGTCGATGAAGTTGTCGGCACCGGTCACGCGGGCAAGCGCGGGGGCTTCACCGCCGGACAGGGCCATCATGATCTTCTGGTTCAGGTCGGCGTAAGGAACTTCGACCATCTCAACCTTGATGCCGGGGTTCTCGGCTTCGTAGGCATCCAGAATGCTTCTCATGGTGTTGGTCTCGGTCTCGGAATCCGCGAACCACATGAACTCCAGGGTTTTCGTCTCACCGGACGGAGCCGCGCTCTGGGTCTCACCCTGCGAAGGGGCAGCCGAAGAACCGCCGGGCGCCTGAGTCTCTTTGTTTCCGCCGCCGCAGCCGGCGAGCATGGCCATCATCATGACAGCCACCAGCACCAAACTCAGTACTTTTTTCATGGTATCCTCCTTGTTTTGGGGAGTTCTTTCCCCTTTTATGATGTGAGGATACCACGTCCGGACAGGCGCACAAAAGGCGCTCTTTTTTACCTTAAGGGGTAATTATTTTGCCTGTTGTCATTTCCGGCACAAAAAAACGGCCGGAAAGCGCTCCGTGCGCCCTCCGGCCGTCCGCTGTCTCAGTTCCGGTCCCGCTTCTCGGCCTCCTCCCGGTACTGCGACGGGGTCTGCCCCGTCTCCCGCTTGAAGACCATGGAAAAATAGTGTTCGTCCTCAAACCCTACCTGTGCGGAGATCTCCCGCACCCGCAGGGCCGTGGTATCCAGCAAAAACCGCGCCTGACGGAGGCGCCGGCCCAACAGCCAGGCGGAGAAATTCTCGTCAAACTCCTTTTTAAAGAGGCGGCTGACGTAGGAAGCGTTCAGGTTCATGCGTTCGGCCAGTTCGCTTAAGCTGAAGGAAGAATCGGTATAGTGCTCCTCCAGGATGGTCCGGATGCGGCTCACCGTATCCTGACTCTCCCGCGCGTAGCGGGCCACTTCCTCCATGAAGCCCATCAGGTTTCCGATCAGGCGGTCGGCATTCTCATTGCGCAGCACGCGGCCGCTCACATAGGAACGGTTGGTCATGCCGATCTTGCTCGCGGACGCCATGATGTTGCGGTACATCTCGCGTGTGGCATCCATCGCGTCTTCTTCCGTGGGCAGATGCAGCACATACTCCCGCCAGCGGACCGCTTCCGCGCGCATGGCCTCCGTGTTGCCGTTGCGCATGTGGTGCCGCAGCAGCAGCGGGTCCGCCTCATACACGCGCGTCCCGACGCTCCGGTCGCGCAGGTTCACGGTGCCGGCCGATGAGAAGAACCCGTCCCGGGCGCGCCGGACACACTGCTGATAGGCCGTGTGCAGGCAGGAATAGTCCGCGGACACATCCGAAAGGCCCACGCACACAACGGTCTGCCCCTCCGCTTCCCGGCGGGAGGCGATCCAGTCACCCAGCCGGGCGGCTGCCTCTTTGCGGTACTCCTCTCCCGGTTCCCTGAGGCCGAAGCGGTACAGAAACAGCAGCTGGTCGTTGGCATTGCCCCACAGCAGACGTTCATCCCCCAGACACTCCCGTATCTGACGGCGGGCTTCCCGCATCCGTTCGTGGTAGTCCGCCTCATCGGCCGGCGCGTTGTAAAACCGGACGGCCGCCATGAACCCGGCCTCTCCCGCGCTCATCTGGGAGAGCAGCCCGGCTTCCTCGTCGGTCAGCGCCTGCCCGTAACAGGCAATGCGGAACAGGAGGCTTGACGCCGCCAGCGTCTTCTGGCCCTCCGCGGACTCCGTCAGGGAGGCGATGCTGCGTGCCTGCTCGCGCTCGGCGCGGATCTCGCGGGCGGTCTCTGCGACCGCTTCCCGCAGCTTGTCGCTGTCAATAGGCTTCAGGATGTACTGCTTCACACCGCTGGCCATCGCCTCCTGGGCAAACGAGAAATCACTGTACGCCGAGATCAGGATCACGCGGGACGTCTTCTGCCGCTGACAGAAGGCGGCGATCTCCAGCCCGTCCGCCTCCGGCATGACGATGTCGGAGATCACGATGTCGGGGGTGAGCGCGGCGATCAGTTCCAGTCCTTCCCGCCCGTTGACCGCCGTTCCGGCGATCACACAGCCAAGCGCGTCCCAGTCGATCATCTGCAAAAGACTCTGCAGGATCAGCGGCTCATCATCCAGCAGCAGGACTTTCAGTTTTCCTTCCACCTTTTCACTCCTCTCCCTGCAGGGACGCCGGCAGCATTTCGTTGGGGATCAGGATGTCGATCGTCGTCCCCAGGCCCGGATAGCCCGTGACCGTCAGGCGCACGCGCTCGCCGTAGATCAGCCGCAGCCGACCGTAGACGTTCGGCAGACCGATGCTGTTCCGGACAGCCTCTTCTCCCTCTCCGCCGGACAGCTGTCTGGTCAGCCGTTCGGCTTCTTCGGGTTCGATGCCCACGCCGTCGTCCGTCACGGACAGCAGCACGCCGTCCTCTGCGAACGACGCCGACACCACCACTTCACAGGCGTGCGCGCAGGGCTTGATGCCATGAAGCACCGCATTTTCGACCAGCGGCTGGATGCTCAGCCGCGGGATCTCCATGCTTTCGAGTTCCGGATCGCAGGCGATGCGCCAGGACAGCCTCTCCCCCAGCATGATCCCGTAGATAGTCAGGAAATCTTCCGTGTACGCAAACTCACGGCTGATCGTCACCAGGCGGTTTTCCTGCGTGAGCGCCTTCATCAGTTCCGAGAAAGCCACCGTCACGCGCCGGACGTCTTCCTTGCGGCCCAGTTCCGCCAGCGAGTTCACACATTCCAGTGTATTGTAGAGGAAGTGCGGGTTGATCTGCGCCTGCAGCGCCATCAGCCGCATATCCTTAAAGCGCAGTTCATCGGCCAGCTGCCGGTTGATCAGCTGGTCGATGCGCTCCGCCATGCCGTTGATGGCGTGCCCCAGCGCTTCCGTCTCATCGCCGGTGGTCACCGCGTTCCGGACGGTATAATCGCCCTTCTCGATCCCCTCCACCTGACTGCGCAGTTCCAGAATGGGGCGGGTGGTGCGCCGGGCGTTCTGGATCACCGCGAACAGACCGAGGATCATGCCGGCCAGGCTGACCAGCAGCACCAATAGCCCCGTGCGGCGCAGCGGCTCCGTCAGTTCGCTCTCCTCCATCAGGTGCGTGATGGTCCACCCCTCCTGTGCCGACCGGTAGTTGCAGACCAGGACCCGGCCGCTCTCCGCCCGGACCATCTGTGTCTGCTTCAGGGCGGTGTAGGCAGCCGATTCGCGCACAGCAAAGTCTTTGAGCGCTTTCGAGGACGTAGGGCTGGCGGTGATCAGTTCTCCTTCCGGAGAGACCAGGGCCACCAGGCGTTTTTCATCCGGCGCGATATTGCCCAGCAGTGCCTCAAATTCATGCAGGTCGTAGAAAAAGACGATATAGCCGAGCGGCTTCAGAAAGCTCTGGGTCTGGTAAGAGAGCACCCGGCGCGTAAAGATCACATCGCCGTTCCAGGTGTCCAGGCGGATGGAACCGTCCTCCGCGAACGCCGTGTCCGGCATCGTCAGGTACCGGGCCGCCAGCACGTTGTTCCACGGGCTTTTCTGCCAGTAGGTGATCCGGCTGCCGGTGTTGTCGTACAGGTAGATGCCGGTGATCTCGTTCATGGTCTGAACATTGCTGACGATGGCACTGCGCAGGCGATTCTTCTGCTCGGTCGTCACCTCGCCGGACGCCGACAGGGCTTCCAGCCCGGCCTGCAGGTCAGGGCTCATGGTCACGTACGTCACCTGTTTGCGAAAGGCGGCGATGCTGCTGTCAAAGCCGGAGCCCATCGTGACGGCCATCTCCTCGTTCCGGCTGACGGCTTCCGCCAGCTGGCTGCGGTAGCCCACGCCAAACAGCGCCACTTCCAGTACCGTAAACAAGGCTACCAGAATGGCCGCGTAACTGATGATCTGTTTGGCCAGGATCTTTCCTCTCACCGCTATTCCCTCCGTCCGGTATTATACACCATCGCGGCTGTCAGAAAAACCGGCCCGCAGGCCGGTTTTTTCAGATTTCGGAACTCAGAACAGTTTCATCGCCTCGGTCAGCGCCAGCAGCGTCAGCGACTGCCCGTAGGCCATCGGCCGGCGCAGGATGTTCCGGTAATGATCCGCGTTCATGCCCACAAACGTACCGGCCGACACATTCTGCACCGTGCCGTCCTCCGCGATCTGGGCGCAGATGCCGTCCACGGCGCGCAGGGCTGTCTCCCGGTATTCCTCCGGCAGAAAGCCCTGGCGGATGCCGGAGAAGATGCCGGCCGCGATGGCCGCCGAGCCGGAAGTCTCTTCGTAGCTGGTCGGATCCAGGAGCACCGTGTGCCAGAGGCCTCCTTCACCCTGCAGAGCCGCAAGCGCTTTCACCTGCTGCCGCCAGGCATTCAGCAGGAAGGTCTTATCGTGAAGCGGAACAGTTTCTCCCATCTCTTCCAGGAAAGCCGGGATGCCGTACGTGATCCACGAATCCCCGCGGCACCAGAACACGCCGCCGAAATTCGACCGGTCGGCAAACGTCCACCCATGGTGGGTCAGACCGGTCTTCGGATCCTGCAGATACTTCAGGTGGATGGCAAACTGATACAGACTTTCTTCAATATAATCCTGACGCCCGAGCCGCACGCCCATGCGCCCGAGGAAAAGCACGGCCATGAACAGCGTGTCCGCCCAGACCTGCCCTTCGTGCAGCAGCACGCCGTTGCGGTCGCCGATGGCCGTGATCACATGCTGGAACGCCCCGTCCTCGGTGCG
Source organism: uncultured Lachnospiraceae bacterium (assembly GCA_946405185.1). Classification (GTDB taxonomy): domain Bacteria; phylum Bacillota; class Clostridia; order Lachnospirales; family Lachnospiraceae; genus CAKQHB01. Next base: position 6,265 of record CAMJGH010000051.1, read on the forward strand.
CGGCAGGCCGTTCATCAGCCACTCCGCGCGGTCTTCGCACAGCGCCAGCAGTTCCGGTTCCGGGCAGCGCTTCGTCAGGTCAAAGAGCGCCAGAAACGGCGCGGTGGTGTTGATGTTTTTGGACGGCAGGCCGATGCGCATGTTCTCGTGGAACCAGTCCAGCAAAAACGCATCGTAGCGCGTATCGCCGTAAAGCGCCTGCAGGCAGGAAAGGCCGTACAGCCCCACGCCCTGCGGCCAGTCCCACTCCCGGATGCCCGCATCCCGGGCGATCAGACCTTTGCGGGTATCCGCAAAGGATGTCACTTTATCCTCCGCCGCGTCCGCTCCTTCCAGGTTCATCAGCCGGTATACCACCCGCTCCGCCGCTTCCAGCAGTTCTTCTCTCGTCTTCATGGACATCTCCTCCCACGGTCCGGCTGCCCCGCAGGAGACAGGACCGGGCCGCACAGGTACTGTTTTCTCACCATGCATTGTAGGCCCGGCCGCCCCGGATTGGCAGAGGAAAGTTTTGCTCCGCATGTGGATTTTTTTGACCGTGCGGCGTTTTTTCCGCTCTTCCTCCTGAAAATGGTTCCCCCGAGTCATGCGCCGCCAGACCGCCCCGGGTAAAAAAATAAATATGGGATATTTTGTTCACTCTTCTGTTTGTCACAGACAGGAAGGAGGAGCCTATGAAATCAGTACGTTCACGGGTTGGAGCCTTCACGGAAGGCGATATCTCCATCACCATCCTCCAGCAGACGGACGGGTTCCTGCGCATGACGCTCGCGGGCGGCGGGGAAGGCGATCTGGTCATCTACCTCGCGCGGGCCTATGCTGAGGAAGAAGGGACCATGCCGGAAATCGAGAGTTCCGCCTCATAACCGTTTGAAGAACTTTCCGCAGGGATTCTTTTCTGAAATGAAAGGCTCCCCCTGAAGCAGGCACCGGAAAAAACCGGTGCGCTTCAGGGGGAGCCATCTTTTCTGGCCGTCGGGCCAGAAGTATATGTTCTGCTTTTACCGGGCTGCCTCCATCGGCTCCGTCCAGTAGTGCTGATTGTAGATATCCGTCAGGCGGTAGCTGACGTTGAGGTCACCCTCGATGTACTCGTTGGTCACGGTCAGCGGGCCGCTTACCGTCAGGCTGTCATCGCCCAGGTAGTACGAGTTCTCATACCGGCCGTCGTAAGTGTAGTAGTCGCAGACGAAATCGATCACGTCGCCTTCCTGGAGTTCCGCCAGGTTTTTGGCCACGGTGTCGGTCTGGCCGCTCAGGTAATCGTACCGGGCGCCGGCCACATACCCTTCGGGCGTTTCGTCCGAGAAGACCAGGATCAGGTTGGCGCGCTCGCCGTTCAGGTAGCACGGCACGCGGCCGGTGATCTCGTAGGAATCCCCCTCGATGTCCATGGTCTCGTAGTAGTAGGCAACGGGCTGGCCGTTGATGGCCACCCACAGGCCGTCGTACTCACCCACCAGGTCACCGTCATCGTTGATGGTGTAGTAGTTGTCCAGGCCCAGATCGATGTACCCTTCGCCGTCGTCCACGAAGACGTTGAGTTCCAGGTTCACCAGCAGGTCCCACTGCTCTTCCGAGAGCTTCAGCACGCCGTCCTTCCACGTCAGGTCCGTGGCGTCAAAGAGCTGGCCCTCCATGGAGGTCTGCGCGCTCTCCACGACCGAGCGGTCGAAGAAGTCCGTGCTGCCACCGACCAGGCTGGAGATGCCGGACATATCGCCGCCCAGCAGGCCGCCCAGCAGCGAACTGAACAGATCCGCGGAATCCACACCGGTGCCGGCGCCCGTCAGCGAACTCAAGGGGCTGGTGTAGCCGCCGGTGGAGGCCTGGCCCGTCACCTCCAGGGAGGCGAAGGCGCGGATGCAGTCCGAATAGTCCGTGTCAAACCCGATGGCCTTGTAGGTGCCCACCGCGGAATCCACGCGGCTGACGCGCTGGTACGGGAAGTAGATGGACAGGCCGTAGGAGCGCGACATGTTGGAGCTGGTGCGGTTGTACTTGATGGCACCGCGCAGCGCCGCTGCCAGCGCCTTGCTCTCCGGCGTGCCCAGATTGTCGCACATGTCGATCAGATCCACCTGGTCGAGGCGGGAGGAGGAGCCGAACTCGCGCGCGCCGGCACGGGCCTGCGCGACCGCTTTGTAGTTGTCCCCCTTGATCAGCTTCGTGGTGGCGGTGGAGAACGCCTTTAAGGCGGACGGCACGGTGTTGGACAGTTCCGCCAGATCCACGACCGACAGCGTGGCCTTCTGCCCGCGGCAGCTGGTGGCACAGGTGCTGACAAAATCGTCCACGATCTGCTTGCCGATCTCGGCCGTCGGCAGCGACGTGTCGGCCTCTATGGCCGCCAGCCACTTGGTGTAGTACCAGCCGATGCCGGGCTCGGTCTCCTCGGAGGCCACCAGGTAGTCGGCGTAGTCGGCCAGCATCATGGCGTTTTCCAGCGTGCCCATCAGGCAGCAGTCAAAGCCGATCATATCGAACTTGATGCCGGCGTCCGCCAGGGCTTTGTCGATCTTGTCGAGCGTCATGCCGCCGCTGGTGCGCTGCTTTTCATCGTACCCGTAGCCGGAGATGGACCCGCCGCCGTGATCCCAGAAGATCAGCTCGTAGCGGTTGGCCTTGTAGTTTTTGGCGCAGTAGTCGATGAAGGACGTCAGCGTGGCCGGATCCGTCATGTAGCCTTTGCCCATGTTCTGCTCGACGCAGGTCAGGCGGCCGCTCTGCACACGCCAGATCTGGTTGACGTCGCTGGACACCACGTTGTTGCGCCAGGTCTTGCAGCCGCCGGTGTAGACCAGGATGTTCACCTTGTTGCCGGCGCGGGAGTTGATCATCTCCTGCAGGTCCGACGTGGCCATGGAGTTTTTGGACTCCAGGTCCGTGCCGCACATGAACACCATGATGGTGACGGCATCCTTGCCGTCGCCGATGATCTGCGTGTACTTCTCACGCGACCCGCCGGCGGCTTCCACCACCAGCGGAGAGGCGTTGGTGTTGGTGCCGGTGTTGCCGTTCGTGGTGAAGTCCAGCAGGCTGCCGTAGGTGTGCGTAGTCTGCGTTCCGGCACTCTGCGTCTGCTGCGGGATGTTTGACTGCGTCTGGGCCGGCAGCGTGGCATTGCCCGTATTGGAACCGGTGCCGCTGCCGCCAAGGCCGCCGCGGGTCAGGAAAAAGATGAGGGCGATGATGAGGAGCAGCCCTCCGCCGCCGCCCGCCGCGCGGGTGACGCCGCGCCGCCCGGAAGAAGACCCGCCCGTCGGCCGGAAACTGCTGCCCGATGTGGTCTTGCGCCCGGAGTGCCCGCCGGGGGTGCCGATCGGCCCGGTGTTCAGCCCTTCACCGCGCTTGTTAACCTGCTTGCCCTGCCCGGAAGAAGACGGCGTGCGCTGTCTTCCGTGGTTTCCGCTCTGATGATCCATAGAACTCCCCTTTCCGGTGAACCCTTCCTCACCGGTCTGTCTGATTGCCGCGGCCGGATCATCCGGCCGTCTTTCTATTTTACCATAAAGTCCGCCGTTTGTGCGGATCAACCGTCATTTTCTTCGGGCTTTTCGCCGAAGGCAGTGATGCCGCGGCGCACATCGTCCAGGTGTTTCGCCAGTTCGGGGGACGCCGCGTCAAACAGGCGCGGGGCCGGCGCGTTGTCCAGGCTCTTCGCCTCGGCCTCCTCGCGCACCCGGCGCTTCGTCTTCTCCACCACTTCGGCAAACTCGCGGGAGGAGATCAGCCCGCATCCGGCTCCGCGGATGATCACCTGCTCCAGGCCATCCGAGGTGACCACGGTGGCGCGGGCGCGCTTCGCGATCTCCCGGACCGTCATCTCGATGTAGGCGTCCGCTGTCTGTGCTTCGGCCGTGTAGACGATGAAGATGTTGTCCGAGGCAATGACCTCCACCGTGTGGCCGGCTACCCGGTAGGCGTCGAACACCAGGATGACCGTCATGCCGGTGGCCCCCTGGTAATCCTTCAGCACGTCCGCCAGGCGGTCACGCGCGGCGTCGATGTTGACGGCCGCCTGGTCCGCCAGCTCCTTCCAGGCAAAGATCACGTTGTACCCGTCCACGAGCAGCACCTCCTCGCGGCGCTTCGCGGGCTTGTAGACGTACGGCTTCTCTTTCTTCTGATTGTAATCCAGCCGCATGGCGGCGTCCCAGTCGCCGATGCGCCGCTCCACCTTGCCGTAGGTGCGCTCGAAGATGTCCATGAGCTCGGCATCGTCCGCCTCGCCCTGCCGGTAGCGCCGCTCGGCCTCCTCCGGCGGGGCTTCGTCATCGTACCCGCCGGGCGCGGCCAGAAGCCCCAGCCCGGAATCCAGGTGCATGTACTGCGGCACTTCATACCAGTCCACGTAGAAGCCGGCGCCGTGCGTGCAGAAGACCGACCCGCACGGGTTGGCGGCGTCCAGCTCCGGAACGTAGCCGGAGGCGGCGATGACTTCCTCGGGATTGTGTGCCGGGCGGTACCCGGCCGGCGTGCCGGCAAAGCTGCCCTTGCCGTGCGTGTAGCGGTTGACCTCCTGCTGGTAGTTCTGCAGCGTGGCCACCGGCCCCGCGCCGGTGATCACCGCCACGCCTCCCTCCGTCTGCGGCGGATTGAAGGCGGCATGGCGCATGTCCAGATCGTGCATGGCCCGGCCGATCTGATCGTCCGGGATGCTCAGCGTAAAATCGTACCACGGTTCCAGCAGCACCGACTGCGCCTGCATGAGGCCCTGGCGCACGGCCCGGTAGGTGGCCTGGCGGAAATCGCCGCCCTCGGTGTGCTTCTGGTGTGCCCGCCCGGCCACCAGCGTGAACTTCACGTCGGTCAGCGGCGCGCCGGTCAGCACCCCCGCGTGCGTCTTTTCCAGCAGGTGCGTGAAGATCAGCCGCTGCCAGTTGAGGCTGAGCCGCTCCGTGGGGAGCGCCGTGGCCAGCGTGATGCCGGACCCGCGGGGACCGGGCTCGATCAGCAGATGCACCTCCGCGTAATGGCGCAGGGGCTCGAAGTGCCCCACCCCTTCCACCGGCGCGGCGATGGTCTCGCGGTACTCGATGCTGCCGTTCACAAACGATGCGGCCCGCCCGAAGCGGTCCTGAAGGCGCCTGGTCAGTATCTCGGCCTGCACCGGTCCGGAGAGCTTGACGCGGATCTGGGCGTTCTCTTCGTTCCAGGAAACGCCCAGCGCCGGCTCCTCCTCTTCCAGCTCGCGCAGGCAGGTTAAGAGCGTAGCGGCATCGCCGCCGTCTGCGGGCACGCAGTCATACCGCAGCACGGGCTCCCAGAGCGGCAGCCGTTCATCCTCCGCCTCGCCCAGGCCCTGCCCGCAGCGCGTGGCGGACAGCCCCGTCACGCCCACCACCTGGCCCGCAAAGGCCTCGGTGACCGGCTCGTATTTTTCTCCGGAGTAGACGCGGATCTGGCTGATCTTCTCGCCGGACCGGGGTTCGGTATCCCGCACGGACAGGCGTCCGCCCAGGATCTTCACAAACGTCACGCGGTTCTTCTGGTCATCCCGCAGGATCTTGAACACCCGCGCGGCAAAAGTTTCCGGATAAGCCGGCTCCGACAAAAGCTGCGGAATGGCCTCCAGCAGTTCCTCGATGCCGGACAGTTTCAGCGCCGACCCGAAAAAGCAGGGGAACACCTGGCGGGCCATCACGGCCTTCTGCAGGCTGTCTTCCCTCACCTGCCCGTCTGCCAGAAACTCCTCCATGAGTTCCTCGGAGCACATGGCCAGCGCCTCGGCGCGGGCATCCTCCGCTTCCGGGGAGAAATCCACGCAGGCTTCGGAGAGCTGGCTCTGGAGTTTTTTCATCAGCGCCTCCCGGTCCGCTCCCGGCTGGTCCATCTTGTTGACGAAGACGATCACCGGCACATGGTAGGCTTCCAGGAGGCCCGCCAGCGTCCGCGTGTGCGCCTGCACACCGTCCGCGGCGCTGATCACCAGCACGCACGCGTCCAGGATGCCCAGCACGCGCTCGGTCTCCGCCGAAAAGTCCACGTGGCCGGGGGTGTCAATGAGCGTCAGCTCCGCATCGCCCGTCTGCAGCACGGCCTGTTTGGAAAAGATGGTGATGCCGCGCTCTTTCTCCACGGCGTCGGTGTCCAGGAACGCGTCCCGGCTGTCCACGCGCCCGAGGCGCCTGATGGCACCCGCTGTGTACAGCAGGGCTTCGGACAGGGTGGTCTTGCCGGCGTCCACGTGGGCCGCCAGTCCGATCGTCAGCCGTTTCATCGCTCCTCCTTTCCGCATGCCGTCAAAACGTGACCATATCCGTTTCATTATATCGGAAACCCTCCCCGCCTTCAAGCGTGGGCCAGACGGCGCGGAAGTGTTCAGTGCAAACGTTCACGAAAAACGCCACTTACACATTGACATCTTTTTTCACAAGGGTGTAAAATCATTGTACCTGTGGCCTGCAGGAATGTCCGGGACAAGGAGGTACGCTATATGGATGAAGAAAAAAACGTCCTGACGGCAGAGTCTGAGCCGGATGCCGGTTCGGTCATGCCGCACTTTGATGATGAGATCATACGCATCATCCGAAGTACCACCGCGCCCGGCCGCCTGGCCGCACAGCTGGAAGACTACCACGCCAACGATATCGCCGAGGTGCTCGGGAAACTGACCGAGACTGAACGCCAGAAGCTCTTCCGCGTACTGGATTCCGCCTACCTGGCCGACATCTTCGAGTATTCGGACGACGTGGGGCTCTACCTCACCGAGATGAACGTGCGCAAGTCGGTGGACATCCTCACCCGGATGGACCCGAACACCGCCGTGGAGGTCCTGCAGAGCTTCTCGAAGGAGCGCCGCGGCCTCATCATCGACCTGCTCGATGACGACACCAAAAAAGACATCCGCCTGATCGCTTCCTTCGACGAGGATGAGATCGGTTCCCGCATGACCACCAACTACATCCTCATCCAGGACACCCTGTCCGTGAAGGATGCCATGCGCGAGCTGGTCCGTCAGGCGGCCGAGAACGACAACATCTCCACCATCTACGTCGAGGACGTCCACCACATCTTCTGCGGCGCCATCGACCTGAAAGACCTGATCACCGCCCGCGAGGGGCAGCCGCTGGACGACCTCATCGTCACCAGCTACCCGTACGTCTACGCCACCGAGAATGTGGACGACTGCATCGACCGCCTGCGCGACTACTCCGAAGACTCCATCCCGGTGCTGGACAACGAGAACAAGCTCCTCGGTGTCATCACCTCCCAGGAGATCGTCGAGGCCGTGGATGACGCCTTCGGTGATGACTACGCCAAGTTCGCCGGTCTGTCCGCCGAGGAAGATCTGAACGAACCCATCCGCATGAGCATCGGCAAACGCCTGCCGTGGCTGGTCGTCCTCATGTGTCTGGGCCTGCTCATCTCCACCGTGGTGGGCGTGTTCGAGAAAGTCATCGCGCAGCTGACCATCATCATGACCTTCCAGACCATGATCCTGGACATGGCCGGTAACGTGGGCACCCAGAGCCTGGCCGTGACCATCCGCGTGCTGGTGGACGAAAACCTGACCGTCGGCCAGAAGTTCCGCCTGGTCTTCAAGGAAGCGCGTGTGGGCCTGATCAACGGGCTCATCCTGGGAACCTTTTCCTGTGTGCTGGTCGGGCTCTTCCTGATGCTCTTGAAGCACAAGGCACCCGGCTTCGCGTTCGCGGTCTCCGGCTGCATCGCACTGGCGCTCATCGTGGCCATGTTCATTTCCAGCCTGCTGGGCACGCTCATCCCCCTGGCCTTTCAGAAGATCGGGGTGGATCCGGCCGTGGCCTCCGGGCCCCTGATCTCCACCATCAACGACCTGGTGGCCGTGGTCACTTACTACGGGCTCAGCTGGGTCCTGCTCATTAATACACTGCATCTGGCATAGACGGGAGATCCTTCGCTTCGCTCAGGATGACGCCGCCGGTCACAGCCGGTCCAACGTCATCCTGAGGGCGCAGCCCGAAGGATCCCCTCTTCTTTACACTTCTCAAGGAAACCGCCCATGTCTGTTACCTACGAATGGATCGCCCCCTGTCACTTCGGCCTGGAGGCCGTGCTCAAGAATGAGCTGACGGCCCTCGGCTACGAGATCACCGAGACCACCGACGGTCGCGTCACCTTCCGCGGCGGCATTGAAGCCGCGGCCCGCGCCAACATCTTCCTGCGCACGGCCGAGCGCGTGCTCCTGAAAGCCGGCAGTTTTACCGCCCGGTCTTTTGACGAGCTGTTTGAAGGCACCAAGGCCCTGCCCTGGGAGGAGTTCATCCCCAAGGATGGGCGCGTCTGGGTGACCAAGGCCTCCTCGGTCAAGAGCCAGCTCTTCTCGCCGTCGGATATCCAGTCGGTCATGAAAAAAGCCATCGTGGAGCGCATGAAGGCCGCCATGCACCTGGCCGTCATCCCGGAGACCGGGGCCAGCTTCCCGCTGCGCGTCTTTCTGTTAAAAGACGTGGTCACCGTGGGCATCGATACCACCGGCACGTCGCTGCACAAGCGCGGCTACCGGCCGCTCACCGTGGAGGCGCCCATCTCCGAAACGCTCGCGGCCGCGCTCATCAAACTCACTCCGTGGAACAAAGACCGCATCCTGGTGGATCCGTTCTGCGGCAGCGGCACCTTCCCCATCGAAGCGGCGCTGATGGCCGCCAACATCGCCCCGGGTCTCGGCCGCGAGTTTCTGGCCGAAGACTGGAAGGCTCTCATCCCCCGCCGCGCCTGGTACGAAGCGGCCGATGAAGCCGAATCCGGCGTGGACAAGACGGCCGCCCCGGACATCCAGGGGTACGACATCGACGCCGATGCCGTCAAGGCCGCCCGCGAGAACGCGAAGCTGGCCGGCGTGGACCATTTGATCCACTTCCAGCAGCGCCCGGTATCCGCCTTGAGCCACCCAAAGAAGTACGGCTTCATCATCACCAACCCGCCCTACGGCGAGCGCCTGACGGCCGAACTGCCGGAACTGTACCGGACGTTCGGCGAGCGGCTGGCCGCGCTGGATTCCTGGTCGGCGTATCTGATCACCTCGTACGAGGATGCCGAGCGCTACATCGGCAAAAAGGCCGCCAAGAACCGCAAGATCTACAACGGCATGATCAAAACCTACTTCTACAGTTTCCCCGGGCCCAAGCCGCCGGCCAGACGGCCGGCCGCCCCGCAGGCATAAAGAGAGGCTTCCCATGAAAGACATCGTGTTTGCCACCGGCAACGCCGGCAAGATGAGAGAGATACGCGCCATCCTGGCCGATCTGCCGGTGCGCGTCCTCTCCATGGCCGAGGCCGGCATCCGGACGGACATCGTGGAGGACGGCGCCACGTTTGAAGAGAATGCCGTCATCAAGGTGAAGGCCCTGCGGCCGTTCACGGACGCCGTCATCCTGGCGGATGATTCCGGCCTGGTGGTGGATGCGCTGGGCGGGGAGCCGGGCGTCTATTCGGCCCGGTATCTGGGGGAGGACACCCCCTACTCCGTCAAGAACGCCGAGATCATCCGGCGCGTAAACGAGAGCGGCCTGCCGCGCACAGCCCGGTTCACGGCCGTCATTGCCGCGCTGCTGCCGGACGGCACGGTGCTCACCACCGAAGGCCACATGGAAGGCGAGATCGCCCGGGAACCGGCCGGTGCCAACGGCTTCGGGTACGATCCCATCCTGTGGCTGCCGGACTACGGGTGCACCAGCGCCGAGCTGCCGCCGGATGAAAAGAACGCCATCAGCCACCGCGGGAAAGCCCTGCGCGCCATGAAAACACTCCTTCAGGAAAGGTATTTCGCATGAAAGTCCTCGTCATCAGCGATACCCACAACCGCCTGACCTCCCTGCGCACCGTGATCCGGCGCGAGAAGGACGCTTCCCTGCTGATCCACCTCGGAGACGTGGAATCCCAGGAGTTTGAGGTGCGGCAGATGGCCGGCATCCCCTGCGAGATGGTCCGCGGCAACAACGACTTCTTTACCCAGCTGCCGCGCGAGAAGATCCTGACACTGGAGGGCCACAAGATCCTGCTCACGCATGGGCACACCTACAACATTTCCGTGGGAACCGACCTGCTGGCCGAAGAAGCCCGCGACCGCGGCTGTGAGGCCGCCCTCTTCGGGCACACGCATCTGCCGTACCTGCGCGAGGAGGACGGCCTGACACTGGCCAATCCCGGCAGCCTCTCCTACCCCCGCCAGGAGGGCCGCGTGCCCACCTATCTGGTCATGGAGATCCGGCCGGATTGCCCTATTATTATTACTTTAAAAGAAGCCAACTGATCAAATACGAAATTTATATTTTTATATTATGAAATATAGGGATGTATTTTTTTGTTGATAAATGGCGGAAACTGCGCTAAAATAAACTTTGTGATACCCATTATTCGTCCCAGAAACGGAGAACATTCATGTACCAGAAAGGAGACGTCGTCATCTACGGCTGTGAAGGTCCCTGCGTGGTAGACAGCATCGGACCGGTTGCCATCACAGCCTCCTTTGCCGGCAAGGATTACTACACACTTCACCCCTATTTTGCCCCGGCCGGCACCATCTACGCCCCTGTCGACGCCGGTGACCGCAAAATGCGGCCGGTCATCACCCGCGAGGAAGCCCTGTCCTTGATCCACGGTCTCGAAGACATCGACGAGATCGACGTCCCGGACGAGCGCAACCGCGAGAATATCTACAAACAGGAGATCTACAAACGGGATGTCTTAAACTGTGAAGGGCTGGTCAGCCTCATCAAGGCCGTCCACGTCCGCTCCCGCGCCCGCGAAGCCTGCGGGAAGAAGATCACCGCCATGGACGACAAGTACTCCAAGATCGCCCGGGAGAAGCTCCTGGCCGAACTGGCCGTCGCGCTGGACATGCTGCCCTCGGAAGCCGAGGATTACATCCTTGAACAGACCGGACAGGCAAAACGCTGAGTTCTCCCCGTAAAAACCCCCGCTCAATGGCGGGGGTTTTTACGTTCTCTGGCGCTGCAGGTGCCGCGGCGCAGCTCGATGCCGCACACGCGGCCTTTCTTGTCGGTCTTCACGCGCACGGTAAAGGCGCGCTGCCCGCAGCGGTACAGGAAGATGTGCGCGCCTGTGCCGGTGCGGATGACGGTCAGTTCGGCCGTCTTTTCGTGCATGGCGGGAATGCCGGTCTGGCCGGCCACGTCGCGCTCCACGAGGTTCTCGCACTTCTCCTCGAGGAGGTACTGCTTCTCGTAGCTGGGCTGCCCGGTCTCGGTGTCCTTCACCAGATCCGCGTAGTACAGCTCCAGCGTGCGGATGGCGGACGACCGGCAGACGACTTTCCCAAACATCTGTGCCGTGTACAGGTAGAGGGCGTACTCATACTGGTAGACGGTGGTCAGCGGGTTGCGGTAATCGATGCGGTACATAAACTGTCCTTTCCCCGGCCCTTCCGGCCGGAAACCGTGAGTTTTTCATCCCGGCGGCCTTGGCACGCTCCCCGGCACCGGCCGGATCGTGGCGCTGCTTCCCCGCACCGCAGGGACTCTCCGCATTCGCTGACATAAAACAGCGAAGCGGACCATGTTTCGCAGGTGACGGGCATAGTAAGCCCACTCCCTCGATACATGATCCGCTTCGATTGTTCCCCCTTTTGTGGGGCGCAAACTACCGTATCACATCTTTTTCCCGCCGTCAAGCGTGTCTGAAGGATATTTCCGCTTCACGACAGGTACATCTTCCGCAGGATGAACTCCTTGGTCTTATCCGGCAGCAGCCGCAGGGCCACCATCAGCGCCGCGTAATCCGCTCCGATGGGCACGCGCGCCGGCGGGTTCTTCCGCCCGGCCATGCGCAGCGCGGCCGCCGCCACGGTCTTAGGGCTCTTGCCGTTTCGCTCATCCTTCTCCATTCGCGCCACGGACGGCTCACAAATGCCGGCGTAGGCCGAATCCGGAGCCAGAACCGCATGCTGCCGCGCGTCCGTAAAGCCCGTCTTCGTGTCCCCCGGCTCCAGGATGACCGCCCGCACGCCGAACGGCTTCATCTCCATGCGCACCGCGTCCGTAAACGCCTCCAGCGCGTACTTGGACGAGGAATAGTGGCTCTGCATGGGGATGGACACGCGCCCCGCGATGGAGCCGACCACCATCAAAAGCCCTCTTCCCTGCTTCCGCATGCCGGTCAGCAGCGGTCTGGCGCAGGTGAGGGTGCCGAAATAGTTGACCTCCATCTGGCGCCTGGCCAGCTCCATGGGCAGTTCTTCGGCCGGCCCGGAGACGCCCATGCCGGCGGCCAGGACGGCGATGTCAAACGTCCCCCGCTCCGCGAAAAACGCGTTCACGGCCGCCTCATCGGTCACATCCAGCGCCGCCAGTGTCAGGATTCCGCCGCCGGGAAAGCTTTCCGTCCCGGCCTCTGCATGGCGCGAGATGCCCGTCACCTGACAGCCTTCTTTCGCGAACGCCCGGGCGCAGGCCTGCCCGATGCCGCTGGTCGCGCCGCTCACAAACACGCGCGTTCCGTACACATTCTTCACGGTTTCATCCCCTCTCCTCCTACAATAAGATTCGTGGTGGTTAGGTACCCGACAACCAGCCGGG
>CAMJGH010000052.1 GCA_946405185.1 uncultured Lachnospiraceae bacterium
AAAGCAGGGCGTTATCGTTTATGAGTTTTCGCTTGACTTTTTATTAGCAGGCTTTACAGCACCTTCGCGAGGAAATTCTTCAGCCGCTCGGTCTTCGGGTGGTTGAAGATCTCGTCGGGCGTTCCCTCTTCCATGATCACCCCGTCGGCCAGGAACAGGATGCGTTCGGCCGCCTCGCGGGCAAAGCCCATCTCGTGCGTGACCACCACCATGGTCATGTTCTCGCGGGCCAGTTCCTTCATGACGTCCAGCACCTCGCCGACCATCTCCGGGTCCAGCGCGGAGGTGGGCTCGTCAAAGAGCATCACGTCCGGCTCCATGCACAGCGCCCGCACGATGGCCACGCGCTGCTTCTGCCCGCCGGACAGCTGATTGGGGTAGGAAGAGGCGCGGTCCGCCAGGCCAACGCGGCCCAACAGCTCCAAGGCCTTGGCTTCCGCCTGCTCTTTGGTCATCTTCTTCAGCATGACCGGGGCGCAGGTCATGTTTTCCAGCACCGTCATGTGCGGGAACAGGTTGAACTGCTGAAAGACCATGCCCATCTTCTGCCGGTGGAGGTTTAAGTCCACCTTTTTGTCCATCAGGTCGTCCCCTTCAAAGAAGATGTGGCCGCCCGTGGGCTTTTCGAGCAGGTTCAGGCACCGCAGGAACGTGGACTTGCCGGACCCGGAAGGCCCGATCACGCAGACCACGTCGCCTTTGTTGATGGTGACATCGATGCCCTTTAAGACTTCGACGCCTTCAAATTCCTTGCGCAATCCCTCAACGTTTATCACTGGCGGACAGCCTCCTTTCCATCAGACTCAGACCCTTGCTTAAGAGGACCGAGAGCAGCAGGTAGATCATGGCCACCACGGCCAGCGAGTTCACCGCGTCAAACGTGTTGTTGCGGATCAGGTTGCCGGCGCGGGTGAGATCGACCACGGCCACGTACCCGGCCACGGAGGTCTCTTTTAACAGCGCGATCAGCTCGTTGCCGATGGCCGGCAGGATGTAGCGCACCGCCTGCGGCAGGATGATCTTTCTCATGCACTGCATCTTGGAAAGCCCGAGGCTGCGCCCGGCTTCCATCTGGCCGCGGTCCACGGCGTTCAAGCCGCTGCGGATCAGCTCGGCCATGTAGGCGCCGGAGTTGACGCCGAAGGCCACGATGGCTACCGGCGTGCCGTCCTTGGCCAGCTCGAAGAAGACGTAGAAAAAGATGAGCAGCAACACCGTCATCGGGATGCCGCGGACCACGTTGACGTACAGGTTGCACAGCCAGGCGAGCGGCTGCAGCGCCTTCACGTCCTCCGCAAAGTACTTGATGACGGCGACCAGCATGCCGATGACCACGCCGATGGCCAGTGCCCCCAGCGTGATGATGATGGTATTGCGGAAGCCCTCGATCAGCAGGGTGTAGTAGCCCGAGGCGATGAAAGTCTTGTGCAGTTTCTCAAACCACGCCGTCAGAAAGTTGGCGGCGGGCAGGATAAACGTCAGGGAAGCGTCCATGGGATTCTCCTGAAACGGAAGGTGCCGGCAGGCGGCCCGGAAGGGATCCGGGCCGTTTGCCGGTCACAGTCAGCGGTTGTCTGGTAAAGGTTACTGTTTCGGCGAGGTGTACGGCGCGCCGTACTTCTCGAACAGCTTGGCGACGGTGCCGTCGGCGACCAGTTCGTTCAGCACCTTGTTGATGTCGGCGATCAGCTGGTCGTTGCCCTTCTTGGTCATCAGCGCGTACGGCTCGGTGGTCATGGCCTCATCCAGGATGACCAGCTTGGTCCCGGCGTTCTGGTTGTAAACGGCCACCATCTCGGCGGCAGTCAGATCGTCAATGACCCAAGCGTCCACCTTGCCGGTCACGAGCGCGGATTCCGCGTCGGAGTTGGCGGCGAACGAGCTCACCTTGTAGCCGTTCTCATTGCAGAACAGTTCCGCGGTGGTGCCGGTCTGCACGGAGACGGACTTGCCGTCCAGATCCGCCTTGGAGGCGATATCGCTGCCCTCCACCACCACGATGGCCTGTGCGGCCAGGCAGTAAGGATCGGTGAACAGTGCGTTCTCCTTGCGCTCGTCCGTGACGGAGATGCCGGACATGCCCAGATCATACTTGCCGGCCTGCACGCCGTTTAAAACGGAGTCGAAATCGATCTGGACGTATTCCACCTTGACGCCCATCTTGGCGGCGATGGCATCCACCAGTTCCACCTCGATGCCCACGAGCTTCGTGCCGTCGAGGCTCTCAAACGGAGGGAAGTCCGGGCTCGTGGCCACGGTCAGCGTCTTTTCGCCGGACTTGCTGCCGCCACAGGCAGCCAGCGCCATCATCATGACGGCCGCCAGGATCAGTGCGAGTGCTTTTTTCATGTTCTTCTCCTTTTCCCCGGGAAGCGGAACCGCTCCCCTCTTGTGTGCTGTCGTTATGCTTCCAGGGCCTGGCGGACTTTGGCAATCTGCCCCTCCACGGAGGCGATGCCCGTGCCGCCGGCCGAGATGCGCTTGTTCACGCAGGTGACAAGCGAGATCTCTTCATACACATCTTCCTCAAAGACGTCCGCGTACTCCCGGTAGACGGAAAGCGGCAGGTCTTCGAGCACGGTCCCGTCCGCGATGCAGCGGGCCACCAGTTTGCCGGACACCTTGTAGGCATCCCGGAACGGCATCCCCTTTTTGACCAGGTAGTCCGCCAGATCGGTGGCGTTGATGAACCCCTGCTGGGCGGCCTTCTTCATGTTCTCCGGGAAGACCTTCATGGTGGCGACCATGGGGGCGAGCACCTGCAGGCACATCTTCGCGGTGTCCACCGCGTCGAAGGCCGGCTCCTTGTCCTCCTGCATATCCTTGTTGTAGGCCAGCGGGAGGCTCTTCATGGTGGCCAAGAGCCCGATCAGATCGCCGTAGACGCGCCCGGTCTTGCCGCGGATCAGCTCCGCCATGTCGGAGTTCTTCTTCTGCGGCATGATGGACGACCCGGTGGTGAAGGCATCGTCCAGCGCGATGAAGCGGAACTCCCATGAGCTCCAGAGGATGATCTCCTCGGAGAAGCGCGACAGGTGCATCATCAGGATGGACAGGGCGCTCATCAGCTCCAGCGCGAAATCCCGGTCGGACACGCCGTCCATGGAGTTTTCGACGATCCCGTCAAACCCGAGCTGTTCTGCCTCAAAGTACCGGTCCGTATCGTACGTGGTGCCGGCCAGTGCGCAGCTGCCGATAGGCGAGAGGTTCAGGCGTTTGCGCGTATCCTGAAGCCTGCCGATGTCCCGCAGCAGCATCCACGCGTAGGTCAGCAGGTGGTGGCCGAAGGTGACCGGCTGCGCGCGCTGCAGGTGGGTGTAGCCGGGCATGATGTCCGACTTGTGCAGCTCTGCCTGGTCCGTGACGGCCGTGATGACGGCCTTGACCAGCGGGATCAGCCCGTCGATCTCATCCCGGAGGGTGAGGCGGAAGTCCAGCGCCACCTGGTCGTTCCGGGAGCGCGCGGTGTGCAGCTTCTTGCCCACATCGCCCAGGCGCTCGGTGAGCACCTGTTCCACGAACATGTGGATGTCCTCGGCCTGCCAGTCAATCTCCAGTGCCCCGCTCTGCAGATCCGCGAGGATCTGCGAGAGCCCCGCGATCAGCTGGTCGGCTTCCGCCGGGGTGATGATGCCCTGCGCCCCCAGCATGGCGGCGTGCGCCATGGAGCCTTTGATGTCCTGCTCGTACATCCGGCAGTCAAACCGGATGGAGGAGTTGAAATCGTCCGCCAGCTGACTGGTGTGGCCGTCCGTGCGGCCCGCCCATAACTTGCTCATTTCTTCTCCTCCTGCCCGTTTTGTTTCTCAGTCTTTCTTCTGGTCCACCATGGCCTGCACCTTGATCGGCAGCCCGAAGAGGTTGATGAAGCCCGTGGCGTCCGCCTGATTGTAATCGCTCTCGCCGAAGGTGGCGATGTCCTCGGAATAGAGGCTGTTGGGACTGGTCACGCCCGCGTTGATGATGTTGCCCTTGTAGAGCTTGAGCTTCACGGTGCCGTTGACCTTCTCCTGCGTCTTGTCGACGAAGGCGGACAGCGCCTCGCGCAGCGGGGTGAACCACTGGCCGTTGTAGACGAGTTCCGCGAAGGTGATGGCAATACGTGCCTTCTCATGCATGGTCATCTTGTCCAGCGTGATGGTCTCCAGCACTTCGTGCGCCTTGTAGAGGATGGCGCCGCCGGGAGTCTCGTACACGCCGCGGCTCTTCATGCCGACCAGGCGGTTCTCGACGATGTCCAGCAGGCCGATGCCGTTCTTGCCGCCGATCTCATTGAGCGCCAGGACGATCTCCTTCGCACTCATCTTTTCGCCGTTCAGCGCCACCGGCACGCCCTGGCAGAAGTCCAGCGTGATGTAGGTGGGCTCATCGGGCGCCTGCAGCGGGGAGACGCTCATCTCCAGGAAGCCGGGCTTCTCGTACTGCGGCTCGTTGGCCGGGTCCTCGAGGTCCAGGCCCTCATGGCTTAAGTGCCAGAGGTTCTTGTCCTTGGAGTAGTTGGTCTCGCGGTTGATACGCAGCGGGATGTGGTGGGCTTCCGCGTAGTCGATCTCCTCGTCGCGGCTCTTGATGTCCCACTCACGCCACGGCGCGATGATGGGCATGTTCGGCGCGAAGTGCTTGATGGCCAGTTCAAACCGCACCTGGTCGTTGCCTTTGCCGGTGCAGCCGTGCACGATGGCGTCCGCACCTTCCTTCAGCGCGATCTCCACCAGGCCCTTGGCGATGCAGGGGCGGGCGTGGCTGGTGCCGAGCAGGTACTCTTCGTACTTGGCGCCGGCCTTGACGCACGGCATGATGAAATCATTCACGTACTCATCCGTCAGGTCCAGCACGTAGAGTTTGGAGGCGCCGGTCTTGAGGGCCTTCTCTTCCAGGCCTTCCAGCTCGTCCGCCTGGCCGACGTTGCCGGACACGGCGATGACCTCGCAGTTGTTGTAGTTTTCTTTCAGCCACGGGATGATGATGGAGGTGTCCAGACCACCCGAATATGCCAGCACGACTTTCTTGATATCTTCCTTCTTCATATGGTCCTCCTTGCCCGGCAGGGCACCTCCCTGCGGCGATAGCACATACTTTAACGCCCTGCATTCGTAAAGTCAAGCAAAAGAATGCATATAAATTCGGTTTTTGGGTGTTTTATGCATGTGATAATCACCAAAAGTGAATATTCATACGGCTTATACGCATAAATCTTCACCCTGTCCAACCGACGGACCCTGTGGTATACTGGTCGGGACGTTATCATCTTCTTTTTAAGGAAAGGAACGAGATATGCTGCCTGAGATGAATGTTTCCGATGCCATCCGCTACGTAGGCATCAACGATCACGATATCACCCTGTTTGAAGCCCAGTTTGACCTGGAGCGCGGCATGGCCTACAACTCTTTCGTCATCCTGGACGAAAAGACCGCCGTTACGGACGGCGTGGATGCCGCCTGCGTGGAGCAGTGGCTGGCCAACGTGGCCGCCGTGCTCGGCGACAGGAAGCCTTCCTATTTCATCGTCCACCACATGGAGCCGGACCACTCCGCCGGCATCGAGGCCTTCATGGCTGCCTACCCGGAGGCCACCATCGTCTCCTCCGCCGCTGCCTTCCGCATGATGAAGCAGTTCTTCGGGACGGACTATGCGGACCGCCAGCTGGCCGTCAAGGAGGGTTCTGTGCTGGAACTGGGGGCACACAGGCTGACGTTCGTCACCGCGCCCATGGTCCACTGGCCGGAAGTCGTCATGAGCTTTGAGAGCACCGAAGGCGTGCTCTTCTCCGCCGACGCGTTCGGCAAGTTCGGCGCGAACGACATTGAAGATCCCGAAGGCTGGGCCTGCGAAGCCCGCCGCTACTATTTCGGCATCGTGGGCAAGTACGGCCCGCAGGTGCAGGCCGTCTTAAAGAAGGCCGCCGCCCTGCCGGTGAAGACCATCTGCCCGCTGCACGGCCCGGTGCTCACCGACACCATCCCGGAAGTGCTGGCCACCTACAATACCTGGTCCTCCTACCAGCCCGAGGATGAAGGCGTGACCATCGTCTGCGCCTGCGTCTACGGCCACACGCTCGAAGCCGCCCGGCTCCTGCAGGAAGACCTGACCGCCCGCGGCGTCAAAGCCAAGGTGCACGACATCGTGCACGATGACTGGGCCGAAGCCGTGGAAGACGCCTTCCGCTACGACCGCCTGGTGCTGGCCGCCTCCACCTACAACATGGATGTGTTCCCGGCCATGCGCACCTTCATCCACCACCTGACCCTGCGCGGCTATAAAAACCGCAAGGTGGCCTTCATCGAGAACGGCTCCTGGGCTCCCGCCGCCGCCAAGGTGATGAAGAGCCTGTTTGAGGGGAGCGATGTCACCTTCGCCGAGACCGGTGTCACCGTGAAGAGCGCCCTCGACGCCGCCAGCACCGCCGCGGTGAAGAAACTGGCCGAAGAGCTGGTGTAATTGAGCTGAAAGGAATCCCGGACTTGACAGAAAGAGGCACTGAGACAGAACGCTCAGTGCCTCTTTCTGTATATGGTCGAACCCGACTTCTGTATGCGGCCGATGCCCGACACTCCCCTATGGGGCCCGTTTTTTCCGGTTCCGGCACAGCACTCATTCGGTCCACAGCCGGACCATCTGCGTCCATTCAAACGCGCGGGGACTGTCGGATGTCACGACCGCCCACGTGCCGGCTTCGGACCGGGAGACGGTCCGGACCAGCCTGTGGCTGTCCGTCGGGGTAAAGGGAAAGCGGACAGACGTGCCATCTTCAAAGCCGGTGATGTCGGGATTTTCGGGATGCTCACCATCAAATCCCATCCGGTACACCACGGGGCTCCCGTTTCCTGTCGAGACAGCGTACAGGTCATCTCCGGCGAACAGCGTCTTCCCCGTCTCCAGATCCACACAGATCCGGGAGAGGCCGAAATTCTCATACAGCATATATCGGTCATCCAGAACGGAGAAGTGCGCGATGTTCATGCCGATCTCATTCAGCGCGTCCGCTCTTCCCTGGATGCCGTGGACGGTCATGATCGCCTGCGCCATGATCTCGTTTACGGACAGTTCCGAGACTTTCCGGCCTTCTTCATCGTACCGGTCAACGAACATCTCGTTCTCGCTCCCGCTCCCGATCTTCAGCCGGAGCAGGTAAAATCCGTTTTCCGCAGCGCAGATTCCCCGCAGGGAGTCCGTATCGGCCGAAAACGTCAGAAGGTCTCTCACCGATCCGTCAGACGGATCAAATTCGTACACGGTATCGGTGTGCCGTCCGGACATCTCGTGATTCATGATCAGCAGTTTTCCGTCCGCTGCCGCCATATCGGTATAAGGAAAGCCGGTTTCCGAGATTGTGAACGTCTCCATTGTTTTCCGGGCCGGGTCAAAGGAGAGGAGCACCAGCGGGATGTCATCCTCCCCCGCCTTGCCCCGCACGGCCAGGGTGTAGATCCTGCCGTTCAGTTCCGTCCGGGTATAGGCCGCTTCGTATCCCTGACCGTCAAACGTTCCCAGGAGCACGTCGCTGTGATCGTCTTTACTGAAAAGATGGTATTCCGCGTCTGCCGTAAACGCGTTCTCTCCGAATTCGAAGACACTGTAAAAGAGGCCGGCATCCACCGCGGAGCAGGCCGCGCGGGCATCGATCGTGCCGAGAAGCACGCCCTCTCTGTCAACGACCTGCATGCCGTTTTCTGTCAGAGACTCTTCCGATGCCGGAACGGCCTCCGTATCCATGACGGTCTTTTCGTCCCCGCCGCATCCCGCGGCGATCACCATCAGTGCGGCGATCAGGGCCAGGATCCACTGTTTCTTACACATACGCTCCCCCTTCGGGCCTCCGGAAAAGACTCCCCTGACACATGCACCACGCGAACCCCTTCGCGCAGCGCACTTCCGGCTCGCGGAAGTGGTTGCCGGGGTTCCATTCGAGGACTGTCCGCACACCCTGCTCCTGCAGGATCTTCTCCAGGCTGCGGATGTTGTCGCCCACGGCCGCCATGGTGCGGTTGCGGGTGCGCTCTTCCTTATCGCCCAGGCTCAGATAGATGGTTTTGGTCTGCGGCTCACGGCTGCGCACGTAGTCCATCCAGCCCGGGAACCACACGGAGGGCGATACGCCCGCCACGGCCGCAAAGTCTTCCGCCTGAAACGCGCTCCATAAAGAGAACAGCCCGGCCAGCGAGTACCCGCCCAGGATCACGGGGAGTTCCCGCACCGCAGGGTACCGCTCCCGGACAGTCGGCAGCAGCTCCTCCCGGATAAACCGCAGCGTCTCCTCCGCGCCGTCACCGAACGCTTCATCGCCGAAGGCCGGCGGCGCCGGCCACGGGGAGAGTTCGGCGTTCCAGTCCTTCACGGTAAAAGACGCCAGAAGGAACGGCACGTCCGCCGCCTGGGCGATGGCTTCCGCCTGCTTCGCGGCTCCATCCTCCTCCCAGTCACCTGCCGGCATCACCAGCAGGAATTCCGGACTTTCTGCCCCGCAGACGCCGCACGCTTTGTTCCCGACCTGAAACGCTTCCCGTATCAGCATGGATGATCATCCCTTCACTTTTTTTGAACCGGCAGGGCCGGCGCCTGTTACTGGTGCAATCCCACTTTCGCCTTCTCCTCCGCGCTTCTGACCGCCAGCCGGAAACCTTTGACCGGCCGGTAAGGCACCGTCTTGTGTTCCAGGCGCTTTTTGGCCCGCGCGATCTCCTCCGCATACTGAGGCAGCCACTTCTCCTGGGCCACCAGCATCTCATCGACCATCTGGAAGATCTCGGCCGGCGTGCAGACCGCACCCGTGAGCGGATCCATCATGACCGCCTGGCGCAGCAGCGTGATATCGCCCGCCACCGCGGCTTCCACGGACAGGCGCTGCACCCAGACGCTCTGCGAGCAGATGGCAGCACACCCGAGCGGCAGATCCCCCACCTTCGGAATGGCGATGCCGTTGCGGTCCACATATCCCGGCACTTCCACCACGCACTCGTCCGGAAGGTTGGTGATGGTGCCGCGGTTCATCACGTTGAAATGCCCGCGGTAGATCCGTCCGGTCTCCAGGCCTTCGATGATGTAGCTGCCGTGCTCCGTCGACCGGTCTTCGGGAACGTAGCGTCTGGCCGGCGCGGCCAGCCACGCCGGGAAATCCGTCATGAACCAGTTGCGGTTCTCGCGGCAGTCGCGCAGATACCCGCCCGTCTCGCCCTGGATCCAGCGGCTGTAGTTGATCCACTCTTCCATCTCCTCCGGGCGCTTGCGGTACCACATGAGGTACTCCGACAGATGCCCGTTGGATTCCGTGGAGTAGTAGCCGAAGTTCTTCATCACGTCCAGGCGGATGTTCTCATCCTTCGCAAACGGCGCCCGGCACATCTTTTCATACAGTTCACCGGTGCGCTCCACGCCGTCGGTCTTCACGCTGATGTACCACGTCTGGTGGTTAAGCCCGGCGCAGGTGATGTCCACGTCCTTCACCGCGCGGCCCAGCGCCTGCGCGATCTGCTCGTGCCCGTGCTGCACGCCGTGGCACAGCCCGATGGTCTTCACCCCGCCGTACTTGTTGGCCGCCCACGTCATCATGGCCATGGGGTTGGAGTAGTTGAGCAGGATGCACCCCGGCTCCGCCACCTCGCGGATATCCCGGCAGAAATCCAGGATGGCCGCGATGCCCCGCTGCCCGTACATGATGCCGCCGACGCACAGCGTATCGCCCACGCACTGGTCCACGCCGTACTGCAGCGGGATCTCCACATCCGTGGCAAAAGCTTCCAGCATGCCGATGCGCGCGCAGTTGATCACGTACCGGGCATCCCGCAGGGCCTCGCGCCTATCCAGGGTGGGTTCGATGCGCAAGGACAGGCCGTTGGCGTCGATATCCTGCTGCACCAGCTGTGTGACCATGCGCAGGTTGTCTTCGTTGATGTCCGTGAACGCGATCCGGATATCCGCAAACTCCGGGACCGTCAGCAGATCCCCGACGAGGTTGCGCGTAAACGTGATGCTGCCAGCACCGATGAATGCCACCTTAAAGCTCATACGTCCCTTCCTTTCCGGCCGTCCGGCCTGATCTCATTATAGCCGGATGGCCGGAGAATGTCAGCCAAAAAGGGATTTTCCGTTGCGGGCCGGCGGCCGGAAACCGTATAATAGCAGCAGAAAAAGGAGGTGCCTTTATGGAACCGTCTGTCCGAACTCTTTTCCCCGATGATCCCTGCCGTCTGGCGTTTCATCTGATGCCGCCGGACGGCTGGATGAACGACCCGAACGGGCTGTGTTATTTCAACGGCGAGTATCACATCTTCTTCCAGTACTCCCCCGGCTGCCCGGAGGGCGGCAACAAGTGGTGGGGCCACTACGCGGGCCCGGACCTGACGCACCTGCGCTACGTGGGAACGCCGCTCTCTCCCGACCGGCCCTATGACCGGGACGGCGTGTTTTCCGGTTCCGCCATCGTCTCCGGCGGCAGGCTGCTCCTCTATTTCACCGGCAACGTGACCGATCCCGCCACGGACCGCATCTACACCGGCCGGGAGGGCAACACCTGCCTGGCGGTAAGCGATGACGGGTATCACTTTACCAAGGAATGCCTGATGACCAATGCCGATTACCCGGCCGCCTGCACGTGCCATGTGCGGGACCCGAAGGTATGGAAAGAAGGCGGCACTTTCCGGATGGTGCAGGGCACCCGGCTGGACGGCCGGCCCGGATCTGACCGCGGCGCCATCCTCTTCTTCCGCTCGGAGGACGGCCGGAAGTGGGTGAACGAGGCCACACTGACCACCGAGAAACCTTTCGGCTACATGTGGGAGTGCCCGGACTTCTTCCGGCTTGACGGCCATCCGTACCTGGCCTGCAGCCCGCAGGGGCTGCCGGAAGAGGCCTACCGCTGGCAGAACGAGAGCCAGGCGGGATACTTCGCACTCCCGGAGGATTTTGTGCCGGGGCACACGCCGCTCCTTGACCGGCCCGAAGAGCGTTTTCGCGAGTGGGATTTCGGGTTTGATTTCTACGCCCCGCAGACTTTTGAAGACGCCGCCGGGCGCCGCATCCTCTTCGGTTGGGCAGGCGTCTCCTACCGGGGGTACGACAACGCGCCGACCATCCGGCGCGGCTGGCAGCACGCGCTGACCGTTCCCCGCGTCCTGCACCGTCAGCCGGACACCGGCATCCTCTGCCAGCAGCCGGCTGCAGAGTTGGAATCTCTGCGTCACAACCGCCGCACCGTTTCGGACGGTCAGGCGTTTGCACTGCCCGAACGGACCGGCGATATCGTGCTGGAAGCCCTCCCGGACAGTCCGGTGACGGTCTCCCTGGCCGCGGAAGACTGCCCGCTCTTTACCGTTTCCATTGGCCCCTGCCCGGAGGGCGGGAAGATGCTGGAACTGACCCTCGGCAAAGAAGCCGGCCGCGGCCGCACGCGCCGCGTGGCCAAGCTCCCCGCCGCCCAAAATCTCCGCCTCCTGCTGGACACGTCTCTCGCGGAGATCTATGCCGATGACGGCGCCGTGGTCATGACCACGCGCTTCTACGCGCCGGAGACGGCTGAGGGCTATACCGGATATCTTCACGGCGCCGGCGCTGAAGTGTGGGATATGGCGGCCCACACGGTCGTCTTCGCGGAATGATCCGCCGCCGGGATCACTCTTTCACAGCCAAAGCACTCCTGCTTTCACTTCAAAAAGCCGGACGGGGCAATTCTCTCCCGTCCGGCTTTCGCCATTCTCCCTATTTCCGGATATCCGTCCCGATGTTGGTATACCCGCCCGGCGGCGGCCAGTGATATCCGCGCTGATTGTACAGTTCATAATCCGGTGCGGGAACAAACGGCTCTTCCGGATACCCGGCCAGTTTCCCGTCCCGGACCCACTCCTCATCGCACCCGTGCAGATATCCCGCCAGACGGTCCTCCAGATCCCGCAGCACTTCCGCGTATTCCGGCTTTCCGGCCAGATCGTGATGCTCGCCGGGATCCTCCTCCACGTGAAACAGCTGCCTGCGGTTGCCGCAGGGGTACCAGATCAGTTTGTACGGGCCTCTCCGGAGCATCCGCGTGGCACGCTTGTTTTCGCCGATCTCGCCAAAGATCTCTTCCCGCTCTTCGTGCAGCAGGTTGATCCCCTCGACCGTCTCCGGCACCGGAACACCGCACAGGGACAGCACCGTCGGCATGACATCCTCCAGACAGGCCAGTCTGTCCGACACCTGCCCGCGCCACGGCGCCACCGGCGCCCCGGTGATGATCAGCGGCACGTTGGCGGACCCTTCATAGAACGTCCTCTTCGCCACCAGGCCATGGTCAAACAGCGTGTCCCCGTGGTCGCTCAGGAACACGATCACCGTGTCTTTTAACAGGCTGCTCTCGCGCAGTGTCCCGATCAGGCTGCGGATCGAATAGTCAATATAGGTGCACTGGGCGTAGAATGCCCGGCGGGCCCGGCGGATCTCCTTTTCCGAGTAGGAGCCTGCCATCTGTCCGAGGATCCGCAGCACTTCCGCGTCTTTCGGCCAGTCATCTTCTTCCGGCATATCGATCTCCGCATCACCGTACATATCCCAGAATTCCGGCAGCGGCACCAGCGGCGGATGCGGAAACTGATAGGAAATGTAGAAGAACGCCGGACGCGTGGGATCCTTGCGCTTGATCATGTGCATCATCTGCCGGGTGGCAAACGCCGTCGGATGCGCCTCCTCCGGCAGGTGCCACGGCCTGGTGATGTAGTTGTTGCTCCCGCAGGCGTGCAGAAACTCCTGCCCGGTATACCCGTTCTCCCCCAGCCAGATCTGGTAGTCATCCACCACACCGAAATCGTACCGGCCTTCCTCCATCAGCACGACATCGTCAAAGCCGATGCGGCTCCTCTGCGGGTAGACGTGCAGTTTTCCCACCGCGTAGGCCTGATATCCGGCATTCCGGAAGGCCTGCGCGAACGTTGTCACGTCCGGCATGGGCATCCGGTCCGAATAGACGCGGTCGCCATGGGACCGGGGAGACATACCGGTCATCAGGGAACGCCTGGCCGGAATGCAGACCGGGCAGGTGCTGTAACAGTTGGTGAAGCGGATGCCGTCACGGGACAGCTGGTCCAGTGTCGGCGTCATCACCGTCGGATGTCCGGCACAGCCGAGCAGCGACGCAGGCCAGTGGTCCGTGGCGATCATCAGAACGTTCTTCCGGTTTTCCATAAGTCCCCTTCCGCTCTTTGCTTCACAGAACGTTCGCGTGCGGCAGCACGGACATTTCGCCCGCCTGGTCAAGATGGGTGGTATCCACCGGCACGCCGTTCACGCATCCGCTTCCGTCTTCCGCGAAGGCAAAGCACGTTCCTTCCGGCGTCTTCACGGTGACCGTGCGGCCGTCCTGCCGGATCACGCAGGCCAGCAGCGCTTTGTACATGTCTTCTGCGGAGGCAAAATCTTCCGTGCCGGCGGTGGCGATCACCCAGACGTTCTGCCGTCCGGGGCTCTTCAGTTCACGGCCGGCCGACACACCGTCGGCCGTCATGGTCAGGCCGTTTGCGGCCCGCAGACCGATGTATGCGCCGTCTTTTTCAAAAACGGCTGCCTCCCCGGTGATCACGCAGCGGTCAAACTCCGCCGCCGGCGCGTAGGCGTGCGTGTAATCCACCAGATTGTCTTCGGGGATATCGTACACCAGCACCGACACGTTGCGGCAGGCCATGGCCGCCGGCAGCACGCCGTTGCCCGCCCAATAGGCCGGGCGGCCGCTTCCGTACGGCTGCACCTCGCCCGGATGGTTGATGAACACCTGAGCCGTGGTGTCGATGGCCGCCTGCACGATGTGCTCCTGGTAGCCGCCATGGTACGGTTTGTACAGGACAGCCGTGGACAGGCTGGTCTTTTCGTTCTTGTTCAGGTACAGCGCCGCATGGCGGTGCCACCCCTGGACGTTTTCATAGACCAGATCCTCTTCCGGCGCGGTGTGGATATACGCCCGGTACTCTTCCGGCGCTTCGTACGTGCCCAGCGCCAGGGCGATATTCCCGGCGCCGCCCGCCGTCAGATGCCCTTCGTTGTAGAGCAGATACAGCAGGGTGGTGATGCCGGTGTTGTCGTTGGCTTTCAGTTCGCGCTCGTAGGTGCGGCCGTAGCTGGCCATCACCGTGCCTTTGTGCGCGTACAGGCAGATGCAGCGGGCGATGCGGTCAAGCGCCGCCTTCGCTTTGGCGTGGAACGGGTGGTCCTCCGCCGTAAAGTTGTACAGGAAGCCCAGTCCGTGCACGTCGATGGGGATGTAGGCGTTCGAGTTCCACTCGGTGATGAACTCCTCAAAATACCCTTCAAACCACTTGGTGAGCAGCTGCTCCGCATGCTCCCGCACCTGTCGTCCCGTCCGCCCGCTGTTGGTAAAGAACCCCTCCGGCCAGAGGCTGCCGGCCATGAACTGGCAGACATGGAACATCAGCGCGTGGTTTTCGGAGAAGAACCACATGACATCATCGCCCGGTTCATCGATCCAGTAGCGGTAGTTCAGGGCGGCCTGATGGATCTCTTCGAGGATCGCTTCACTCAGCACATCCGCGCAGAACCGGTACAGATGCAGGATGACGGCGAACAGGAAATCCGAGCAGTCTTCGCGGGCGTTCACCTTGACCAGTTCGGCGCGGATGGCTTTTTCGGCCTCCTCCGTGGAGCCGCCGACCGCCAGGATGGCCGCCGCCTGATAGATGTTGTACGGACGGGCAAACTCCGTCACTTCGTCCGCGCCCTGACGCGCCATCATGTTCAGATAGGCCAGGCGCCTTTTGGCGATGTCATCGGATGCGTGCGCAAACTGGTCCGGGTCGGCCACCTGGCATCCCGCCCGGCGCGTAATGGTCACCCCGCCGCAGGCGATGGAAAACGAGAACGGCGTGTAGGCCGGCGGAAACGCCGCAGACGGAGCCACCCGGTACACCGCTTCGGCACCTTCTGCCGGCAGCGCCTCGGGCTTAAAGGATTTTCCGCCGCTAGCGGCCACGATCGTCTCTCCTGCCGCCGGCTGTTCGCCCAGGCACACGCAGACATCCTCCGCACAGTAGCTTTCCCGGGTGAAATGCAGCGAATCCAGCACCCTCTCCGCGTGTTTCACCGCTTCCGGCTCCACCCCTTCGGGCAGCGGCAGTTCCATGGTCAGCGTCTGGCTTCCCAGGTAGCGGATGCGGAAATAATAGTCCGTGTCGCGCTCCGCCAGATCATCCAGACAGACCACCAGCCGGTTGGCTCCGGCCGCAAACGGCAGCGTGACGCGCGTTTTCTTGACGAGATTGCGCGTAAACGGAACAAAATCCGTCACCGGCGTTCCGTTCACCCAGACCGTCATCCCGCCGCAGGTGGACAGTTCCGCCTCGGCCTCTTCCGCTTCCGGGACATTCACCTGCACGGCGCAGTAGGTGCGCAGATACGTCGGGCAGTGATAGAAGAACGACGCATCGTAACCGATGTTGCCGAACGGGAAGAACAGTTCGGTCTTCCGGGTCTGATCAAACGCGCTCACTTCTTTCCCGACACCCGCCTCCAGAACATCCTGATACGGCGGCAGCGTGCCGACGCGTGCGGCCAGGAATTCCTTCCGGCACGGATTCTCATGAATGGCAAACCCCTTGTCCAGCCACTCGTTGATCTCACCCGAGAGGGTGGCCGGCGTAAACTGCTGCGGTCTGGTAAACGTTCCGCTGGAAACATAACGGTTGATGAACCCGCGGAACAGCTCATAGGTGACGGTCTTCATGTGTGTATCCTTTCCGGCTGCAGGTCAGCCCTGTCAATCCCGTATCACATCAAACGTGTAAAGATCCTCCGGCGTCCGGTACGGATTCCAGCCAAGCTCTCCGTCCGGATCCGGGCTTCCGGTCTTCACAAACGCGCACCAGGCATCCGCCATGCGGCGCGACAGCTCATGGTCCGCCGCTTCAAACGGACGGAAGCACCGCCCGAGCGTCTCAAACACATACCAGATCTCCCCGGAGTGGAAGGCACCTTCGTACACGCCGCCCCGGTCGGTAGGGAGCACCCGGTCAAACTGATAGACGTACGCCGGAGTTCCCTGATCCAGGAGCCCCCTGGCATAGGCTGCGCGGCCGTCCATCAGCGCTTCCGCCCAGAAGTCATCCCGGTTGGAGCCGAACAGGTATGAAAGATTCCGCGCCCGGCCGGCCGAAAGCTGCTCATCCGGCTGTTCCGTCAGAAACCACCCGTCCTCCACCGGGCGGAAGGTCAGGGAATCCACCGCGTGAGCGGCGTAAAACGCGTCTGTCTTTTCCGTGAGGAGGGCGGCCGGCATCGCCCGCAGTTCTTCCAGGCTCCGGACGCCCAGGAAGTCTGTGAAGGTTTTGCCGATGGATTCCCCCTCCGTCAGCGTTCTAAGGCCCATGATCGGCTTAAAGCCGCCGCTCTGCATCACCGCCCCCCGGAAGAGGCCTTCCGTCTGCGGGGAGGCGCACAGTGCCCGCACGCTCACGCCGCCGGCGGACTGGCCGATGATGGTCACCTTGTCCGGGTCACCGCCGAAAGCGGCGATGTTCTTCTTCACCCAGCGCAGTGCCGCCGCCTGGTCCATCAGCCCGTAATTGCCAGAACGCCCGCCCTGCTCTGCCGAGAGCCACGGGTGGCAGAGGAACCCGAACGCCGCCATGCGGTACTCCACGGACACCAGGATGACGCCGCGCGAAGCAAAGCCGTCGCCGTCGGTCTCCACCTCCGTGCCGTACCCCTTGGCAAAGGCGCCGCCATGGATCCAGACCGCCACCGGCCGTTTCTCATCGGGCGTGTCGGCCGGCGTCCAGACGTGAACGTACAAGCTGTCCTCATCAAACGGGAGCAGGTAGTCCGGATCCGCGTAGAATTCCTGCCAGACGGGAGCGCCGGGCTTCGGATCCGTCATCCACGGGCGTGTCTGCGGTCGCGTGGCATCCCGCACGCCTTCCCAGGCCATGGGCGGGGCAGGCGGTGCAAAACGCAGGTCTCCGACCGGAGGGGCAGCGTAGGGGATACTGTAAAAGACATGGCCGTGGGCAGTCTTCGCCCCGATCAGCGTACCGGTTTCAATCGTCACGGTGTTCATGGAGGCTCCTTTTTTCAGACAGGGCTGCCGGCCAGAAGGACGGCAGCCCGTGTAGGTGATCTGTCCCGGACCGGTGCAAAATGCACCAAAAATGATACGTCCCGGACTGGTGCTTATTCTTTCAGGCCCGAGGTGGCGATGCCCTGAATGAACTGTTTCTGGAAGATCAGGAAGATGATGAGCATAGGGATCATGGTGACCACCGACATGGCCAGCAGTCCGTTCCAGTCCACCGTGTACTCGCCGGAGAAGGTCTTTAAGGCCAGCTGCACGGTGTACTTGTTGGAACTGCGGATGACGATCAGCGGCCACATATAGTCATTCCACCGCCACATGAAGTTGAAGATGGCGAGGACCGACAGGATGGGCTTGCCGATGGGCATCATGATGCGGGTGAGGATGGCCCACTCACTGGCGCCGTCGATGCGGGCGGCCTCCATGAGTTCGTCCGGCACGGACAGGAAGAACTGGCGTACCAGGAACACGCCCGTAGGGGTGGCGGCCGGCGGGATGATGATACCGGCCAGGGTGTTGTACAGCCCGAACCACTTGACCGTCTGGAAGATGGGGATCATCAGCACTTCCAGCGGCAGCATGATGGTGGAGATGAAGAACAGGAAGATGGCGTTGCGGCCTTTGAAATCGTACTTGGCAAAGCCATATCCGGCCATGAAGTTGATCACCATGGCCAGCGCCGTGGACAGGATGGCCACGATGCCGCTGTTCTTGAAGTACAGCACGAAGTTCATCCGGCGGAAGGCGTCGGCGTAGTTGTCCAACGTGAAATGCCTGGGCAGGAACGTCGGCGGCCAGGCAAAGATCTCGTTGCCGCCCTTCAGCGACGCCAGCAGGATCCACAGGATCGGGAAGACGAAGACCGCACAGATGAGGATGGACAGGAGCAGATACATGGTGTTGGCGAGTCTCTGTTTAGGCATCGATCTCACCTCCTCCTCTGGTCACACGGAACTGCAGGATGGTGAAGAAGGCAAGGATCACCAGCAGCAGGATCGACAGCGTACAGGCGTAGCCCATGTCGTACTCCACGAAGGCGCGCTCATAGATGAACTGCACCACGAATTTGGTGGACGAACCGGGGCCGCCGTTCGTTAAGGCGATGACCATGCCGTAGGCCTTGAACAGCCCCAGAAAGCCCAGGATCATGACCAGGAACGTGGTGGGACGGATCAGCGGCAGGGTGATGCGGGTGAACCGCTGCCAGGCGGACGCACCGTCCACTTTGGCCGCTTCATAGTAGGACACCGGAATGCTCTGCAGTCCGGACATATACATGATCATGTAGTACCCCGCGCAGCTCCAGATGGTGGCGATGATGACCACCGCCAGCGCGTGG
>CAMJGH010000053.1 GCA_946405185.1 uncultured Lachnospiraceae bacterium
GGAAGGTGTCCGAATTCTGGATCTGCTGGATGCGGGACTCCATGTTCTTCCCGGCCTCCAGATTCGGGTTCCCTTCGGCGTTGGCCAGGTAGAAGGCGGCCGCCACCTGACGCTCGAGCAGCTGCGGATTGCCGGACGCCATGGCCTGCACTACCGCTTCCTTCGCTTCCTCGTACGTCTTCGGGGTGGGCGCGTGGGGGCTCAGCCACGAAGGATTGTTGTTGTTGACCGGTTCGGCCGTGGCGGTATACTGCTGTACATAACGCTCCGCCGCTCCGCCGTGGCCGCGAAGGACGGCTTTCTGCATATCCTCCAGGCCCTTCTGATCGTTCATGATCTTCTGGAAGGTCGCGTTTTTCTCCAGGGCCTTCCTGGCATCCGCGAAGCTCTTGCCTTTCAGGGGTTTCTTCAGGGAGTCTTTGTCACCCTGCACAGCCTTCACGGCGATGCGGCAGGCCATGATCTCCGTGATGAGCTGCCTGCGGACCACATCGGAAAGGCCTTTTCTCTTCAGCGCTTTCTGCAGCTGTTCGATCTTCTGCAGGGCGGTCGGCGCGTAGCGGTTGGGGACGCCGGTCGGAATCTCCGTTTCCTTGAGGAGGTAGTCCTTAAACTGCTTCTCCAGCGCGCCGCCGTGGCCTTCTTTCATAGCCTCCTCGACCTTCTCGATGGAAAGCCTGTTGGTGAAGCGGATGAAGCTGTCATTGCCCATCAGCGTGCGGAAGTTCTTCTTGTAGGCCGCGGTATCCATCTCCTTGTCCAGAGAGGACGCCTTGCCGGGCTTGGAGTTTACCGTCATGCGCATGGCGAAAACGGCTGCGATGAACTCACTCTTCTCGGCATCCGTCTGCTGTTTGAAATACGGAAGCTCCATCCGTCCCTTCAGCGCGTCGATGCTGTGCAGCGCGTTGGCCTCCGACACGTACTCCATGGATCTGCTGCCGGCACCGCCCATATCCGTGCCCAGGGTGGAATCAAATGTATACAGCGCCTTGTCCAGCCAGGCCTGCTGCTTCTTGCCCTTAAACAGAACATCCTTCAGCTTCCTGTCGCCGTCGGTGTAATTCAGGATCTCCGGGAGGTTTTCCAGCTGGTTCAGATGCAGCTGCAGCTCCGGATCCGGCTTATACTGCGGATCCACGCCATCCAGATCGATATCGTCCTGGATCTTCTGCAGCGCCGTCTTCATCTTGTCGATCTGGCGCTGCCGGTCGCCATTCAGTTTGTTGTAAAAACTGTTCGGAATGGTGTTGTCAAACAGCTGATTCAGGGTGGCGATCTGAAGACTGATCTTCGATTTGTTTTCCTTGTACGACTCATAATTGACAGCCATGGTCTTTTTCCTCCGTTATCGTGATCTCACGTTATCCGGGTTACTGATGCCCCACAACAGGCCCGTCCTGCTGCCGCCCGTTATTCCCGAGATTGGCCTGTTCATTTTTCATGGCTTCCTTGGTCTCCATGATCGTCTGTGAAGTGGCGAAACGGTCCAAGGCCGTGCCGGCACCCATTTTCAGGGCTTCGGACATCTGCTGAGTCCCCTGATGCTCAAGCATGTACTGGAAGGTATCGGACTCCTGGATCTGATCGATGCGGTCTTCCATGTTCTCGAGGGGGTTCAGGCCGGGATGGTTCTCGGTGCCCGCGAAATAGAATCCCGCCGCCAGCAGGCGCTGCTGCACATGCGGATTATTGCTGCCCGCGCCGTTTTCCAGAGCCGTCTGAACATCCTTGAAGGACTGCGGCGTCTCAAAGTGAGGGCTCAGCCACGTGGGGTTATTGTTGTTGATGGGCTCGGCCGCGGAGGTAAAGCGCTGCACGTACCGCTCCGCCGCGCCGCCGTGGCCCCGGAAGGTCAGGCACGCCTTCTGCAGGCCGTTTAAGTGTGCGGGATCCCTGGTGATCTCCTGGAAGGTCTTGTTGCTGTTCAGCATCTCTTTGGCTTCCGCAAACGCCTTGGGGGACAGCGGCTGCTGCAGGGACTTCTTGTCGCCCTGCACCGCATTTACGGCGATGCGGCAGGCCAGGATTTCCGTGATGACCTGCTTGCGGACCACATCGGATAAGCCGGGCTTCTTTAATGTCTGCTGCAGGTATTCGATCTTCTGCAGAGCGGTCGGCGCGTAGCGTTTGGGGACGCCGGCGGGGATATCCAGCTGCTGCAGATTGTAGGCGCGGTACTTCTTTTCCAGATCACCGCCGTGCCCCGTCATGGCCTCCTTGAGCTGGCTGAGTTTCACGGAATCCGCGAACTTGTTGAAGTTCCGGTTGTTCAGGAGTTTCCGATAGTTCTGATGGAACGTCGCTTCGTCCATCTCCTTGTCCAGGCTGGAGGCCTTGCCCAGCTTGGACTTGACGGTCATGCGGCTGGCGAAGACGGCGGCGATGAATTCCCGCTTTTCCCGGATCCCCATTCTGTCGGGGCGATCCTCGTCATACAGCCGCTCTTTTAACGCGTCGATGTTGCGCAGGGCATTCGCGTCCTTCATATAGTCGCCGTAGTTTTCACCGGGGCCCTGGGGAGAGGTCTCGGTTCCCGCGGCTTCATCGATCCGGTTCAGGGCGCGGTATAGCCACTTTCTTTCGCCGCTTAATAAGACAGAATCCTCATACGTTCTTCCCTCCACGGAGAGGCTTAAGATCGCGGGAATGTGGTTGAGGGCGTTCAGGTGCTTTTCGGCCTCCTTCTCATCCGTTTTGTGATCCGGAAACTCCCTCTGGTCCTTGATATCCTCATCCAGGAACGCCAGCGCCTCGCGGATCTCCTCGAGCTTCATGACCTCTTCCGGAGGAACGTTGGGCAGGATACTCTGCGGGATATTGCGGTTCATCACCTGACGGAGACGAGCGATCTCCTGGGCGATCTCCATTTTGTTCTGCTGATAGGCCTGAAAATCTGCGGGCATCTGTTGCCTCCTTCACCTTTTACAACCGCCGGGGCTTTTGGCATGTTCCAAAACACCGAACGTTTTTTCTGCATGATCTTAGGATAAACTACTTTTTGAAGTATTTCAAGTGATGCTTCCCGTCGGCATAAAAACGGCATAAAAAAAGAAACCGCGGCATGGCGGTTTCTTTTCATGTGCCTGAAGGGATTCGAACCCCCGACCCACGGCTTAGAAGGCCGTTGCTCTATCCAGCTGAGCTACAGACACGCTTTTATAAAAATGCATCCCGCAAAGCGGGATGCCGTCGGGGCGACAAGATTTGAACTTGCGACCTCTCGGTCCCTAACCGAACGCTCTACCAAGCTGAGCCACGCCCCGTAACTCCGGCGGATATCATAACACCTGACGACCCAAAATGCAAGCCTTTGAATTGTTCACGGTGAAAAACATCCGCCGGTGATAAAGAAACGATCAGGCAGCGAGCTTCTCCTTCGCCACCTCGGCCAGCTTCGCGAAGCCGGCGGGATCGTTGACAGCCAGATCAGCCAGGACTTTGCGGTTGAGCTCCGCACCGGCCAGCTTCAGGCCATACATGAAACGGGAGTAAGACAGGCCGTTCATGCGGGCAGCGGCGTTGATGCGGGCGATCCACAGCTGACGGAACTGACGCTTCTTCTGCTTGCGGCCGGCATAGGAAGTAGCCAGCGCGCGCATCACGGACTGCTTCGCGATGCGGTACTGCTTGGAACGTGCCCCTCTGTAGCCCTTGGCCAGCTTTAATACACGGTTATGCTTTTTTCTGGCGTTCATACCGCCTTTGATTCTTGCCATTTACGATTTCCTCCTTACGGTTTTAAGTCAGGTCCCGGAGCTTAAAGATACGGAAGGATCTTCTTCATGACCTGCGTATTGGTGGCGTCCGCGATGGTGGACTTCCGCAGGTTTCTCTTCCTCTTGGTGGACTTCTTGGTCAGGATGTGGCTCTTGTAAGCCTTCATTCTCTTCAGTTCACCGCTTCCGGTCTTCTTAAAACGCTTTGCAGCAGCGCGCTTTGTCTTTACCTTGGGCATAATCTCATCCTCCTGGTCAAATGATTCGTATACAACCCGCGAAAGTGTTACTGCTTCTTCGCGGCCAATACCATACTCAGGCTGCGGCCTTCGAGCTTGGCCGGCTTCTCGACGGTGGAGATGTCGGACAGCGCTTCGGCAAACTCGTCAAGGACATGCTTGTTCTCCGCCATGTGGCTCATCTCACGGCCGCGGAATCGCAGCGTGATCTTTACCTTGTTCCCTTTCTCCAGGAACTTGCGGGCGTTGTTCTGCTTGGTGTTCAGATCGTTCGTATCGATGTTCGGAGAAAGGCGCACTTCCTTGATCTCGACGATCTTCTGGTTTTTGCGCGATTCTTTCTCGCGGCGTGCCATCTCATAACGATACTTGCCGTAGTCGATGATACGGCAGACCGGCGGTTTGGCGGCCGGTGCGACTTTGACCAGGTCCAGTTCTGCCTGCAGGGCGATCTGGTACGCTTCCCTGGCCGACATGATGCCGAGCTGTTCGCCGTTTTCCCCGATCAGGCGGACTTCTCTGTCACGGATCTGCTCATTGATCTGATACTCGGTGCTAATGGTGTCCCCTCCTGTGCGCAGCACATAACAAAATGTGAGAGCGAGTAATCTGCCCGCTCTCACAAAAATACACCGGATGGTGTGGATCTTTGTAGATAACCCGGGTCACTTGCTCGTGCCGAGGTGAGAGCGGTTACTCTTCTTTGTTGAAACCTTTGGAATGATAGCACGCCGGATGGCGGCTGTCAACCACTTTTTTTATCAGGCGTTGGCCGTGTAGTTCGGCGCCTCTTTGGTGATCTGGATATCGTGCGGGTGGCTCTCCTTCAGGGAGGCGGCGGAGATCTTCACGAACTTGCCGGTCTCCTTGAGGGTCTCGATATCCTTGGCCCCGCAGTAACCCATACCGGAGCGGATGCCGCCGATGAGCTGGAAGATGGTATCCTCCACGCTGCCCTTGTAGGCCACGCGGCCTTCCACGCCTTCCGGCACCAGTTTCTTGGCATCCGTCTGGAAGTAGCGGTCTTTGGAGCCGTTCTCCATGGCAGCGATGGAACCCATGCCGCGGTACACCTTGTACTGACGGCCCTGGTACAGCTCCATCTCGCCCGGGCTCTCCTCGCACCCCGCGAACATGGAGCCCATCATGCAGACGTTGGCGCCCGCCGCAAGGGCTTTGGTCATGTCACCGGAGTACTTGATGCCGCCGTCCGCGATGATCGGGATGCCGTACGGCTTGGCCGCTTCGTAGCA
Source organism: uncultured Lachnospiraceae bacterium (assembly GCA_946405185.1). Classification (GTDB taxonomy): domain Bacteria; phylum Bacillota; class Clostridia; order Lachnospirales; family Lachnospiraceae; genus CAKQHB01. The sequence goes on from CAMJGH010000053.1 coordinate 5,212, forward strand.
GTCCATGACGGCCGTGATCTGCGGCACGCCGATGCCGGCCACCACACGCGTGGTGCAGATGGAGCCGGGCCCGATGCCCACCTTGACGGCGTCCGCACCGGCCTCGATGAGATCACGCGTGGCCTGCGCCGTGGCGACGTTGCCGGCGATGACCTGCAGATCCGGATACTTCTCCTTGATGGAGCGCAGGGTCTTGAAGATGTTGGCGGAATGGCCGTGCGCGGAGTCAATGACGATGACATCCACGTTGGCCTTCACCAGCGCGTCCACGCGCTCGAGGACGTTCTTGGTGATGCCCACGGCGGCACCGCACAGAAGCCGCCCCTGCTCATCCTTGGCGGAGTTGGGGTACTTGATGGCTTTTTCGATATCCTTGATGGTGATGAGGCCCTTCAGGTTGAAGTCATCGTCCACCAGCGGCAGCTTTTCGACGCGGGCCTTGCCCAGGATCTTCTTGGCTTCTTCCAGGGAGATGCCTTCCTTGGCGGTGACCAGGCCTTCGCTGGTCATGCTCTCGGAGATCTTCTTGTCCAGGTCGTCCTCGAACTTCAGGTCACGGTTGGTGAGGATGCCCACCAGCTTGCCGTTCTTGGTGATGGGAACGCCGGAGATGCGGAACTTGTGCATGAGCTCTTCGGCATCGCGCAGCGTGTGGTCCGGCGACAGGTAGAACGGATCCGAAATAACGCCGTACTCCGACCGCTTGACTTTGTCCACCTCTTCCGCCTGCTCTTCGATGGACATGTTCTTGTGGATGATGCCGATGCCGCCCTGACGGGCCATGGCAATGGCCATGCGGTGCTCGGTAACGGTGTCCATGCCGGCACTCATCATGGGGATGTTCAGACGGATCTTTTTGGTGAGGTTGGTCCGGACGTCCACCATGTTCGGGGTGACTTCCGAGTACTGCGGAACCAGCAGCACGTCGTCAAAAGTAATGCCTTCGCCGATGATCTGACCCATACGCGTTCTTCCCTCTTCTTTCTGTTCTGGAATGAATGATATACAGCACAGCAGGCTGGCGTCTGAAACGGAAGAGCCGGCCTGCCGGTAAAACTCACATGACGACTTTTCGGGGAGCAGTCTTCTTGATGGCCGCCATCATCTTGGCGGACGGTTCGATGAGATAGATCTGGCTGACACCCTGCTCCGACGCTAGGACGCCGAAGATCCTGCGGCCAGGCTCCTGTGAGGTGTAGTCGATCTTTTTGATCTGGCTGTTGCCCATCTGGCCGTCCAGTTCATGCGTGTCCAGTGCGGCGATCACGCTGACGGAGGACATGTCGATGGCTTTCATGCGCTTGCGGCGGCTCTCGTTCAGGATGCGGTCAATGGTGAGCTCGCCGGTGACAAAGATGTATTCGTATTCGACGATCTTCCGCTGCGACAGGAAATACACGCCGATGGCCGGGAAGATCCAGAAGATGAAACCGATGTACGGAATGAACATGGCGCCGAGAATGCCTAAGATCACGGTCCCGAGGATGGCCGCCGGCAGCGCCACATAAAACCAGCCCGGTGTCTTGCGTCTGACCAGCCACTCCTCGTACACTTCGTTCATGGGACAGTCCCTCCCTTATACAAAAAATCCGTGTTTTGAACAGAATACCACAGGCGGGCCGGTGTGGCAAGTTTTTTCGAAATGTCGGAAGCCTGCGTCGGCAGGCTCTTTTTCGGTACACTACCGCTCTTCAGTTCAAGGCAGCGGATGGCCGTATTATGTCTCAAAGCCCTCGTCGGCAGATACTTTTCAGAGACGCTCCTGCCTCCCCTGTTCAAGGCAGAATCCGCTTGTATTATGTCTCAAGGCCCTCGTCGGCAGATACTTTTCAGGCACGCTCCCGCTCCCCAGCTCAAGGCAGCGGTACTAAACTCGCTTGTCTCCTGCGGAGCCTGCGCTCGTTAAGGACCGGCCTTCGCTGAGGGGCCTGAAAAGTACCTTGCCTTCCTCGGGCTGTAAATGTGTCGAAGCCACGACAGATGCCGGAGCCACCTGTATTATGTCTCAAGGCCTTTATCTACAGATACTTTAAATCTTTTTGAATAAAAGGAAAAGGGACCAAGGTATCGGACATGATACGATGATCCCTTCTCTTTATCAGTTATACTTTTTCATCAATACATCCCACCGGCCGGGGCGGCAGGAGCCGGCTCGTTGCTCTTGATGGTAGCCACAACGGACTCTGTGGTCAGCAGGGTGCTGGCGACGGAGACGGCGTTCTGCAGGGCGCTGCGGGTGACTTTGGCCGGGTCAAGGATGCCGGCGGCGACCATGTCGGTGTACTGCTCGCGCAGGGCATCGAAGCCGATGCCTTCCTCGGACTCTTTCACCTTGTTGACGATAACGGAGCCTTCGAGGCCGGCGTTCTGGGCGATGAAGTACAGCGGGGCTTCCAGGGCCTTCAGCAGGATGTTGGCGCCGGTCTTCTCATCGCCTTCGAGAGAGTCGCAGACAGCGGCAACCTTCTTGGCAGCGTGGATGTAGGCGGAACCGCCGCCGGCCACGATGCCCTCTTCCACGGCGGCCTTGGTGGCAGCCAAGGCGTCTTCCATGCGGAGCTTGGCTTCCTTCATTTCCGGCTCCGTGGCGGCACCCACGCGGATGACGGCCACACCGCCGGCCAGCTTGGCCAGGCGCTCCTGGAGCTTCTCGCGGTCGAAATCAGACGTGGTCTCTTCGATCTGCATGCGGATCTGGGCCACACGGGCAGCGATATCGGCCTTGTTGCCTTCGCCGTCGACGATGACGGTGTTCTCTTTCTGGACCTTCACGGACTTGGCGCGGCCGAGCATGTCGAGCGTCGTGTCCTTGAGTTCAAGGCCGAGTTCCTCGGAGATGACCTGGCCGCCGGTCAGGATGGCGATATCCTTCAGCATCTCCTTGCGGCGGTCGCCGTAACCCGGCGCCTTGACCGCGACCACGTTGAAGGTGCCGCGCAGCTTGTTGACGATCAGGGTGGTCAGGGCTTCACCTTCCACATCCTCCGCGATGATCAGCAGGCTCTTCCCGGACTGCACGATCTGCTCGAGGATGGGCAGGATCTCCTGGATGTTACTGATCTTCTTGTCGGTGATCAGGATGTAAGGGTTCTCGAGGACCGCTTCCATCTTGTCCATGTCGGTGGCCATGTAGGCGGACACGTAACCGCGGTCAAACTGCATGCCTTCCACCAGATCCAGTTCGGTGCGCATGGTCTTGGACTCTTCGATGGTGATGACACCGTCGCCGGTCACTTTCTCCATGGCGTCGGCGACCATGATGCCCACTTCCTCATCGCCCGCGGAGATGGCGGCGACTTTGGCGATCTGATCCTTGCCGTTGACTTTGCTGCTCATGGCGGCGATGGCATCGACAGCCGCATCGCAGGCCTTCTTCATGCCCTTGCGCAGGATGATGGGGTTGGCGCCGGCCGCGAGGTTGCGGACACCTTCCTGGATCATGGCCTGAGCCAGCACGGTGGCGGTGGTGGTGCCATCACCGGCCACATCGTTGGTCTTGGTAGCGACTTCCTTGACCAGCTGGGCGCCCATGTTCTCAAACGGATCCTCCAGCTCGATCTCCTTGGCGATGGTCACACCGTCATTGGTGATCAGCGGGGCACCGTAGCTCTTGTCCAGGACCACGTTGCGGCCTTTCGGGCCGAGGGTCACGCGCACGGTATTGGCCAGCTTATCGACACCGATCTGCAGGGCCTCTCTGGCCTCTGCACCGTTCTTGATCTCTTTTGCCATAATGATTCACACTCCTTTTATCAGTCTTCGACGACGGCCAGGATATCGCTCTGGCGCACCACGATGAATTCTTCGTCACCGAGCTTGACTTCGGTTCCGGCATATTTGGAATAGATGACCTGCTGGCCGACCTTCACACTCATGGCGACCTCTTTGCCGTCCACCATGCCGCCCGGACCCACGGCGATGACTTCCGCCTGCTGGGGCTTCTCCTTGGCACTCCCGGAAAGGATGATGCCGGACTTCGTGGTCTCTTCGGCCACGTTCTGCTTTAACACCACACGATCACCTAACGGTACTAACTTCATGACTGACCTCCGTTTATAATCTGTCTCAAATTATTAGCACTCTTTTGGCCTGAGTGCTAAACCTCCCCTATCATAACACGATTCATCTGAAAATCAAGTCCCCAGTTATAAAAAATCTCTGAACCGGGCGCACGGAAAACGAGCCGCTCAGCTGAGCGGCTCGTAAGGGATGCCGTTGGCCTTGAGCATGGCCCGCGGCACGGCGTCTTTGGCGTTTTTCCAGGGCTCGTTGGCATAGCGGTAGTCAAACTTGTTGACGAACCACGCCAGGTCCTCTTCTACGCGTTCCAGGTTTTTCAGATACAGAGCGGTGGTCTCCTTGATGAAGGCTTCATACTCCGCGCCTTTCAGTTGCTCGCCGGCCTTTACGATCAGCACGCCGTAGTGGTCCGTGCAGAACCCCTTGCTGCCGGCAAACTTCTGTTTGAACGCCGGATCCTTTTTATAGAGATAAAAGACGGTCTCCAGATACCGGTCGAACATCTCCGCGATGCGCTTGCAGACAAAGCAGGTATCGTGCAGTTTGTTGACGTACGCGGCGGCGGACGGCGGCACGGCCTTTTTCATGAGGGCTGCCGGCTTTCCCAGATCACCGGAGAGCTTTTCAATCTCCTTGCGCGTGCGCCGCAGATGCGTCTGCAGGACCAGCGCCAGCCCCAGGGCGTTCTTCTGCTCAAAGACGGCCTTCATGTGCTTTTCGCAGAAGCCCAGGCGGTCCGTCTCGTCGCGGATATCATCCTCCATGTAGCTCGGGCCCATGGCGTACTCCACGTAGCGGTTTTCCAACTCCTCGTACATGGCGCAGATGGGGCACTCGTAGTCCTTGTCGAAGGCGTCGTTGACGGGAATGGTGTAGAGTTTCTCTTTCATGGCGCTCTCTTATTTCGGCAGCTTGAAGGAGCTCTTCAGCGACACGATGCGGTTGAACACCGGCGCACCGTCGCGGGAGTCCTTGGAGTCCGCGCAGAAGAAGCCGTTGCGCAGGAACTGGTAGCTGTCGTAGGCCTTGGCCTCCATCAGCTCCGGCTCCACGTAGCACTCTTTCAGCACCGTCAGGGAGTTCGGGTTGAGGTTGAGGGACCCGTCTTCGTTGTAGACGCCCTTCTCCTCGTCCACCAGGTTCTCGTACAGGCGGCACTCCACGGTGCCGGCGGTGGCGGCGTTCACCCAGTGGATGGTGCCCTTCACCTTGCGGCCGTCGGGAGCGGAACCGCCCTTCGTCTCCGGATCGTACGTGCAGTGGATCACGGTGACGCGGCCGGCATCATCCTTCTCGCAGCCCGTGCAGGTCACGTAGTAGGCGCCCATCAGGCGCACTTCGTTGCCCGGGAACAGGCGGAAGTATTTCTTCACGGGCTCTTCCATGAAGTCCTCGCGCTCGATCCACAGTTCCTTCCCAAAAGGCACCTCGCGGCTGCCAAGCTCCGGGTTTTCGAGGTTGCGCGGGATGGAGAGCATTTCGGTCTGCCCTTCCGGATAGTTGTCGATGACCAGCTTCACTGGATCCAGCACCGCCATCAGGCGCGGGCGCTTCAGCTTCAGGTCCTCGCGCACGCAGTACTCCAGCATGGCGTAGTCCACGGAGGAGTTGGCTTTGGCCACGCCGCACAGATCCACGAACATCTTGATGGATTCCGGCGTGAAGCCGCGGCGGCGCAGCGCTGAAATGGACACCAGGCGCGGATCATCCCAGCCGTCGGCAATGCCGTCCTGCACCAGCTTCTTGATGTAGCGCTTGCCGGTGACCACGTTGGTCAGGTAGAGCTTGGCAAACTCGATCTGGCGCGGCGGGTTCTCGAACTCGCACTCGCGCACCACCCAGTCGTACAGCGGGCGGTGGTCCTCAAACTCCAGCGTGCAGATGGAGTGCGTGATGTGCTCCACGGCATCCTCGATGGGATGCGCAAAGTCGTACATGGGGTAGATGCACCAGGCATCCCCGGTGTTGTGGTGCGTCACGTGCGCCACGCGGTAGATGATCGGGTCACGCATGTTGATGTTGGGCGAGGCCATGTCGATCTTGGCGCGCAGCACCTTCTCACCGTCCGCGTACATGCCGTTCTTCATGTTCTCGAACAGCTGCAGGTTCTCTTCGATGGAACGGTTGCGGTAAGGGCTTTCCTTGCCCGGCTCGGTCAGCGTCCCGCGGTACTCGCGGATCTGGTCGGCCGTCAGGTCGCAGACGTAGGCCTTGCCTTTTTTGATCAGCTTCACGGCGCACTCGTACATGACCGGGAAGTAATCCGACGCAAAGAACAGCCTGTCTTCGTAGTCCGCGCCCAGCCACTTGATGTCCTCGATGATGGAGTTGACAAACTCCGTATCCTCTTTGGTGGGGTTGGTGTCGTCAAAGCGCAGGTTGAACTTCCCGCCGTACTCTTTTGCCAGGCCGTAGTTCAGCAGGATGGATTTGGCGTGGCCGATATGGAGATACCCGTTCGGTTCCGGCGGAAAGCGGGTGTGCACGGTGTCGTACACGCCTTCGGCCAGATCCTTGTCGATCTCCATCTCGATGAAATTGCGGGACTCCGTCTTGTTCTCTTCGGCGGGGATGTTGGTCACATCGTTGCTCATGCGGATAACCTCGGATGATAAATTTGGCGTCCCGCCAGGATATCCCGGCGGGACAGGAAAAAGTCATGTTGCCGCCACCCATTCAGCCTTCCCCCACGGGGGAAGGTGCCTCCTCAGGAGGCGGATGAGGGGGGCTTACAGCGCCAGCTCGTAGATCTTAATGAAGTCTTCCTCGTACAGCACCTTGGCCGCGCCCTTGCTGCCGCCGCAGGCGCCCACACAGCGGGCCGCCATCTCGCGGATCTGCTCCGGCGTGGGGTTGATGCCCAGCTCATGGATGCGGATGGGCATGCCGATGCTGCGGTAGAAGGCCTCCATGGCGGCGATGCCGCGCTCGGCGGTCTCTTCATCGGTGGCGCCCGGCTCCACGCCCATGACGTTCACGGCGTAGCGGACGAAGCGAGGCAGGCAGTTGTTCACCACATAGCGGGCCCAGGTGCTCCAGATGGCGGCCAGGCCGGCGCCGTGGGTGACATCGAACATGCCGCCCAGTTCATGCTCCATCATGTGGCAGACGAAATCACCGCCCACACCGTTGCCGCAGCCGGTCAGGTCGTTGTGTGCCAGCGACCCGGCCCACATGACCTCCGCGCGCGCGTCCAGGTTGGCCGGATCCGCGTGCAGGATCTGCGCGTTCCTGATGACCGTGCGCAGCAGGCCTTCCGCGATGGAATCCGTGATCTCCATGTTGCCGCTGTTGGTGAAGTACCGCTCCATGGTGTGCATCATCATGTCCGCGCAGCCGCTCTCCGTCTGCCAGTCCGGAAGCGAAGCCGTCAGCGCCGGATCCATGATGGCGAACTTCGGGCGGGCCAGGTCATCGTTGTAGGAGCGCTTGGAAGCCGTGCGCTCGTCGGTGATGACGGAGCTGTTGGAGGTCTCGGAGCCGGCCGCCGCGATGGTCAGGACCGATGCCACCGGGAAGCACCCCTTGGCGATGCGGTCATGATTGTACAGTTCCCAGACATCCTTGTCCGGCTCATACAGGCCGTACCCGACGGCTTTGGCCGTGTCGATGGCGGAACCGCCGCCGACCGCCAGCAGGAAATCCACGTTCTCTCTCTTGGCGATCTCCAGGGCGTCATAGACCAAGCCCAGGTGCGGGTTCGGGACCACGCCGCCGATCTTCCACCAGGCGATGCCTTCCGCTTCGAGGGAATCGGTGATGCGCTTCATCAGACCGTCCTTCACCACGCGCTCGCTGCCGTAGATGATGAGCACGCGGTGCGCGCCCCACGCTTTGGCCTCGGCTCCGGTCTTTTCTACCGCGCCAACGCCGAACACCACTTTGGTCGGAGCATAGAACACAAACGGATTCATGGGAACCTCCTTTTATAAGAGTACGCCCCGAAAGCGTCAGTCCTACGGACTGACGCTTCGCGGCATTCGCCGCATACGGTCCGTCCGATCCCGATTGATGTATGCAAGCATACACAATCGTGCCGGTCGTCCCGTGCGTGGCTCATTGCTAAACGAAAAAACCGGGAACAGGTTTGCGCCCGTTCCCGGTTCCGAGCTACTGACCGGAATCGAACCGGTGACCTCATCCTTACCAAGGATGCGCTCTACCGACTGAGCCACAGTAGCCTTTTCCTGCAGCCGAACGCTGCAACGATGTGTATGATAACAAACCGCGCCGCGTTTGTCAACGCCGATTTTTTACTTTTTTTCATCCCGCTGACGGGCCGCCTCAAACAGTAATATGCCGGCCGCCACGGAGGCGTTCAGCGAGTCGATCTTCCCTTTCATGGGGATGGAGACCGTAAAGTCGCAGTGCTCACGCACCAGGCGGCTTACGCCGTCGCCCTCCGAACCAACGACCAGGCAGAACGGGCCGGACAGATTGGCGCGGTGGTAGACTTCCCCGTCCATGTCCGCACAGGCAAACCACAGGCCTTCTTTTTTCAGGTCCTCCATGGTGGTCACCAGGTTGGTCACGCGGGCCACCGGCGTGTAGGCGGCAGCACCGGCCGAGGCCCGCATGGCGGTGGGCGTCAGGCCCACGGCGCGCTGCTTGGGCAGGATCACCCCGTGGCAGCCGGCCTGGTGGGCCGAGCGGATGATGGCGCCGAGGTTGTGCGGGTCCTGGATGCCGTCAAGCATGACGAGAAACGGCGCTTCACCGGCTTCCCGGGCGTTTGCTATCATCTCTTCCACCGTGGCGTAGGCCGCAGCGGCCGTCTGGGCGATGACGCCCTGGTGGTGTCCGGTCTCGGAGAGCTGGTCCAGCCGCTCCTTCTCGACAAACTGCACGCGGATGTCACGCTTTCTGGCATCCCGCAGGATGGAGCGGATGGGCCCGTCGTCCAGCGCCTTCTGGACAAAGATGCGCTCCACGGTGGCGTCGGAACGCAGGGTCTCCAGCACGGCGTTGCGGCCTTCCACATACATGGATTCGACCGGCTCTTCGCGGTTATTCGTTCCCATGGTCACTCTCCTCCGTTATCGCCAGGCGGATCAGCTCCGCCAGGCGGTCATCCTGCCCGGTCAGGTACAGATACCCCATGAGGGCTTCCAGGCCGGTGGCCGTGCGGTATTCGCCCACGGTGGCGTTTTTGGCTTTGGTCGCGATCTTCGCGTTCTTTCCGCGGCGAAAGACCGAGGCTTCCTCTTCCGTCAGCAGCGGGGCCAGCCGGGCGGCGGCCGCACACTGCGCGCGGGCGGACGAGATGCCGCTCTCCTCGCGGGTCAGTTCCGAGACCGGGCGGGTGCCGGAACCGATCAGGTGACAGCGGACGAACAGCTCATAGACACAGTCCCCCACCCACGCGAGCGTGAGCGGGGACAGCTGACGGACATCCGGCGTGCCGGTCTGCAAGGTTTCCCGGATGGCTGTGTAATTCACGTGACAGGCTCCTTTCAGGCGCGCTTCCAGGTGACGCCCTGGCGGGTGTCCTCGAGGATGATGCCCTTCTTCAGCAGTTCGGCGCGGATGGCGTCGGCGCGGGCGAAATCACGCGCCTTGCGGGCGGCAGTGCGCTCTTCGATCAGCGCTTCGATCTCGGAATCCAGCAGTTCTTCCTGGCGCTTCGTGATCAGGCCCAGCACCCCGGTCATCTTGTCCATGACGGACAGCACAGACGCGGCCAGCGCCTGGGAGGACTCTTCGGTGACCGCGCTGTTGGCCAGGCGGACCAGCTCAAAGAGCGCCGCCAGGGCATCGGCGGTGTTGCAGTCATCGTCCATGGCGTCTTCAAACTTGGTCAGGAGCGCTTCGGCGGCGGTGACGGTTTCCTTCCCGGCCTCCGGCACTTCGCCCTCGGCGCCTTCCGCCAGGCGGCGCAGGCGCTCCGCGGCCGTCACGATGCGCTCAAGGCTGGCCTTGGCAGAATCCATCAGTTCCTTCGAGAAGTTCAGCGGGCTGCGGTAGTGGGCCGAGAGCATGAACAGGCGCAGCACCTGCAGGTCGTACATCTCGGACACGCCGCGGACGGTCTTGAAGTTGCCCAGCGACTTGCTCATCTTCACGCCGTCGATGTTCAGGAAGGCGTTGTGCATCCAGTAATGCGCGAACGGCACGCCGTTGGCGGCTTCCGACTGCGCGATCTCGTTCTCATGGTGCGGGAAGATGAGATCCTCGCCGCCGGCGTGGATGTCGATGGTATCGCCCAGATACCGTCTGGCCATGACTGAGCACTCAATGTGCCACCCCGGACGGCCGTTGCACCACGGGGACTCCCAGTACGGCTCGCCTTCTTTTTTGGGCTTCCAGAGCACGAAGTCGAAATCGTCTTCCTTGCCGTCCGTGCCGCTCACTTTGATGTCGCGGTGGCCGGCCTGCAGGTCGTCGATGTTCTTGCCGGAAAGCTTGCCGTAGCCGGGGAAGCTGCGCGTGCGGAAATACACCGTGCCGTCCGGCCCCGCGTAGGCGTGCTTCTTGGCGATGAGGGTGCCGATCATGTCCAGCATCCCCGGGATTTCCTTGGTGGCCTGCGGATGCACGGTGGCCGGGCGGACGTTCAGGCCCTCCATATCCTTCTTGCACTCGGCGATGTAACGGGTGCTGATCTCCTCGGAGGTCACGCCCTCTTCGTTGGCTGCCTTGATGATCTTGTCGTCCACGTCCGTGAAGTTGGAGACGTAGCGCACCTCGTACCCCTTGTACTCCAGGTAGCGGCGGAAGGTGTCGAAAACGATCATCGGGCGGGCATTGCCGATGTGGATCAGGTTGTAGACGGTCGGCCCGCAGACATACATGGTCACCACGCCGGGCGTGATGGGCACGAACTCGTCTTTTCTCTTGGTCAGGGTGTTATAGATCTTCATCACTCATTCTCCTCCCCATCCCGGATCAGGGCGATGGCCTGTGCGGCCATCCCCAGGCCTTCTCCGGTGAATCCGAGCTTTTCTTCGGTGGTGGCCTTCACGCTCACGCATGAGACCGGTATGTGCATGGCAGCGGCCAGATTCTCCCGCATCGCCGGAATGTGCGGCGCCAGCTTGGGCCGCTGGGCGATGACGGTGGCATCGACGTTGCCGATGGCAAAGCCGTTTTCCGCAAGCACCTCTGTGACTCTCATCAGCAGCTTCAGGCTGTCCGCCCCGCGGTACGCTTCGTCCGTATCCGGGAACAGATGCCCGATATCGCCGAGCGCCGCGGCCCCCAGCAGCGCGTCCATGACGGCGTGGGTCAGCACATCGGCGTCCGAATGGCCAAGCAGGCCTTTTTCATAAGGAATCTCCACCCCGCCCAGGATGAGCTTCCGCTCCTCCACGAGGCAGTGCACATCATACCCCTGTCCGATCCGAAACATGGCGCCTCCTCAGGTTTTCAGCAGATACAGTTCGCTCTTCCGGCACCGGTAGGACAGCTTGCGGCGGCGGCCGTAAAGCTCGCCGTCGCGGTGGGCCGGAAAGGCCTGCGTAAACTGCAGTTCGGCGCTCTCCGCCCGCACGGTCACCACGTTTTTGAGGTGCGTGTGCAGATGCAGGAGCGAGGCGGCCAGCACACAGAAAAACTTCCCGATGCTGCAGCGGTTCACGATACAGAAATCCAGCTTCCCGTCGGACGGGTCCGCCTTAGGCGCAAACTTGTAGCCGCCGCCTTCGTAGGGGTGTACGTGCGCCGAGACAAACCGGGCGTTTTCCAGGCGGATCACCCGGCCGCCGTCCGTAAAGGTGCCCGTCATGGGCGGCGTGCGGAAGATCTCCCGGACGCCGGAAACCGTATACTGGATGCTCTGCAGTTTCAGGCGGCGCACCAGCTTTTTCACGCGGGCGCTGGCCACGATGAAGCAGACGGAGGCATCGTACCCGATGCCGCTGCTGACGATGAACCGCCGGGTGGTCGACGGATCCTCATCGGCCGTCACCTCGCCCAGATCCACACGTTTGAAATGCTGCGGATGAGCCAGCGCTGCCGCAAAGGTGCGGATATCGTGCGTGAGGCGGTTGGCGCGGACAAAATCATTGCCGGAACCGGACGGGAACACGGCCAGGCGTACCGTCTGATCCTCCGGAAGGCCGTTGGCCACTTCGTCCAGCGTCCCGTCGCCGCCGATCACCGCCAGGAACGGCACGTGGTCCGGCGCGGCGGTCAGCTCGCGGGCGATGGCTTCGGCGCTGTGGGCCTCCGTGGTCTCATGCAGGGCGAAATCCCGCCCGGACAGCCACCCGTACTCATCGGTCAGGATCTTCTCCAGCTGGTCCCAGACCTGACGCCCCTCAAAGCCGTGAGAGGCCGGATTGAGAATGATGTCGATCATGACGCATCCCCCTGAAGGTTCAGATGGATGACGGCCAGCTGACGTCTTGTATCCGCCACACTCAGAAGCAGTCTGGTGGAGGACTTCAGTTTCCGGCTGATGATGCGGCGGGCGTCCGTGAAGAACAGGCGGACATCCACCAGGGAGACCTGGGCTTTCTCGGCCAGCGCTTTCGCATTGGAAACGGTAAAGCGCACCGACTGGCCGGCGTTGCTTTTCGCCAGGAACCGGTCACAGTAGTGCCGGCCGGCCTCGCCGATCACGTCAAAGACCATCTCGCAGACCGGGAACGCCTCCTTGCAGGCGGCAATCAGATCCAGCAGCACGTCTTCCGTGCCGAACGGCACCATTCCGTTGATGACAATGAGCGTCGGCCAGGCGGCGTTGACCTCCGGGATCCAGCTCTTCTGGGACTTTTCGCAGGCGATCTGGTTCTCCTGCTGCTTTTTCTTCAGGATGGTATTGCGCAGCTTGAGGATTTCCGGCGTGTCCACCTCGTAAAAGCAGGCCCGCCGCTTGCTGATCTGTTCGGTCACGCGGTCGAAGGCCGTATCCAGCCCGTACCCGAGCCAGACGATGTTGCAGGCTTCCTCCCGCTCCATGAAGGCCGTGACGGCTTCATCCAGGAGGCGTGCCCGGGCGGCGGTGGCCACC
>CAMJGH010000054.1 GCA_946405185.1 uncultured Lachnospiraceae bacterium
ATTCATCGCAGTAAGGGGAAACATCATGAACAAGGGTAAAGGCATCGGACAGCTGATCTGCCTGGCGGTTATGATCGCTGTCTTCGTGTACGCGGCGGCCAACGGCCTCGGGTCGGATCACTCCGGCAGCATCGCGGACATCAAGCAGGGCCTGGATCTGGCCGGCGGCGTCTCCATCACCTACGAGGTGGTGGATGAGAACCCGACCGCGACCGAGATCGAGGATACCCGCTACAAACTGCAGAAGCGCGTGGAGAACTATTCCACCGAAGCAGAGGTCTATCTCGAGGGCGGGAACCGCATCAACGTGGATATCCCGGGCGTCACGAACGCCAACCAGATCCTCGAGGAGATGGGCCAGCCCGGTACGCTGGTGTTCCGGACCGAGGACGGGACGGAAGTCATCAACGGCAACCACGTGGTCAACGCGCAGGCCTACAACACGCGCAACGAGCTGACCAACGCCGTGGAGTACGGCGTGCAGCTGACGCTCAACGACGAAGGCGCCGCGAAGTTTTCGGAAGCGACGGCCGCCAACATCGGCAAGCCCATCTACATCATCTACGACAACCAGACCTTAAGCGCGCCCATCGTGCAGGACCAGATCACGTCCACCACCTGTGAGATCACCAAGATCGGCAGCTGGGAGGAAGCCTCCAACCTGGCCTCCGGCATCCGCATCGGTGCGCTGCCGCTGGAACTGCGCGAGCTGCGCTCCAACGTGGTCGGCGCCAAGCTCGGTGAGCAGGCGGTCTCCACGTCCCTCGTGGCGGCGCTCATCGCCATCGGCCTGATCATCGTCTTCATGATCGCCATCTACCGCATCCTCGGCGTGTCCGCCGGCCTGGCGCTCATCATGTACGTGGCGCTGCTGATGATGCTCATCTCCACGTTCCAGGTGACGCTGACGCTCTCCGGTATCGCCGGCATCGTGCTGTCCATCGGCATGGCTGTGGATGCCAACGTCGTCATTTTCTCCCGCATCCGCGAGGAGATCGCGAACGGCCGCAGCGTGCAGGGCGCCATCAAGCTGGGCTTCTCCAAAGCCACGTCCGCCATCGTGGACGGCAACGTGACCACCCTGATCGCGGCCTTCGTGCTGTACTTCCTGGGCTCCGGCACCGTGAAGGGCTTCGCCACCACGCTGGCCATCGGTGTCATCCTGTCCATGATCACCGCGCTGGCCGTCACCCGTCTGGCCATCTGGGGCTTCTACAACCTGGGTGTGCAGGATCCGAAGTTCTACGGCCAGGAGAAGCCGAAGAAGATCTTCGACTTCGTCGGCAGAAAGAAGATCTGGCTGTCCATCGGCGGCGTGATCATCGCGGCCGGCATCGTGGCCATGATCGTGTTCGGCAGCAAGGGGTACGCGCTCAACTACGGTCTGGATTTCGTGGGCGGTACGTCCACCAACGTCATGCTGAACGACGATCTTTCCATTGAAGAGATCCACGCGCAGGTGCTGCCGGTGGTCAACGAAGCGGTGGCCAACGCCGATGCGCAGGCCAACAAGGTGACCGGTTCGAACGAGATCATCATCAAGACCCGCGAGCTGACGCTGGATGAGCGCAACGCCATGAACCAGGCGCTCATCGACAAGTTCGGCATCACGTCGGAAGCCATCAATGCGGAGAACATTTCCGCCACCATCGGCAAGGAGATGCAGTCCGCCGCCGTGCGCGCCGTGGCCATTGCCCTGGTGCTGATGCTTCTCTACATCTGGTTCCGGTTCAAGGATGTGCGCTTTGGCGCCGGCTCCATCATGGCGCTGGCCCATGACGTGCTGGTGGTCATCACCGCGTACGCCATCTGCCGGTGGAGCGTGGGCAACGCGTTCATCGCCTGCATCCTGACGGTGCTCGGCTACTCCATCAACGCCACTATCATCGTCTACGACCGCATCCGCGAGAACATCGCGCTGGCCAAGCCGAAGGAGATGCTGAGCGATATCGTCAACGCCTCCATCACGCAGACGCTGACCCGCAGCATCAACACCACGGTTACCACGTTCATCTCGGTGGCCATGCTCTACATCCTGGGCGTGTCCTCCATGCAGGCCTTCGCACTGCCGCTGATCGTGGGTGTGCTGTGCGGTGCCTTCTCCTCGGTCTTCCTGGCTGCCAACTTCTGGCTGATGATGCACCCGAAGGACAAAGTGGCCATGGACCTGCAGGTCAAGGCGGAGTAATGCAAGTGGATTTTTCGGCTGACATATGATAGGATTAACGGCAGGGCGGCAGACGCCCTGCCGTTTTGAATCATCCAACAGGTGCTGTAACATGAGTGAACGATCGACGTACCGGGCGCTGCTGCGGAAGGCGGAGGGCGCTCTGCGTGAGGCGTCCGTCCCGGAACCGGAGGCGGACGCCCGCGCTTTGCTGTCCGCGTGTTTTTCCCTGTCCATGGCGGACTATCTGCTGAAAGCGGATGAGCCGGCGGATGAGGCAGCCGCGGACCGGTTTGAGGAGTGGCTGCGGCGCCGGGCGGCGCGTGAGCCGCTGCAGTACATCACCGGCTGTGCCTGGTTTGACGGGGAGCCGTTTTTGGTCACGCCGGATGTGCTGATCCCGCGGCAGGACACGGAAGTGCTCACCGCGGAGGTGATGCGGCATTACCCGCCGGAGGCGCATGCGGGGCGGGTGCTGGATCTGTGCACCGGGTCCGGGTGCATTCTGCTGACACTGCTGAAGCACAGCTGTTTTGCCGAAGGCGTGGGGACGGATATCTCGCCGGCCGCGCTGGCCGTGGCGAAGCGGAACGCCGAGAGGCTGGGCGTGAACGCCCGGTTTGCTGAGGGCGACCTGTACGGGGCGGTGCCGGGGGAGCGCTTTACCGTGATCACGGCGAACCCGCCGTACGTGACGGAAGAAGAGTACCAAAGCCTCGATGAAGAAGTATTGCGCGAGCCGAAGCTGGCGCTGACGGCCCCGCACGAAGGGCTGTCCTTTTACGAGCGGATCACCGCCGGGGCAAAAGATCACCTGCTGCCGGGGGGCCGCATCTTTTTCGAGATCGGCTGCACGCAGCGGGAGAGCGTCTTCCGGCTGCTGGCGGATGCCGGATTTACCGAGATCACCTGCGCCAAAGACCCGTCCGGCCTGGACCGGGTGCTGAGCGCCAGGAAGGAAGAAGCATGACCGAGAGAGTGGCGGCGGCCGAACACCGTCTGGAGGAGATACAGGAGAGCCTTTCGCGGCCGGAGACGGCGGCGGATCCGGCGCGCCTGCGCGCTCTCTTGAAGGAGCAGGGGAGCCTGCAGCCCGTGGTGGATGCCGGCCGGGCCCTGCGGGAAAACGAGGAGAGGGAGCGTGACTGCCAGGCGCTTCTGGAGTCCGAGGAGGACGCGGAGATGCGGGAGATGGTCCGTGAAGAACTGGCCGCCCTGCGCGCCGAACGGCCCGCCCTCGAGAAAGCCCTGCAGGTCCTGCTGCTGCCCAAAGACCCGAACGACGAAAAGAACGTGGTGGTGGAGATCCGCGCCGGCGCCGGCGGGGAGGAGGCCGCGCTGTTTGCGGCATCGCTGTACCGGATGTACGCGCGCTACGCGGAGCGCTGCCGGTGGCGCACGGAAGTCAACAGCGTGAGCGACACGGAACTGGGCGGAATCAAGGAGATCGTCTTTACGGTCACCGGGCAGAACGTCTACTCGCGCCTGAAGTATGAGAGCGGCGTGCACCGCGTCCAGCGCGTGCCGGAGACCGAGACGGGCGGCCGCATCCACACCTCCACCTGCACGGTAGCCATCATGCCGGAAGCCGAAGAGGTGGATGTGCAGATCGATGAGAAGGATATTCGCGTGGACGTCATGCGCTCGTCCGGCAACGGCGGGCAGAGCGTCAACACTACGGACTCCGCGGTGCGTCTCACCCACTATCCGACGGGCATCGTCATCTACAGCCAGACCGAGAAGAGCCAGCTGCAGAACAAGAACAAGGCGTTTGCGCTGCTGCGCACCAAGCTCTACGATATCGAACTGAAAAAAGCTCACGAAAAAGAGGCGGCTTTCCGCCGCCTCCAGGTGGGGACCGGTGACCGGTCTGAGAAGATCCGGACATACAATTTTCCGCAGGGCCGCGTGACGGACCACCGTATCCATCTGACCATCTACCGCATCGATGAGGTGGTGGACGGCGACCTGGACCTGGTGATCGGGCCGCTGGTGGAAGCGGATACCGCCGACAGGCTGGCGGCGCTGCAGCAGGAGGAGGCTTAAGCCTCCTCGAACAGCATGGCGCGGTGAGGCTTCACGGCAAAGTAGAGCAGGATCCCCAGAATGCCGCAGGAGATGATCTCGCCGGCGCCCACGGTGAGCACCAGGAACCAGATGGCATCCTCCACGCCGTAGGCGTAGCGGAGCACCAGCGGAACGATGACGGCGTTGGCGATGATGGGAGGAAGCGGCAGCGTCCAGACTCTTCCGGACTTGCGCAGCCAGTAAGTGCCAACAGCCCCGATGAGGGTGGCCAGGCTGCCGAAGATCACATCCCAGATGGCGGCGCCGGTCAGAAGATTGGCCAGCAGGCACCCGACGAAGAGGCCGGGAACGGCCGCGCCGGTAAAGGCCGGCAGGATGGTGAGCGCTTCCGAAAAGCGCACCTGGATGACGCCGCTGGCCAGGCCTAAGGCGTTGGCCAGATACGTCAGGACGACGTAGAGAGCCGCGATGACCGCGGCGCGGGTGAGGTAAGCGGTTGTTTTGTTCATCTTGCTTCTCCTGGTTTTGATTTGCGTGAGGATGGGCTTCGAACTCACGGAGCGCCCGCCAAAATTTGGCGCACCGCATGAGAATAGCATAGATCTCCGGCTTTGACAAGCCGTGAAAAGGACAGGGAAGGCTTTTGCCTTCCCGGGGAGGAACGAACATGAAAACAGGAAGACTGCTGGCGCTGATGCTGACCGCCGTGCTGGCCTTTTCGGCCGCCGGGTGCGGCCAGAAGGCGCCGGAGGCCACCATCGGCGTGATGTCGTCGGTACCGGAAAGCAGCCAGGCGGCGCAGACGGAGAGCGCGGCACCGGCCAGCGAGAGCGCTGCGCCGTCGGAGTCGGAAACCCCGGCTCCGGAAACCCCGGCCCCTACGGAAGCCCCGCAGACGCAGGCTCCGGAAACCCCGGCCCCGGAAACACAAGCCCCCACTGAGGCCCCTCAGACGCAGGCACCGGAGACACCGGCCCCCACGGAGCCGCCCACATCGGCCGCTCCGGAAACGCCGGTCCCCACCGAGCCGCCCACGGCGCCGCCGACCGAAGCCCCCACGGAGGCTCCCACCGAGCCCCCCACGCAGCCGATGACGTTCACGGATGTCAATGAGACGGTCTGGACCACCGGCAATGTGAACCTGCGCACCGGCCCGGCCACCTCATTTGACGTGATCACCGTGCTGCCGCGCCGCACGCAGCTGACCCGCACCGGCAACGGTGAGGGGTGGAGCCGCGTGGACTACAACGGCCAGACCGGGTACGTTTCCATGGATTACCTGACCACCGAAGAGCCGCCGGCCACCGGCGGGCACATCGTGGCCATCGACCCGGGCCATCAGGACCACGGCAACTACGAACAGGAAGCCATCGGGCCCGGCTCCGCGGAGACCAAGGCCAAAGTCACCACCGGCACGCAGGGCGTGGCCACCGGCATCCCGGAGTACATCCAGGTGCTGCAGGTGGGCCTGGCACTGCGCGATGAACTGGTCAGACGCGGCTACACCGTGGTCATGACCCGCGAGACCCACGCCGTGGAACTGAGCAACCAGCAGCGCGCCGCCATCGCCAACTCGAGCGGCGCCGAAATCTTCCTGCGCCTGCACTGCAACGGCTCCACCGATCCCAACAAGAACGGCGTGGTCAGCTACTGCCCGAGCCAGAAAAACCCCTGGATCGCGCACCTCTATCCGCAAAGCTCCCGCCTGGCCCAACTGTGCAGCAACCACATCAGCGCCCTCACCGGCGCCAAAAACCTCGGCATCCTCGGCGCCGACAACATGTCCGGCATCAACTGGTGCCAGATCCCCGTCTCCATCGTGGAAATGGGCTACATGAGCAACGCGGAAGAAGACCGAAAACTAAACGACCCGGCATACCAGGCGTTGCTGGTGCAGGCACTTGCAAATGCAGTGGATGAATATTTCCAATAAACCTGCTATTCATATTCTAAGCAGGGAATTCACTTACTGGGCCGAGGAGGCAAGGCTCTTTTCAGACCCCTCTGCGAAGGCCGGTACTTAACGAGCGAAGCCTCGCAAGAGGCAAGCGAGTTTAGTATCCGCTGCCTTGAGCAGGGGAGTGGGAACGTGTCTGAAAAGAGCATGCCGACGAGGCCCTCTATGAATACCGTATTCGCATATTCCATTTCTATGCCGCCTCTCACCCCGGACTTGTTCCGGGGTGTTTTTTGTGTCATAATACGCCTAAAGCAATAATCCGTTGTCACACGCTTTCCACAAGGAGGTATCCGCCATGCCTTTCCCGTTTGAAAATGTCCAGTCACCCGAACAGTTCGCCGCTCAGATCGCCTACGCCTATGAACTCTCCGAAGGCCAGCCGAATGAGCTGGACGATTTTATCACCGCACTGCAGGAACAGTACTCCCTCTACGAGAATGGGACCAGCATGCGCAGCAATGTCATGCGCTCGAGCATCGGGATCGTGCTCACTGCGGCCAGGCAGCTGAAAACCGCCGCCCAGGAGGCCGTCGCGGCTCAGAACGCGGAGGACTACGAGACGGGCCGGCAGAAGATGAAGACGGCCGCCGAGCAGGCCATAGTGATCGGAAACCAGATCCAGAGCCTGCGGGAACTGTACGGTGAAGACGAGGAACTCTACACGGACGATTTCCAGAATGCCTGGGAGTCAAAAGACCGCCCCGGCAAAAAATACGAGGCGCTGGCCGGAACGTACAAGGCACCCGCCATGCCCCGGGATATGTCCGAAAAAGGCAAGTGGCGCTGGGTGATCGAACAGAACACCGGCGAGGACCTGCCGCTGAACAGCCTGCAGGAGAAGAAGCGGGCGCTGGCCCTGGCTCTTGCTGCCTACAAGTATTCCAATGACGTGCCCGTCACACCGTATTCCCGCAGCAAGCTGAACAAAGCCGCGGACGCCCTGATGAAGGATCCGGTCTTCACGTTCCTGACGAACGGCCACGGCGCCGCGGATGCGCTGCTGCGCGGGGGAGATCTGGCGAACCTCAGCGCCAACGTCAGCAACCGCTACGACATCGAAGATCCGCGCTACATCGACCGGCTGCTGGATGAGCTGGGCGAGACCATGGCCATGGACACGCCCGCCGAAGGCCGCAGCGCGGAGTGGAAGGATTTCCACCGCTTCATGACGGAGTACAAGTCCCGCCCGAACCAGACCACGCAGGAGCGCGTCAACCAGACGCTCGACAAGGTGGAAAAGTATATCAAAGGCAAGAAGAGCCTGCGCCACGGCATCGAAGGGCAGGCCTCCTTTGACCTGGCCATGAACGCGCTGGCCATCATCGCGGAAGCCAGCCCGGCCGCCAAGGCCCGGGTGGATGCCATCATCGCCGACATCAACCACGTGCGCACGCACCGCCCGTGGCCGCGCAGCGCGCAGCCGACGGTCGATCTCAGTGACTATGGCCGCCAGAACGCCCTGCAGCAGATGGAAAAGGCGGAGCGCATCAGACTGAAGCAGGCGCCGCGGACACTGGGCAATGCGATCACGCCGACGGCGATGGCGCGTGAGACAGAGGAGCTGATGAAGGCCAATCCGGCCAATTACGCGCTGTACGACATGACCAACGAAGGCCTGACCCGTCAGGTAGCCCGGATGTTCGCGACGGCGCTGGCGGCCCGCCGCGTGCCCCGCTACCAGCGGGTACGCCAGGAGCCGGACGGCCGCGGCCGGATGGTAAACATCCCGGAGACGGTCGCGGATGAGTCGGAGTACCGCACGACGGTCACGGATCTGATGGAAGATCCGGTCGTTTTCGAGATGACCCGCCGCTTCATGACGGATGTGAACTTCCGTACCCGGATGCTGACCAACGGCCGCAATGCCGTTCTGGCCGGGCAGGAAATGTCGCTGAAAGCCGCTCAGGAATACGAGCAGATCCACCGCGAACTGGAGTGGGTGCAGGTGGATCGGAACGGCCAGGCGGCCGATGCTCCGCAGACGCTGCAGACGGTCAGACGGATGGCCGCTCAGATCAACCGTCAGGTGCCGCGCCTGGAACTGCCGGCGCTGCCTGCCGGAGCCGAGCCCATGCGACTCTCCGATATCACGTACAACATCGCCCCGTACACCAAGTACGGCGTCACCTACCCGGACAAGAACACCCAGTTCCTCAACGGCCTCATCAACGCGCTGGCGATGGGCGTCGCCATGACCACCACGCCGGCCTACCGCATGAAGGATGCGACCCGGGAAGTGGATGAACGCGACGGCCAGTATGTGGCCGTGGTGGATGCCCAGGCTTTCCAGGCGAAGGTCGATGAGCTGAAAGCCGATCCGGCCCTGAAGGCGCTGGCTCACCGCATGATCGAAAACAAGGAGGTGCGCGAGCAGATCACGCTGGACTTCGAACTGGCCAAGTTCAATCAGGTGCCCAAGGGGATGCCCATCCCGCCGCGCTCCACGCTGGGCTTTGCCAACCATGCGGCGGTCGCCCTGGCGGATATGCGTCTGCAGATGGAAAACGCCGCCAAGTACGGTCCCGAGGAAAACCTGGTCGAGGTGGAGCCGATACGCAGCGAGGTGCAGAAAAAGATCAACATCCTGCGCAACAACGGCGGCGACGAGACCAAAAAAGAAACCATCGACCGGCACGCGAGAACCCTCGCCGAGGCGATCTTCCTGTTCCGCGCGGAAGTCAAACAGCGCCGCATGGACGGCAAGATCGTGGACATGACCGACGCGCTTGCCTACATCAAGACCCTGGAAGAGCTGGAGAATGACCCGGCCGTGCGCCGTCTGGCGAAGAAGCTGGCTGCGGATGACAACTTCCGCCGCGATATGACCACCAAAGAACTGTACGGCATGGGACAGCAGACGGTGGATTTCGAAGAGTTCGGCCGGATGGCGAACGAAGCGCTGTTTGCCGAAAAGCAGGCCATCCTGCGCGAAGAGCAGGAGCTGACCGCTGCCCTGAAGGGAAAGATCGCAAACCGCCGGGCTCAGAACGCCGCCAAGTGGGAAGAGGCGAAGAAGAAGCGCGAGGAGCAGGCGAAGAAAGAAGCCGGAAAGCCCGTCCAGCCCATCCGCTACAACGAGAGGGGTATTCCGATCGCACCGCTGCTGTACGATGCCAACGGTGTGCCGTACCCGCCCGAAGCGCCCGCTGAAGTGCCGGATATCAAGGAGCCCATCAAAAGAGAGGCGCCGAAGCCGGCCAAAGAGCCGGAGGTCCCGAAGGTCATGTGCGCCACGCTGCGCCGCTCCTCGGACCCCGAAGTGCTTCCGGAACTCCCGAAGAACGTCGAAAAGGCGGAACCGGTCAGAAAGCTTCTCACGGCGGTGACCGGCCTGGATCTGAACTATATCCGGAACTTCGATGAGGAAGACCTGGCGCAGGTGAAGCGGCTGACGGCGGTCACGCTGACATCGCTGGTGCTCAGTACCCTTCCGGCGTACAAGACGCCTGTAAACGGCGAGATGACGGCTGTCTACGACGTGAAGCAGTTTGAAGCGCAGACGAAGACCATGTCGGAGGATCCCGTGGTCAAGCGCATGATCAGGAAGATGATCGATGACGAGAAGACGATGGATAAGGCCCTGCTGGTGCGTGAGCCGTACGAGCCGCCGCGCAAGCGCTACTCCCATGAGATGCCGCAGGCCATGAAAGACCTGTACGAGCAGACCAAGAAGGAAATGCTCATCGAGGCGGGCGTGATGGAAGCCGAGAAGAAGCCGACGGTGGGCGATCCGGAGAGCTGGAAGGACGTCTCGAAACTGGAGGAGACCAAGTACAGTTCCCAGAACACGCTGACGATCGACGCGGTGCAGCTGGAGATGGCCGATGCCGGCGCGAAGATGGCCGGTGCGGACAAAGCCGCGGCCGCGGAAGGCCTGGCAGAACTGCTGGCCATGCACCGGGCTCCCGCCAAGCGCTTTACCGTTTTCGACGATCAGATCGAAGTCGTTACGGACCGCCGCGACATCAAGGCCGAAAAAGAGAAGATCCTGGCCGATCCGGCATTCAAGGCTCTGGCCTCGAAAGTGAACGCTGACTTCGTGAAAACCCTGGCCGGAGAGGCGCACGCTTCCGCCATGGCCGATCCCAAGGCGCCCGAGAAGGCCCGTCAGGAGGCCGGCGCGGCGCTGGCCGGAAAACTGGCCGGCGAGTACGAGAAGCTTCAGAAGGAACTCGGCCCGGCGGCCAAGAACGGACCGCAGCCGTAACACACGCGGCCCTCAGGCAGGAACCGGATCATAACGGAAAAAGCCCCGCAGGCGAAAGGCCTGTGGGGCTTTGCTGTCAGAAGGGAACGTTACGGGAGATACTTCTCAATGTACTCCTTGCACTGGCCGATGGCCGTGCGGTTGAAGAGGATGGTGGTGTCCCCGTTGATGGTCCCCTCGTAGAAACTGCCGTTGTACGGCGTGTACTCGTAGACGAGCGTCGGGAAGTTTGCGAGGGTGGTGTGCACGGTGACGCGGATCTCCGGATCCACCGGCAGCACTTCTTCACCGTCCGCCATGGCCCGGTCGCCGGTGACCACGACGCAGTTGGTGAAGAAGTCACGGTAGTCTTCCTTGTCCACCTCGCTGCCGTTGATGGTGCACACGCCCAGATCCTGCTTGCCGTCCTCTGTGGTGATGATCTCGGCCTGAGCGGTAAAGTGCTTGCCCTGGTAGTCCACCTCGATGGATTCGATGTTCATGATGTAGACCAGGGTGGGCAGGCGGTTGTAGACGCGCTTCTCGTTGCGGCTGAGCAGATCGGCGGCCGCTTTCGGCTCGAGGCGGAAGACAGCCTTGCTATCATCGTACATGGCGTAGTAGCTTCCGTCTTCCGTCGGCTGGCCGAGGTGCCAGGTGTGCGTGATGAAGGTGGAGAGGGTGTCATCCGTCTGGGTGATGGTGAAGTGGGTGACGGTATCGCCGGTGAGGTTGTACTGCGCCAGCACTTCGGGATCATCCGAGTAGGTGATCACGCTGTCCACGGTGACGGCTTCGATGGCATCGCCCAGGTTGACGGTGCCGTCCGGGTCCGAGGCCACCTCCACGCCGTCAGCGCGGCGCAGGAAGAAGGTGTAGCCATCGTACCAGCAGTGCTCCTCCAGATACCCCTGGGGCTTGTCCACGACCGAAGAGAGCTCATAGTCGTGGCCGTTGCCTTTCACGCCGATGTAGGTGATGTAGGAACGGGCAAAGGCCGGGAAGGGCTCGCCGCTGTACTGCGCCAGCGACTTGCGGGCGCGCTCGCCGTAGGCCTTGGAGGCCTGCAGCACGCGGGGGCTTTCGTCGGTCATGACGTAGTAGGTGTTGGTGTAGTCATTGAAGGAGCCGAAGAGCACGCGCACGGTGCGGCCGTCCTTCAGGGTGTACAGGATGGTCGCCTCCGGCTTGTCCAGCCCGTAGACGGACAGATCCGAAGCGTTTTCTTCCACCAGGTCCAGATACTCCGAGCAGCCGGAGGCGGCCAGAGCCGTCGCCTCGCTGGCGTTGACGGGCATCTCCGGCACTTCCTCACAGGAGAACGAGTACTGATCGACACGCACGATGGTGAAGGTGCCGCTGGCATTTTCGACGGTCATTTTCGCCACGTCGGTGGTGCTGGAGTCCGTGATGAGGTGCGTCCGGCTGTTATCCTGGGAGGCGGCCTCCGTGGACTGCGGGGTTTCCTTCGGGTTTTTCAGCAGGTAGAGCGCCCCGACGGCGCCGGCCAGCAACAGCAGCAGCACGACCATCAGAAGCAGCTGTTTTTTCGAACGTTTCATGCCTTACTTTCTCCTTCTCCGGAACCAGATGACAAACCCGACGATGATGAGCACCAGCGGGATGGCCGCAAACGCCAGCCCCCAGGCGAGGCCGTGGCTGACCGCGTTGTAGGAGACGCGCAGATCCTTGCTGTCAATGGTGACGGTCGTCAGATCCGGATAGAGCGATTCGACCAGATCCATGAAGGCGCGGGCATTGCTGAGGTTGGTATAGTTGGTGGACAGCGAGGCGTCCGCAATGGAGCCGGAACCGAACAGGATCAGCTGCGTGTCGCCGTCCGTGGCCTTGACCGCCAGCGTCTCCTGGTTGAAGTCCTGTGTCACCGTGCTTTCTTCCGGATAGTAGAAGTAGGCGGAAGCGGAGGTGTGCATCAGCTCTTCGTACTTGACCGTGCGGCGGGTGCCCTCCAGGTAACCGATGGAGGAGGCCATGTTCAGCGCGATGGAGGAAGAGGACAGGTCGATGGACGGGAAGGACTCGGTCTCTTCGTCCACCACCGCGAAGATCAGGAACGGATTGCTGCGGCCGCCGTTGCGCTCGTTGTCGATGACGATGCCCTTCTTCATGGTCAGGCCGTAGTCCGCCAGCACCTTCATGAGGTTCGGATAGTTGTCCGGGTTGAACATGTTCTGGGGAGTGGACCCCGTGGTGACGATCAGCTTGTGGCCTTTCTGCAGCCAGGCGATGATCTGATCGGCTTCATCGGCCGACAGGTCCGAGACAGGCTCAGAGATCAGCATGACGTCGCAGTCCTCCGGGATGCCTTCTTCGTTGATGTCCAGCGCCTTGGTCTCGATGTTGGCCTTGCTGAGCAGGCCGTTCACCTGATCGGACGGGTTGACTTCACCGTGCATGTAGGTGATGTACATGGCGGACAGGTCGGTGCCGGTCACGTAGTTGACGGCGCTCGAGAGCTGGCCTTCGCCGTCAAACCAGCGCTCCTCCATGACGGTCTGGTTGTAATAGTACTGATAGTAGGCGTTGGGCTGCTTCACGACGATGTCCGAGAAGTTCACCGTCTTGTGGCGGCCGGTCGCGGCACAGCGGACCAGCACGCAGGAATCCTCAATGCCGTACTCGGAGATGATCTCCGGATGCAGCGCCGGATCCATCGAATCCAGCGTGAAATGAGAGGAGAGCGACGCGTAGGATTCCAGGAAGGTCTGGATGCGCTCGTCGGCATCGTCCGGATCCTGGACGACGGTCAGCGTGACATCCTCGGTCAGGCCGGCGGCCAGCTGGCGGGAGGTGTCGGAGATGGTGTAGAGCAGGGAGGGCGAGAGGTCGATGTTGGTCTTCTCATCCGGCAGCGCGCGGACCAGGAGATTGACGACCACCAGCAGCACCAGCACGATGGCGGTCAGACCCAGCGCGTAGGTACCCTGACGGACCTGCGTCTTTCTGTAGGACCTGGCGGAGGACATGGCTTCGTTCTTTTTCATGATCATGAACCTCCTTTCTTACGCCCAGCGGCGCTTCTGCACCGACTGGACCGTCAGGAAGCAGAAGAAAAAGATGACCGACAGATAGGTGACGAGGGACGTCAGCGAGATCACGTTGTAGCTGGAAGCTCTGCGGAAGCCCTCGGCGAACGAGATCTTGGAGAAGTACTTCCCGAACAGGCCTTCAAACTTCAGCGGCATCTTCCAGTAGGCGATGCCGATGGCGGCGGCCAGCACCACGAACGAGAGGATGGTCACCAGCCAGCTCTTGGTCTGGGTGTAGACGATGACCGCCAGCACCACCGCGATGACCAGGAACGCGATCAGCGAGACATACCCTTCGTTGGGAATGGCCTGCCCGATGGAGGGCGCCATGAACAGCACGATGAAGATGGCGTAGGAGAGGACGGCGGCGATGATCTGGCTCTCGGTCAGCGACGAGATGAACATGCCCATGGCGATGTAGCAGCAGCCCATCAGGAAGTACATCAGCAGGGCGCCGTACTCAGCCGCGTAGTTGACATCGCCGAACCGGTCGATGATCATGGGGCAGATGCCGCAGATCACGCAGGTGATGAGCAGCAGGAACGCCATGGAGAAGAACTTGCCGGCGACGATCTTCGGCACGGAGACCGGGTAGGTCATCAGCAGCTGGTCCGTCTTGGCGTGGCGCTCTTCCGCGAACGACCTCATGGTCAGCAGCGGGATCACCAGCATCAGGATGAACGTGGTGCCGGTCAGGGCGTTCGAGAACGTCGGATAGCCGACGTACATGTTGTACATATAGAAATAGAAGGCGACGAGCAGCAGGATGACGGCCACGAAGACAAAGCCGATCATCGAGGTGAGATACCCGCGCAGTTCGCGTTTGAAAATGGCGATCATTCCTTGGCCTCCTCACCGCTTCCGGCAGGCGCTTCTTCGGGCGCGGCCTCAGCTTGCTTGTTTTTCTCCTTGCGGTGTCCGAAACGGTTGCGGGTCTCGGGCTCCGGCTCCGGCTCTTCCTCGCCGGTACCGGTCAGTTCGAGGAACATCTCTTCGAGTGAGAGCACGCGGTTGGCCAGACGCAGCAGCGGCACGCGGGCATCCGCGCAGGCGTAGAAGAGGGCTTCGCGGATGTCGGCGTCTTCTTCGGTGCGGATCACGGCGTTCGTGGTGCCGTCGGCAGCCGTCTCCAGCTCCACGCTCTGCACGCCGGCCAGCCCCTCGATCAGCGGGCGGACGGTATCGGCGTCCGCGCGGAAGGACGCTTCCACGGTGGCGCTCTTTTCCATCATCTCAGCCAGATGCTCCGGGGTGTCGGACGCCACCAGGTCACCGTGAGCGATGATCAGGATGTGGTCGCAGACGGCGGACACTTCCGAGAGGATGTGGGAACTTAAGATGACCGTGTGATCCTTGGCCAGCTTCTTGATGAGCTCGCGGATCTCGATGATCTGCGCCGGATCCAGGCCGACGGTCGGCTCATCGAGGATGATGACCGAAGGCGACCCCAGGATGGCCTGCGAGAGGCCCACGCGCTGACGGTAGCCTTTGGAAAGGTTTTTGATCAGGCGGTTCTTCATCTCGGTGACGCGCGTGGCAGCCATGGCGTCCATGACAGCGCGCTCGCGCTTGCCGAGCGGTATACCCTTCAGCTCTGCGCAGAAGCGCAGGTATTCCAGTACCGTCATATCCGGGTAGACGGGCGGGAGCTCCGGAAGATAGCCGATGGATTTCTTGGCGCGCTCCGGCTCCTCAAAAATGCTGTGACCGTCAATGTACACTTCGCCGGACGTCGGCGCGATATACCCGGTCATGATGTTCATCGTGGTGGACTTGCCGGCGCCGTTGGGCCCCAGAAAGCCGTAGATCTGGCCGGTCTCCACGGTGAACGACAGGTTGTTGACGGCGGTGTGGTCTCCGTACACCTTCGTCAGATTCTTTACCTCGATCACGGATCTGCCTCCTTGGAAAATCAGGTTTTTGGCCGAACCTGTTAATTATAGGAAAGGCCGCAGAAATTATCAAGAGTATAGAGGGGAAATGTGTTGATTTTGTGAAAGCGCTTCACATTGATTTTTCGGGCTCCATCGGGTATGATACTGTCGTCAAACAGCGGGGATGTGCGCCAGTCGTCCGTCCCGGCTCATCCATCGTGCGTCCGGCACGGCGCTTAAGGAGGAACCATGCCTACAGACCGTTATCAGACACCGCTGGCCGAGCGGTACGCCAGCCCCGAAATGCAGCAGATCTTCTCGCAGGACAAGAAGTTTACCACCTGGCGGAGGCTCTGGATCGCCCTGGCAGAAACCGAACATGAACTGGGCCTGCCCGTGACGCAGGAGCAGATCGACGAACTCAAGGCCCATGTGGACGACATCAACTACGATGTAGCCCGTGAGCGCGAGAAACTGGTCCGCCACGACGTCATGAGCCACGTCTACGCCTACGGCGTACAGTGCCCGAACGCGAAGGGCATCATCCACCTGGGTGCCACATCCTGCTACGTGGGCGACAACACGGATCTGATCATCATGACCGAGGCCCTGAAGCTGGTCCGCAAAAAACTCGTCAACGTCATGAACGAGCTGGCGAAGTTTGCCGCGGCCAACCGCAGCCTTCCCACGCTGGCCTTCACGCATTTCCAGCCGGCCCAGCCCACCACCGTGGGCAAGCGCGCGTCGCTGTGGCTGATGGAACTCAAACTCGACTATGAGGATCTGAACTACCTGATCGGCTCCATGAAGCTGCTGGGCTCGAAGGGCACCACCGGCACGCAGGCTTCCTTCCTGGAGCTCTTTGACGGCGACCACGCCAAAGTGCGTGAACTGGACCGCCGCATCGCCGAGAAGATGGGCTTCTCCGGCGTCTACCCGGTGTCCGGGCAGACCTACTCCCGCAAGGTGGACAGCCGCGTGCTGAATGTACTGGCGGGCATCGCCCAGAGCGCTCACAAGTTCTCCAACGACATCCGGCTGCTGCAGCACCTGAAGGAGATTGAGGAGCCGTTCGAGAAGAACCAGATCGGCTCGTCGGCCATGGCCTACAAGCGCAACCCCATGCGCTCCGAGCGCATCGCCTCCCTGGCGGACTTTGTGATGAGCGACGCCATGAACCCCATGTTCGTGTCCTCCACGCAGTGGTTCGAGCGGACGCTTGACGACTCCGCCAACAAGCGCATGAGCATTCCCGAAGGCTTCCTCGCGGTGGACGGCATCCTGGATCTGATGCTGAACGTCGTGGACGGCCTGGTGGTCTATCCGAAGGTCATCGAAAAGCACCTGATGGCCGAACTGCCGTTCATGGCCACCGAGAACATCATGATGGACGCCGTCAAGGCCGGCGGCGACCGTCAGGAACTGCACGAAAAGATCCGCACCCTGTCCATGCAGGCGGGGCGCGTGGTGAAAGAGGAGGGCGGTGACAACCCGCTGCTGCAGCTCATCGCGGCGGATCCGGCCTTCGGCCTGTCGCTTGACGAACTGCAGGCCCTCATGGAGCCGGCCCGGTACGTGGGCCGCGCACCGGAGCAGGTGGCGGAGTTCCTCGAGGAGGAGATCGCGCCCATCCTGGAAGAGAACAAAGACCTGCTGGGGCTTTCCGCCGAGATCAACGTGTAAGGACCGGCTGTCACGCCGGTCTGAGGGGGCAGCATGAGACAGTACGAGACGTTCGAACTGAGCTTTACCGGCCCGGAACCGGAAGGGTCCCAGGCCGTCATCGGCCTGGAGGCGGAGTTTGCCTGCGGAAAAGACGTGCGCCGCGTGAAAGGCTTCTACGCCGGCAACGGCACCTACATAGTGCGCTTCCTGCCGTTAAAGGCGGGCACGTACACCTGGAAAGTGTCCGGCCTGTTTGAAGCCGAAGGCTCCGAGAAAGCCGATAAGGCGGACAAAGACCATCACGGCCCCGTGCGCGCCGACGGCACCCACTTCCGGTACGCGGACGGCTCCTGGTTTTATCCGTTCGGCACCACCGTGTACGCGATGATGCACCAGGATGCCGGCCTCATCGACCGCACCATGAAGACGCTCTCCGAGGCGCCGTTCAACAAAGTGCGCCTGTGCGTGTTCCCCAAGCACTACAACTATAATCACAACGACCCGGACCATTATGCCTTCACGAAGCGCGCCGACGGCTCGTGGGATGTGGACCATCCGGATTTCGCCTTCTGGGATGCCTTCGAAGCCCGGCTTGCGCAGCTGGCCAGCCTGGGCATCCAGGCGGATCTGATCCTGTTCCACCCGTACGATCGGTGGGGGCTGGACGCCATGCCGCAGCAGGATAACCTCACGTATCTGGATTACCTGCTGCGCCGGTTTGCTGCGCTCCCGAACCTGTGGTGGTCGCTCGCCAACGAGTATGACCTCTCGCCCGCCAAAACGCTGGCCGACTGGGAGGAGATCGAAGAGTTTGTGGCCTCCCATGATCCGTACGGGCATCTGCTGTCCAACCACAACTGCTTCAAGCCGTGGGACTGGAGCCGCCCGAACGTGACGCACATCTCGTGGCAGTCCAAACAGCTCAACCGCGTGGCCGAAATGCAGTGCGTCTATGGCAAGCCCTTCATCAACGACGAGTGCCGCTACGAAGGCACCCTTCCGGAGCCGTGGGGAAACATGACCGGCGAGGAGATGACCCGCCGCTTCTGGAAGATCATGGTCCAGGGCGGGTACTGCACGCACGGCGAAACCTTTTACCCGGGCGAAGATGAAGTGGTCTGGTGGGCGCGCGGCGGCGAACTGCGCGGCAAGAGCGTGTCGCGCATCGCGTTCCTGCGCAACGTCTGCGAAACCCTGCCCGGTCCGGTCGAACCCGGCCAGGCCGGCTT
>CAMJGH010000055.1 GCA_946405185.1 uncultured Lachnospiraceae bacterium
AGATCTCTTCGTTCTTCAGCAGGCCGTCGGCGTGGATGCCGGCGCGGGTCACGTTGAAGTTCTTGCCCACGAACGGCGTGCGCTCCGGGATCTCCTCGCCGATCTCCTTCTCGAAGTACTCGGCGATGTCCGTGATGACGGTGGTGTCCATGCCGTCCAGCGTCCCCTTCAGCTGAGCGTACTCAAAGACCATGGCCTCCGTCGGCGTGTTGCCGGTGCGCTCACCGATGCCGAACAGCGAGCAGTTGACGCCGCTGCAGCCGTAGATCCAGGCGGTGGTGGCGTTGGTGACGGCCTTGTAGAAATCGTTGTGGCCGTGCCACTCCAGCTGCGCGGACGGGACGCCGGCGTGCAGCGTGAGGCCGTAGATGATGCCCTGCACCGAGCGCGGCGTCACGGCGCCCGAATAGTTCACGCCGTACCCCATGGTATCGCAGACGCGGATCTTGACGGGCATGTGGTAGATCTTCTCCAGATTCATCAGCTCCACGCAGAACGGGATGACGAAGCCGTAGATATCCGCGCGCGTGACGTCCTCCAGATGGCAGCGCGGGATGATGCCCACCTCCAGGCACTCACGGATGATGTGCAGATAGTGGAACATGGCCTGCTGGCGGGTCATCTTCAGCTTGTAGAAGATGTGGTAGTCCGAGCAGCTGACCAGAATGCCGGTCTCCTTCAGGCCCAGATCCTTGACCAGCAGGAAATCCCCGCGGGTGGCGCGGATCCAGCTGGTGATCTGCGGGAACTCATAGCCGCGCTCCATGCACTTGTAGAGCGCCTCCTGATCCTTTTTGGAATAGATGAAAAACTCGGAGGTGCGGATGATGCCCTTGGGGCCGCCCAGCAGATGCAGATGGTCGTAGATCCACAGGATCTGCTCCGGCGTGTACGGCGCGCGCGACTGCTGCCCGTCACGGAAAGTGGTATCCGTGATCCAGATCTCCTCCGGCATGTTGTGCGGCACGATACGGTTGTTGAAGGCCACCTTCGGGATCTCATCGTACGGGAACATGTTCCGGTAGGTGTTGGGATCGTCGACATTGACCAGATGGTAGATGTGCTCTTCCAGTTCGAGCAGATTGGTGTTCTTATTGACGATGAGGGCTCTTTCCACAGCAAAAACCTCCTCAGGAAGCGGATCTCTCCAGTTCCCGTCGAATGGCCCGGATGAACTCCAGGCTGTTGACAGTTCTCTTTTCGGGCAGCGTGCTGATCAGGTACAGGTCCCTGGTCATGACGCCGCTCTCGATGACGGCAAGCGTGGCTGCTTCCAGGCGGTCCGCAAAGGCGCACAGATCCGCCAGACCGTCCAGCTCGCCGCGCTTGCGCAGGGCGCCGCTCCAGGCAAAGATGGTGGCCACGGAGTTGGTGGAAGTCTCCTCCCCGTCACGGTACCGGTAGTAGTGCCGCTGCACCGTGCCGTGGGCCGCCTCGTACTCAAACTTCCCGTCCGGATTGACCAGAACACTGGTCATCATGGCCAGCGACCCGAAGGCCGTGGCGATCATATCGCTCATGACGTCGCCGTCATAGTTCTTGCAGGCCCAGATCATGCCGCCGTCGGATTTCACCACGCGCGCCACGGCATCGTCGATCAGCGTGTAGAAGTAGGTGATGCCGGCCTCCTTGAAGGCTTCGGCAAACTCTTCGTCGTAGATCTGCTGGAAGATATCCTTGAAGTGGTGATCGTAGATCTTGGAGATGGTATCCTTGGAGGAGAACCACAGGTCCTCCTTCTTTTCCAGCGCAAAGCGGAAGCAGCTGCGGGCAAAACTCTCGATGGAGGCATCCAGGTTGTGCATGCCCTGCACGATGCCGTCCCCCGCAAAATCGTGGATGAGCGCCCGCTTCTCGGTCCCGTCGGGAGCCGTGACCACCAGCTCCGCCCGGCTGCCGGCCGGAACGGACATCTCGGTGTTGCGGTAGACATCGCCGTAGGCGTGGCGGGCGATGGTGATGGGCTTCTTCCAGTTCTTCACGTACGGCTCCACCCCCCTGACCAGGATGGGCGCGCGGAAGACCGTGCCGTCCATGATGGCGCGGATGGTGCCGTTCGGGCTCTTCCACATCTGCGACAGGCCGTACTCCTTCACGCGCGCGGCGTTCGGGGTGATGGTGGCGCACTTGACGGCCACGCCGTACTTCAGCGCGGCGTACGCGGAATCTTTGGTCACCTGGTCACCGGTCTTCTCCCGGTATTCCAGCCCCAGATCGTAGTACTCGGTCTTCAGATCCACGAACGGCAGGATCAGTTCGTCCTTGATCCACTGCCACAGGATCCGGGTCATCTCGTCGCCGTCCATCTCCACAAGCGGCGTTGTCATCTGGATCTTGCTCATAACACTCCTGTTCTCTCTTTAGAAAAAGCTCTTCATGTAAGCGAGTTCTTCTTTGACAATGGCGATGTCCGCGTCCTCCCGGAGCACCGGCAGGGTCTGCGGCAGCTGACGCAGCATCCGGAACGCCCCTTCGAAATCCACGCAGGAATCGTCAAAGTGCGTATAGGCAAACTTGGTCCCGTCCGGCGTGAACTGCATACCTTTCATGTGCACCACGATGATCCGGTCGCCGATCAGCTCGCCTGCCTGGTCCCAGATGCGCTGCTGGTCATCCTTCTTGTCCCACGAGACCAGATTGGCCGGATCAAAGATGACCTTCAGGTTCGGGCTCTGCATGGTGTCGATGACGCGCTTCGCGGAGATCACATCCCCCACCGAATGGTGCCAGGCCGGCTCCATGGCCACCTGCACGCCGAGGCGCTCCGCCTCCGGGAGGATCTTCTCCAGGCTCTTGCAGAAGAAATACTGCCCGCGCTCATGCGTGGTGCCGGCCGGATAGTGATACATCTCGGTGGTCTCCGAGCCGATGCACAGCGCCTTCATGGCGGCGGCGTTGGGCAGTTGGGACAGATACGTGGCCACATTCTTCTCGCGCTGGACGTCATCGTCGATGCCCATCTGCACGTAGCACCCCATGACCGCCACCGTGACACCTGTCGCGGCGATGGCTGCGTTGACTTCCGCGACAACCTCCGGCGTCACGTCCGCAAACGAGGAAACCCCGGCTGCGGCTTTCGGCAGCGCCAGCTGCACCGTGTCAAACCCATCGGCTTTTGCCTTCGAAAACAGATCCACCAGCGGCCCCCGGCCGTAATCGTGCAGACGCACTCCCGTCAGAAAACGTGCCATAGTCCTCCTCCGATCCTTCTGATACGGATCCTGTTATTATCCCTACGAATATAGTGCGTTTTTCGTCTGCCGTCAACGAGATTGTTACGTTTTCTACAATCACGACAAAATCTCTCAACTAAAAATTGATCTTTCTTATCATCTGCAGTCATGTTTCCACATTTATCTTGCTGGCAAGTTGTATTTATTTCAGTACAATCAAAATCTGCCTCCAATCTTTTTGAGGTACCCTTTGACGTTTTGTTTTGATTATGCTACACTAACGCTGTTACAAATCGCGCTTCCGGGCGCATTTTCGGAACATGACAGAGGGGGCACACCAAATGCAAGGCAAAGTTAAGTGGTTCAACAATCAGAAGGGATACGGCTTCATCCAGGACAAGGACGGC
Organism: uncultured Lachnospiraceae bacterium; assembly: GCA_946405185.1. Classification (GTDB taxonomy): domain Bacteria; phylum Bacillota; class Clostridia; order Lachnospirales; family Lachnospiraceae; genus CAKQHB01. The sequence continues at coordinate 3,581 of CAMJGH010000055.1, forward strand.
AACGACATCTTTGTTCACTATTCCAGCCTGAATATGGAAGGTTTCAAGAAACTTGACGAGGGTCAGGAAGTGGAATTCGATGTGGTTGACGGCGCCAAGGGTCTTCAGGCGGCCAATGTCACGGTGATCGGCTGAACGGAAAAATGAAAAGCGCTGCCGCGTATGCGGCAGCGTTTTTTTATTCCTCGATGTGCTCCAGCCCCTGGCCGATGATCGTGCGCACGTGCCCGTCTGCCAGCGAGTAGAACACCTGCTTGCCCTCGCGCCGGGCCTTCACCAGGTCGTTGGCCTTCAGGATGCGCAGCTGATGTGAGACAGCCGACTGCGTCATGGACAGGGCTTCGGCCAGATCGCACACGCACACCTCCTCTTCAAAGAGCACAAACAGGATGCGGATGCGGGTGGAATCCCCGAACACCTTGAACAGCTCTGCCAGGTCGTAGAGCTTCTCTTCGTCCGGCAGGCGTTCCGCCACGGTCCGCAAGCGGTCATCATGGACGTGCACTTCCTCGCACACGTCCACATCCGGCGTCATCTCCATGATCTCCTCACTTCTTCGCATGCACCACTTCCACCCAGTAGCCCGTCGGATCCTCGCAGAAATAGATGCCCATCTTCGGGTTCACAAAGCAGATGCATCCCATCTCTTCGTGCAGCTTCCGGGCTGCTTCGTAATCGTCCACTGCCATGGCCAGATGGATCTCGTTGTCGCCCAGATCGTACGGGCGGTCATACTCCTGCATCCAGGTCAGTTCCAGCAGGTGCGGCGTCACGCCGTCCGTCAGATAGACGATCTCAAACGAGCCGTCGTCCGCCACGCGCCGGCGGCTGACGGTCAGCCCGAACGCCTTCTCATACCAGGCGATGGACTCCTCCATGTTGTTGACGTTGATGTTGTTGTGCGCAAACGTGAACTTCATAAGCACTCCTGTTCAGAAGCGGCCGGAACCCGCAGGCTCCGGCCGGTAACGGTTATGGCAGACAGCGGATCAGTCCCCGAAGACCGCGCGGTAATCCGCCTGGAACTTGGCGATGCCGGCATCCGTCAGCGGATGCTTGATCATCTGCTTCAGGACCGCCGGGGGCACGGTGGCGATATCCGCACCGGCCTTGGCGCAGTCGATCACATGGATGGGGGAACGGACGGAAGCCGCAATGATCTCGGTCTCGATGCCGTGGATGGCGAAGATGTCCGCCACCGCCTCGATCAGGTCGATGCCCGGCATGGAGATGTCATCCAGACGGCCGAGGAACGGGGAGACGAACGCTGCACCCGCGCGGGCCGCCAGCAGCGCCTGCGCCGCCGAGAAGATCAGCGTCACGTTGACTTTGATGCCTTCGGAAGCGAGCACCTTGGTGGCCTTCAGGCCTTCCGCGGTCATGGGAATCTTGACGACCATGTTCGGATGGATGGCGGCGATGGCGCGGCCTTCCTCGATCATGGTGGGGGCATCCGTCGTGGTGGCCTTGACTTCCCCGCTTATAGGGCCGTCGACGATGGACGTGATCTCTTTGATGACTTCGTTGAAGTCGCGGCCTTCCTTGGCGATCAGGGACGGGTTGGTGGTCACGCCGCAGATGATGCCCATGTCATTGGCTTCGCGGATGGCATCCACATCCGCGGTGTCGATAAAGAATTTCATGGTGGTATCCTCCTTTATTCGGCCAGGAAACCGCGCACGGAGGCCGCGATCCCCTCAGCATCCAGACCATAGAAATGCAGCAGTTCATCGTACGGGCCGCTGGTGGCATACACCTTCGGCACACCCAGCATCTTCATGCGCGTCGGGTGCTTCTCCGCCAGCAGTTCCGCCACGAGCGTGCCCAGGCCGCCGTGCGCATAATGCTCCTCGACGGTCACCACGCGGCCGGTCTTCACGGCGGAAGCCAGGACCATCTCCTCGTCCAGCGGGACGATGGTGGGCATGCCGATCAGCTCCACGCTGATGCCTTCCGCGGCCAGGGCGTTGGCCGCTTCGATGGCAGCGGCCGTCGCGGTGCCGGTGGAGATCAGCGTGACATCGCTGCCCTCACGGATCATCCGGCCCTTGCCGATCACGAACGGCTCCTCCGGGAACAGTTCCGGGATGGGCGGGTTGCCGATGCGCATGTAGACCGGACCGTCATGCTCGATCATGGCCCTGGAGGCCTGACGGATCTCGCCCGGATCCTGCGGGTTGATGGCCACCACGCCGGGAATCATGCGGATGATGGCGAAATCCTCCAGCGAGTGGTGGGTAGCGCCCAGATCCGAGTAGGTGAAGCCGCCGTTGCGGCCCACGATCTTGGCGTTCTGGCCCATGTAGCCCAGGTCGTTGCGGAACATCTCGTAGTTGCGGCAGGTGACGAACGGCGCGATGGCGCAGAACACCGGGATCTTGCCGGTGGTGGCGAGGCCGGCGGCAATACCGGTCACGCCCTGCTCCATGATGCCGCACTCGAGGTAGCGCTCCGGATGAGCCTTGGCGAATTCCTTGAAGCCGCTGGAGAAGCCGCTGTCCGCGGACAGCACCACGATGCGCTTATCCTCTTCCGCCATGGCGGAGACGGCGGCGCCGAATGTCTTGCGGGGGTCTTTCTTCTCTCCGATCATGCCTGCACCTCCTTCTCAAGCTCCGCGATGCGGGCTTCGGTCTCGGCGATGGCCGTCTGCAGCTCCTCGCCCTTCGGAGACCAGTAGTGATACCCCGCCACGTTCTCGGCAAACGACACACCCTTGGACTTCACGGTGTGCGCCACGATGCAGTTCGGCTTTCCGGCCTCAAACGGCACGGCGTCCAGCACGTCCACGATCTGCGCCATGTCGTTGCCGTCGATCTCTCTCACGGCCCAGCCGAACGCGCGGAAGCGGTCTGCCACGTTGGAATAGTCGTTGACGTCGCTCACCTTGCCGGAGATCTGCAGGCCGTTGAAATCCACGAAGGCCACCAGATTGTCCGCATGGTGCTGCGCGGCGGCCGCGGCGGCTTCCCAGTTGGAGCCTTCGGCCAGCTCGCCGTCACCCATCACGGTGTAGACCTTCGCTCCGTTCTCATCCATTCTGGCGCCCAGCGCCATGCCGAGGGCGATGGCCAGGCCGTGGCCCAAAGCGCCGGTGTTGGCTTCGACGCCCGGGAGCTTCTTCATGTCCGGATGGCCCGGAATGTGCGTGCCCAGAGACCCGTAGGTATCCAGCACTTTCTTGTCAAAGAAGCCTTTTTCGGCCAGCACGGCGTACTGCACCATGCACTTGTGGCCGGCGGATAAGAGGAACCGGTCACGGTCGGCTTTTTTCGGATCCTGCGGATCCACGTTCATCTTGTAGAAGTAAAGTGCCGTCACGATGTCCAGGCAGGACAGCGCCCCGCCCAGATGACCGTGATGGCTGGCTTCCACCATGCGGATCACGTTGCGCCGGCAGCGCGCCGCTTCGAGTTCCAGCTTCAGCAGCTCTTTCTTTTCCATTGCCGCCCTCCGTTACTTTCCTTCGCGCTCGTATTCGAGGATGCGGTCCACCTTCGCGCCGGAGCGGGAATTCGGATCGTAGGTGTAGGAAAGATACTCTTTGGCCATCATCTTGCCCACTTCGATGCCGGTCACCTGAGCGCCCATCGTGATGATGTTGGCGTTGTTGGAAAGCACCGCGCGCTGCGCCTGGTAGACGTTCGTCACGGTGGCGGCGTACGCGCCCTTCACCTTGTTGGCGGCCAGCGCCACACCGATGCCGGTGCCGCAGAAGAGCATGCCGCGGTCAGCCTTGCCAGCCACCACGTCCTCAGCCACCGCAAACGCCACGTTGGCGTAGATCGGATCATCGCTGCCGTAGTCCACCACTTCGTGGCCGAGGCTTTCCACGTAAGCCTTGATGGCGGCCTTGAAAGCCGTTGCGTTCGGGTCACATCCCATTGCGATCTTCATGTTCTCTCCTTCCTCTCAGTCGAGCATGCCGGCTTCCGACAAAGCCGTGCGGTATAAGGCCAGGCCCTCTTCGGACACCGGCAGGACCGGCTTGCGGGGCACACCGGCCTCGTAACCCAGCAGGTTCATGGCGGCCTTGACGCCCGCCACACTGTCACGGCCGCCCGTGGCAGCCGACAGCTTCTTCACTTCATCGCAGTACGCGACAGCCGCTTCCACGCCTTCGGAATCCAGCACGCGGATGATCCTCGCGCACTCCGCCGGGAAGTAGTTGGCAGCCGACACCACGCCGGCCTCGCCGCCACGCTGCATGCACAGGCCGAGGTTGGAGACCGAACCGGCGATGATCTGGAAATCCTCGCGGTTTCCGGCAGCATCCATGTAGGCGGCCATCATGTCTTTCGAAGTATCCTTGATGCCCGCGATGTTCGGGTGGCCGGCCAGCTCGGCAAGGGCCTTGGCCGAGATCTTCACGCCGTTGGCAAACGCCGGCGCGCAGTACAGCAGGACGGGCAGCGGCGCGCGGTCCGCGATGGCCGTGTAATACCCGATGACGGCTTCGTCCGTCATGCGGCCCGCAAAATAGTGCGGCACCAGCACCGACAGATAGTCAATGCCGCTCACTTCCGTGACCACGCGGTCCATGAAGCGCAGCGTCATGGCCAGAGACTCCCGCCCGATGCCGCAGATCAGGGACTTGTCGTCGCGCTTGACCTCCGCAAAGGTGCGGATGATGGCCAGGGATTCACTGTCGTCAACGGCCTTGAACTCACCGTTGCTCCCCAGGCACATATAGCCCGCGACCGCCGTCTGGTTCCACCGGGCGATGTTGTCCCCCAGCCAGTCCAGGCGCACGGCATCCGTTTCGTCGAACGGCGTCACCGCGGGAATGATGATTCCATGGATCTTTTTCATGACTCCTCCTTGCCTCTTTCCGATACAGCCCATAAAGAAACAGGCTTCCGCTCAGAAACCAGTCGTATTTTATCACAAAGAGATGCTTGTGTAAACTTGACATTAGCTCCGGATTTCGGTAACGTGAAGGTGGCCGCATGCGGCCGGAAAGGAAGGTTTATCATGGTCATTCTGTCTATCGATTTCGGCACCAGTGCCGTCAAGCTTTCCCTGCTCTCCGAAGATTCCCGCACCCTGCAGTGGGCGAAGGAAGAATATCCCTTTATGATCCTCCCCGGTGAGAAGAACGAAATGAAGCCGGAGGACCTCTGGGGCGCTCTCGGCCGCGCCGCCGCCAAACTGGATGCGGAACTGCGCGACCAGGTCGGCCTGGTCTGCTACGACACCTTCTCTCCCTCCCCGGTGTTCCTGGATGAGAACGGCGATCCGGTCTATCCCAACCTCATCACCCATCTGGACCGCCGCAGCCGCGCGGAGTCCGCGGACATCGACCGCCTGATCGGCAACGACAAGTACCTCTCCATCTCCGGCATCTATCCGTTTGCCGGCGGCTGCTCCGCCATGACCTTCTACTGGTTCAGGAAGAACGAGCCGTGGGTCTACGAGAAGACCGCCCGCATCGGCCATCTGCCCACCTACATCCACAAGAAGCTGACCGGCGAATGGATGGTGGATCTGGTCAACGCCTCCATGATGGGCGTCTATGAGACCACCACGCAGGGCGACTGGTCCGACACGGTGCTGGATGCCTTAGGCCTTGAGCACAAATGGTTCGGAAAGATCTACGCGCCCGGCACACCGCACGGCCAGCTGCTGCCCGAGCCGGCCAAGCTCCTCGGCCTGCACGAAGGCATCACCGTCTGTGCCGGCACCAACGATGTGGCCGCCGCGCAGATGGGCGCCGGCAACGAGACCGCCGGCCGCATCATGAACACCACCGGCTCCTCCGAGATGGTCAGCATCCTCACCGACAGGCCGGTCACCAACCCGCACTACTACCTGCGCAACGCCGCCATCCCGGGCCTGTGGCAGATCTACTCCACCACCGCCGGCGGGTTCGCCGTGGACTGGTTCTACAAGCAGTTCTGCCGGGATATGGACAAGAAGACTTACTTTGACGAGTTTGTGCCGCACTGCATCCGCACCTGGCTGGCCGACAACCCCGTCACCTTCACGCCGTACCTCTCCGGTGACCGCCAGAGCCTGGAGAAAAAGACCGCTTCCTGGAACGGCCTGACGCTCGGTTCCACCCGCGAGCAGATGTTCGCCGCCGTGCTCTCCGCCATGCAGGGGGTGCTGCGCACCACCATCGAGGAGGCCAAGGAAGTGCTGCCGCTCGATCCGCTGATCCGCATCTCCGGCGGCATGGCCACGCCCACCTACCTGGAGCTCAAGAAGCACGAGATCCCGGGCTTCGATTATCTCATCGTGGACGACTGCCCCATCCTCGGCAACCTCGCCCTGGCCAAACGCGCGGGCGCGCTGTAAATCGTTTCACGAAAAAGTTCTGTTTAGCATGCAAAACCGGCCGGTGCCAGAAGGCATCGGCCGGTTCTTTTTGTTCGTTTCTTTTGTGCGGTTCTGTCCGGTCAGCCTGCGGACGCTTCCGCCGGGGCTGCCTGTGTCTCGCCGCCGCCTTCCGGTGCGGGAGGCTCTGCAGCCGGTGTTTCCGGTGCGGGCGCCGGCGTTTCCGGTGCCGCCGTGGTGGTGGGCGCTTCCGTGGCCGGTGTCTCCGGCGCAGCCGTGGTGGTGGGCGCTTCGGCAGGCTGTGTCTCGGGTGCCGCCGTGGTGGCGGGCGCTTCCGTGACAGGCGCCTCGGTCACCGGCTCAGGAGCCGGTTCGGGAGCAGCTGTAGTGGGCGGCTCGGTAGCCGTCTCCTGCTCATCCGCCATGGACTGCAGGGCATCGGTATAGTTTTCAACCACCGCCGGCTTGCTGCGCGCGTTCGGCCAGGTGATGGGGAACATCTCCTCCGGCGCAAACTTGCCGGACAGCTGCCAGTAGGCATACCGCCGGAACACCGACAGCCAGGTGTCGTAGGCGTTGTTGTTCAGGTGCACGAAGAAATCCGCGGTGTACCCCGAGTAGAGGGACCCGTCGCCGTCCACCAGGTAGGAGGCCACGTCGATGAACCCGTACCCGTTGGCATCGCAGTAGTCGCTCATCAGCTGATTGAGCTGGCGGACGCTCTCGTTGTTGCGGTTGCCCTGCTCGCGGCCGGCGTAGATGTTGGTGCAGCTGACCACGTAGATCTGAGCATCCGGGCAGATGGTCTTCAGCAGGCTGATGGCCTTCTGATAGTTGTCGTACACGTACTCCGTGTTGCCCATGCCCAGGTCGTTGATGCCGAAGGACAGGATGATCTTGTCCGGCTTCTCCTGCGCCGCAATGTCAAAGATGGTGGTGGGGATGCCCAGATACAGCGGGTGATTGTTGCCGCCCGCGTGCATGGCACTGCCCAGATCGTATCCGATCAGCGCGCCGAACGTGGGATTGCCCATGGCCCCTTCGCCCTTGTGATGGGCTTCCAGGTAGATCTTGTAGCCGAGCACGATCGAATCCCCGAAGAAGCAGGAGTTCTGCCAGTACTGGTCACACATCTCCGGCGTCGGGTTATCGATCAGGCCGGAGCGCTGTTCGCGCGATTCGTAGTCGTCCGGATCATGTTCCGGATCACCCGGGTTCACCACCCAGCTACCGGAAGCCCGGCTGGCTTCATCGGTGCTGTTGTGGCGGAAGATATACTGAATGGCGCTCTGCGGATCCTCGCCGTTGCCGGCTTTCACCAGCCACCAGAGGCCTCCGGCCAGTCCCAGGATCAGCACCAGCTCCATGACGATGATCACGATCTGGAGGTGCTTCCTGCGGCGCCCTCTTCCCTTCTTTTTATTTTTGCTGCTGCCTTGATTGCCGCTCATCTTGCTGTTGTCTCCCTCGGGCCGCTGCTTCATAAACCGGCCCCTGTCTTCTTCTCAAAAAAACAGCCGACATTATAGCAGAACTTTCACAAAAGAGCAAGCCTCCCCATATCCTCCGGCACCGGCGCCTCAACCGTTATCGTCCGGTGGGTGAACGGTGTGACAAACGTCAGGAAGGCCGCATGCAGGGCCGTCCGTCCGATCAGAGCGCTTCCGTGCCCATACAGCGCATCGCCTACCAAAGGGTGTCCCAAGGAGGCAAAGTGATACCGGATCTGGTGGGTCCTTCCCGTTTCGATCTCCACGTCCAGGGCGGTCATCCCTTCCGCGCAGTTTCTCACGCGGTATCGGGTGACGGCGGGCCGTCCGCCCTCCGTCATGACGAGCATCCCGTCCTCCCGGCGGCAGCCTTCCATCGGCCGGTCAATCACCTGCCAGCCGTCGCCTTCCAGTTCTCCTTCACAGAACGCCAGATACTGCTTTTTCACTGCGCCGGGCCGCTCAAGAAGCCGGGCCGCTTCCGCGTTTTTGGCAAAGAGCACCGCTCCGGAGGTGTCTTTGTCCAGCCGTCCGATGCAATGCACCCGGGCTGCCGCATCCGCCTGGTCAAAGTACGCCCGCACGCCGTTGGCCAGCGTATCGTACGGATGCCCCTGGGACGGGTGCATGACGATGCCGGCCGGCTTGGCGAGAGCGATCAGATCCTCATCCTCGTACAGGATGTGCAGCGGCATGTCAAACGGAAGGAGCTTGTCCGGCTTATTATCTGAATCCGTCAGCAGGATCTGCAGGCACTGGCCGGCGCGGACGGCCGCGGATGTGCGCACCCGCTCACCGTCCAGCAAAAGCCCTGCCGCATCAAACTTGACCGACCGGATGCGGGAGGCGGACATGCCAAGAACAGACCGCAGGATCTCTCCCACGGTCCGTCCTTCTTCCTCTTTTCCGATGACAAGCGTCCGGTATCGTCCGCTCACGCGTTCTCCTTTTTCCGTTTCGCCGGGATCTTATACAGGATGGTGCGCATGGTCCCGTACAGCAGCCGGTCGGACGGCCGCATCAGTTCTTTGTCCGCTTCTTTCAGCTTTTCCCGTATGGGGATGCTCTGCGGACAGTGCTTCTCACACTTGCCGCACCCCACACACTGGGAGGCGAAAGCCGCCTGCTTTGTCAGCGCTACCGTCTGCATGAACTGTTTGCGGCCCGCTTTCTTTCCATCGGTATACAGCGCGTTCCAGCACCGGAAGATCCCGGGGATGTCCACCCCCTGCGGGCAGGGCATGCAGTACCGGCAGCCGGTGCAGCCCACTTTCTCGCCGGCCCGGATAGCCCGACAGACATCTGCCAGCACCCGCTGGTCATCGTCTGTGAGGCACCCGGGCGTGGCTTCATCCGCGATGCGGCAGTTTTCCAGCACCATCTCCCGGCTGTTCATGCCGGAAAGCACCACCGTGACGCCCGGCTGGTCATAGAGCCACCGCAGACCCCACTCCGCGGCGGACCACGCCCGCCCGGAGGCCTGCATGGCCGCCTTCGCCTCCGCCGGCAGGGCGTTCACCAGCCGGCCGCCCCGCAGCGGCTCCATGATGATCACCGGGATGCCTTTGGCGGCGGCCGCCTCCAGTCCGATGCGGCCCGCCTGGCTCACCTCGTCCAGATAGTTGTACTGGATCTGGCAGAAATCCCAGTCGTACGCGTTCAGGATCTCCAGAAAATGCTCCGAATTGCCGTGGTAAGAAAACCCGATACGCCTGATCTGCCCGCTCTTCTTTTTCTCGTCGATCCAGGCGATGACATCAGCGTCCTTCAGTTTCTCCCACATGGCCACGTCGGTCATGTGGTGCATCAGATAGAAATCGATATAGTCGGTGCGCAGGCGCGACAGCTGCTCCTGAAAGTACTTCTCCAGTCCCGCGCGCGACCGCACCAGGTACTGCGGCAGCTTGTCGGCCACAAACACCTTCTCCCGCAGGTGGTTCCGTTCGAGGATCTCGCCCAGCGCCGCTTCGCTGCCGGGGTAGATGTAGGCCGTATCGTAATAGTTCACGCCGGCCTCGTAAGCGGCCAGCAGTTGTTGCTCCGCCTTGTCCAGATCGATGGCATTTCCCTTGCGCGTAAAGCGCATGCACCCGTATCCCAACACGGACAGCGGTGTGCCGGTCCTGTCACTGCGGTACTGCATGATGTTCCCTTCTTTCCATAACCATGACATCAGGGTCAAAAGGTCAGAACGGGCATGCTTGCATGCACGTTTCTGAACTTGGGACCCGCAAAACACGAAGAACGGAGCGATTTTGCGCTTGAAAAGCGCAAAATGGCGGGAGTTCTGAGTGTTTTAGCAGCACATGGCACGCGCAGCGTGCGTGCTGCGTGTCATAGTTGGGGGCAAAACTTGTTTTGACCCCAGCATCATTACCATAAAACAAGCTGCACCTGTCAGCCGCCGGGCAGACCGGTCCTGCCGGTCAGTTTTCCGCCACCCAGGCGGCATCGCCCACGGTCACGTGCGCGACATCGTTGAACAGCTGCACATGCGGGTGCACGTACGCCTGCTTCTTCACCGGAAACGCCAGTTCCGAAATGGACGTCAGCCCGTATGGAAACACCACGCACACGTACGGGAACGGAAGAGACAGCAGATGCGCCAGCACACAGGCACCGGACCCGCCATGATAAAAGACGGCGATGGTCTCTTCTTCCTCTGCCTCACAGAAAAACCGCGTCCCCTCATGCCGGAAGCCGTGCGCAGCCAGAAGGCCGTCCGCCTCTTTTGCAACCCGGTCATAGCAGGCAAGCGCTTTGTTCTTCGCAAAAAACGGGTGTTTTCGCCAGTCCTCACGGAAGAAATCAAAATCATCCTCCTCGATCATCTTATCCCCCAGCGTCCATGGATGCCCGTCAGCCGGCACGCCCGGGCCGCCCCAGTCGATCTCGTGAAGCCACTCCAGCACCGTGACAGGCAGCCCCAGCAGATCCGCCGTGTAGGAGGCGGTCTCTTTGGCCCGCCCGTTGGGCGAGGAAAAGATCTTCGTGATGCCCTCGCGCTTCAGGCGCGCAGCCGCCGCGGCCGCCTGTGCCCGGCCGTTGGCGGTCAGGCAGTCGTTCTTATAATCCGGTTCTCCGTGACGGATAAACAGAATGCGCATGCTCATCTCCCGTTCCGATGGAGCCTCTCCTCTGCCGCCGGCAGAGGGACATGGCCAAAGTTTGATTCATTTTACATCCTGACCATCCGTGCGTGATCAGCGGTACGGTGCGAACAGATCGATATCCCACCCGGCCGGGCAGGTAGCGGTCATGTTCAGTTCCGCCATCTTCTGTACCGTCAGGTCGGACTGATAGGCTTTCACAACCTTTTCGTACGCTTCCCGCTTCACCGGGCCCTTCATATCCTCGATCCGGGCCAGCAGGACCGTCATATCGTCCTCATATGTCAGAGGCGCTTCAAACAGGCAGTTTAAGTCCCGGCCGAACTGCGCCCTTTCCATATCCGCCATCTGGCTCTGCACGACGCACGCTTTCGCATCTACAGGGAGGCCGATCCCGTACATGGCTCCGGTTTCCATGATACAGGCATCGATGGTGATATCCACCAGATACTCCTCTACCACTTTCTCTATGTACTCCTCCTGTTCCCCATACAGGACTTCCGGATGTTCGGGACGGTCCGGGCTCAGACGGATCAGGCCTGCGGCTTCCAGGATCTCCAGGCAGCGGTCCACCGATTCAACGGTGATCGCAACGGTATCCCCCGGCTGGATCTCATCCAGCGACGTGTATTCCGACGAATAGATGTTCATCGGCCATGTATACAGGTACGCGATGGGGCACAGGATGCCTCCTGTCTTCACGTTCGTATCGCTGAGGAAAAAGGACAGCTGAGTGCTGGGCAGCAGATCGATGTCCGTTTCATACCACGGTTCGGAGCCCGTGGAGTCCGACGAGACCACCTGCAGGTCGATGCCTTCGTATTTCAGCGGCTCGATCAGATTGGTCCAGAGAGCCCCATAGGAATCCATATACGCTTCGGCGACTTCCAGTTTGACCGTCGTCAGATCCTCCGGGATGGGTCTCCTTGTCTCCTCCCCGGTGGTCTCGGGTTCCTTCGTCTCCTCTTTTTCAGTCTCAGGGGCTGCCGGTTCCCGCCCGGTGGATTCCGCTGCCGCTCCCCCGCGTGTGGACTCTTTGGCCGGCTCTTCCGTTTCGGGATCTTCTTCCCCCCGGGAGCCCCACCAGCCACCGTTTGTCCCATCTTCCTTATCGTCTTCGTCACGGTCTTCACGGTCTTCGCGGTCCTCACAGTCGGAAGACGTCCTGGTTTTCGACGCCTCCGGCGTCTTCTCCCGCTGCCCGCAGGCGGCCAGTCCCAGGATGAGCACGGCCGTCAGGATCACAGCCAGCAATCGTCTTGTCATGTTCTTTCCCTCTCTTTTTCCCTTTTCAGCAGAAGTTCCGCCCGGATATCCAGCAGTTCCTTGCGCACCGTGCCGGTATCCAGGATCATGGTCGTCTCGGTCATGTGCCGCGCGAACGCGGTGAACATGTCCACAATGTTCTTCTCATCCAGGATGACTTCTGCCTCTTTTCGGTTTCAAGTGAGCAGCCACTTCTGCCCGTCCGGCATGGTCTGCACGGTACCGTTTCCGCTCTCAAGGATCTCTCCGTCCGGATAATGCCGGATCACGTACTCTTCCCGGTAGTCCGGGTCTTCTTCCCACCGGGCAAAGATCAGCCGGTCCCCCTCGCGGTAATCGAAGGTCTCGCGCTCGCCGATGGCGAAATCCCCCTTCTCCGGCCAGACCATCTGGAAGCGGTTTTCCGCCCCCTGGCGCACCAGCGTCAGCGGAGCAATGTCCAGCATCAGATTGTAGCAGTCCGGCACCGCCTGCAGGGGAAGCGCGGCGGTTTCGGTCACTTGGTCTTCCTCCGGGTCCCACCGCAGGATGCGGATGGTCTCCTGCGGAAAGCTGACCAGCAGGCAGTAGAGACTCCCCTCCCAGAAAGCGGGCCTCCCCAGATATTCGCCGTCTTCCGCTCTGATGGGCTCGTACACGTTTCCCTCCGGCCACTTGACAAAGATCAGGCGGTTTTTCCGGATGGGATGCCCGTCCCGGTACAGTTCTTCCGCTTCGTACAGATCGCCGGAGGTGTAGTCCATCCCCCAGTACCAGCCGCCGCCCAGCCATGTGAGAAACCCGATGCCGCCGGTCAACAGGTGTTTCATGCCGCTCCTCCTCTTCCGGGTGTTACCCTCAGCAATAGCTGACCGTCTCCTCCAGCGCCTTCCGGCTGTGGTGATTGGCCAGTGGCCCAGCGCCTTCCGCGGCATACCCCAGGTCCATGAACATCAGCACTTCCTCGTTTTCCGGAAGCCCCAGCACCTCGGCCGCCTTGTCGGGATCCAGGAAATTGATCCAGCAGGAGTCCAGCCCTTCGTTGGCCGCCGCCAGGATCATGTGGGTGGCCACGATGGTGGCATCCTCCACGCCGGAATCCCGCTTCCCGCCGGGATAGGTGAAGACGTTCTCCTTGTTAAACGCCACCACGAGCACCACCGGCGCACCGTAGCGACAGGGGGTCACGGCGTCGATCCTGGCCAGGCCTTTTTCGGACTGTACCACGTAGATGCGCTGCTCCTGCAGGTTCTTGGCGGTCGGCGCCACGCGGCCGGCCTCCAGCACGGCCTGCAGCTTCTCCGGCTCCACCGGGCGGCTGCCGTACTTCTTGCACGAATACCGGTTTTTTACAAGCTCTCTGAATTCCATTTTGTTCTCCTTCCCATCCGATTCACGGTTCTGTCTCAGACTTCAAACCGCTCGATCTCCGTATCCTGTACGAATTCCGCTTTCAGTTCGCCGAGTCTTGCCGTTCAGAATGATCACCTTTCCTCCTTGGCTGGTGATCCCCCCACAGGTTCTTGTCTATCATACCTTCCCGGAACCGCTTTTTCAACGTCTTCAACTCCATATTCACACGGCTCGATTTTACGATAATCCATAATTCCTCCGCTCACATTCTTATAAAAGCAACACAGCCCACATCGTCTGAAGCGGCAAAGCCCACTGAACGATAAAAAGCCTTTGTCTTTTCTGTATTATCTGTCAGCAGTTCCATCTGGTAAACATTCTTATACTTTTCCACGACGGCTTTCAGCAGCTTTGTTCCGATACCCTTTCTTTGGTACTCCGGCAAAACGATAATATCTTGCACGAACACTATCGTCTGGCCGTCACCGACCGCTCGGATGATTCCCACCAATCGATCAGAATCATACGCTCCGAGTACACAAAGAGAATTTGCATAGGCCTCTTCAAGGATGTCGGTTCTTTCAAGATAATTCATCCAGCCCACGCTCCTATACAGATTTATTATTTCTTCCAGATGAAAGTTTTCGTACTTTTTTATATACATACCTTTTCTCCTATGCCGCTCCCCGCCGCCGATGATGGCATTGTGGGAGCCATTGTATGTCTGTTCTGCAAACTGGAATCGGCAGAGAGCCAGTGATTCTTTTCCCGGCTCTCCGCCTTAGTTTCGTTTAGAAAATCTGCCACGGCAGCTTTAGTTTCTGCTAGGGCGGGAATCCCTTGTCGAACTCTTCAACGTCAGAATCCTCCACATAATACCCCTGCGGTGTCTGGTATACACCAGTAACGCCATCGAGGTATCCTAAAACTTTTTTGAAGAGTTCGTAGCAGTTGTGTCCTTTGGGAACATCTTTGAGTTCGCCTC
>CAMJGH010000056.1 GCA_946405185.1 uncultured Lachnospiraceae bacterium
GATTTCAAGAAGTGCGTCTATCCCACCGGCGACGTGTTCGCCCGCTTGGTGGTGCGTCCGCTTGAGAACTTCGAGAGCATCAAGATCATCCGCCAGGCGCTCGATTCGCTGCCGGCCGGCAAGATCAACTGCGGCAACGAGATCCCGGTCATCAAACCCGGCGAGTACATGAACATGCATGAGGCGCCCCGAGGCCAGCTGTCCTACAAAGTGGTCACGAACGGCACCGACAAGGTGGCCCGCGTCTCCATCCACGTGCCGACGTTCAAGAACGCGCCGACCATCCCCACGATGCTGCGCGGCAATTCCGTGGCGGATGCCGGCCTGATCATCGCGTCCATCGACCCGTGCTTCTCCTGCATGGACCGGTAAGCGCGCGATGCACGAACTGTCGATCGTCGAAGGCATGATGCGGACCGTCATTCCGGCGGCCAGGAAGGCCGGCGCGAAGCGCATCGTCTCCATCCGGTTAAAGATCGGGGACATGTCCGGCGTCATCCCTTCGTGCGTGGAAGAGTACTTCTCGCTCGTCTCGCCCGGCACCATGGCGGAAGGAGCGAAGCTCGTGATGGAACCCGTTCCCGTCACCATTTCCTGCCCCGCGTGCGGGTACGCAGGTCCGGTGAAGCGGGGGCAGTGGAAGTGCCCGCAGTGCGCGGGTACCGCCTATTCCGTCACGGGCGGCAATGATTTCTTTGTGGACAGTCTGGAGGCTGAATAGCCTTCGGAAAAGGGGTAAACAACAAACAGACAGGAGGTAACCCTGTGAAAAGAGCCAAGTTTTCGGCGGTTCTGGTCACGACGATCCTGTGCTTCGTGTTCTGGCTGCTCATCACCGGTCAGATCACGGCACTGATCGCGGGCAAACCGTCCATCCAGGTCCTCGCCGCCGGCTGCATCGTGAGCATTCTCGTGGCAGTCTTCACGGCCAGGTTCTTCATCCACGAGAGTGCGTGGTACCTGCTGAGGCCCGACCGGTTCTTCACGCTGCTGCTGTACTGCATCGTGATCTTCCCGATCGAACTCATCAAGGCCAACTGTGACGTGGCCTTCCGCGCCTTCTCGCCCAAGCTCCCGGTGAACCCGGGCATCGTCAAGATCCCGACGGAGATGAAGAGCGAGTACGGCAAGTCGATGCTCGCCAACTCCATCACCCTGACGCCCGGCACCATCACCATGGACGTGGCCGAGCAGGACGGGAAGACCAATCTGTACATTCACTGGATCAACGTGACCAGCACGGATCCGGAGAAGGCCGGGGATGCCATCAAGGGCACCCTCGAGAAATGGGTAGGGAGGATCTGGCCGTGATCATGGAAGAGCTTGTTTTCTTTGCCATCTGCTTCATCGTCCTGGCGATGATCCTGCTGATCCGTCTGATCGGGGGTCCCACGGTCGCTGACCGTGCCATCGCTGCGGATTCCATCGACCTGCTGTCCGACATGGCGCTCATTCTGTTCGCGCTGTACTCGGGCCGCAGCGTCTTCATCGACATCGCCTTTATCACCGCGATCCTGGGCTTCATCGGCACCACGATCATCGGCCGCTATCTGGAGGGAAGATTATGAGAATCGTGATCGACGTTCTGATCGTCATCAGCCTTTTCTTCGCGCTGGCCGGTGTGGTGGGCATGATCCGCATGCCTGACACGTTCTGCCGCATGCAGTCCAGCACGAACATTGCAACTCTTGGCATTCTCGGTGTTCTCATTGCCGGGATCCTGTACTCCGCCGTATGTCTCCACGACCCGGCCATGGCCGTCAAACTGGCCGTCATGATGGTGTTCTACATCATCACCAACCCGGTCGGCGCGCACGCCATCGCCAAAGGTGCCTACAAGCACGGCATCAGGCGCGTGGACGAAGAACTGGCATGCGATCAGTACGGAGAGGATTTGGAGGACGAAGAATGAATGCTGTGTATATCCTGAATACGCTCATCATCATCGGCATCCTGGTCACAGCCGTCTGCGCGGTGAGTTTCAAGAAAGTCCTGTCATCCGTCATCGCCATGGGCGCGTGCGGCGCGTTCGTCGCGCTGGAGTTCATCCTCCTGCAGGCGCCTGACGTGGCCATCGCCGAGGCGGCGGTCGGCGCGGTGCTGACCACGGCGCTGTTCGTCGTCGCCATCAAGAAGACGACCCCGAGAGAGGAGGAAGAGTGATGAAAAAGACACTGACTCTGGTCTCCCTGATCATCATCCTGGTCTGCGGCATCGCGGGCGTCCGCAACGCCTACTACAACGACTCCGTCACCTATGACGGGTCGAAGACCGACGTGGTGGAACTCTACAACACCCCGCAGAACTACGATAACTCGAACGCTGACGGCGTGGCTGCCATCATCGTCAACGAGAACCTCGAAAAGACCATGGCCGCCAACAACGTAGCCGCCGTCGTTTTCGACTTCCGTGGCTTCGATACGCTGGGTGAGTCCTTCATCCTGCTGACCGCCATCGCGGGTTCGTTCGTCATCCTCTCGATGACGTTTGAAGGCAAAAAGAAAGGAAAGGAGGGGAACGCGTGATGAAACACTTCAAGAAAGGCATCACCGAGAAGGACACGATCGTCCGGTGCGGCGCTGACCGGTTCCTTCCTTTTGCGACGGTCTTCGGCATCTATATCATCCTGTTCGGTACCGTCAGCCCCGGCGGCGGTTTCCAGGGCGGCGTCATCGTGGCCTCTGCGGCCATCCTGCTCTATCTGGGTTACGGCTACAGCATCACCCGCCGCGTCATCTCTTCCGAGACGCTGCGCGTGGGCGAGGCCGTCGGCGCGTCCCTGTACGTGTTCTTAGGCCTGGCTGGTCTGGTGGCCGGCGCGAACTTCTGCCGGAACATCTTCTTCAACGACGGCCAGGTGGGCGATCTGATCTCCGCCGGTACCATCACCTTCATGGGGTACGCGGTCGGCTTCAAGGTGCTTACGGGCATCGGCTTCCTGCTCCTGCTCATTCTGGGGCTCCTGGCTCCGGAAGGCAAGGAAGAGGATGAAAAGGAGGCGGCGAAATGATCATTGTCAACTACATTGCCTCCATCATGCTGGTGGTGCTCGGCCTCTACGCCGTCTGCACCCAGAAGAACCTGATCAAGGTTGTCCTCGGCCTCTCCATCATCGACTACGGCGTGAACCTCCTCATCGTGAGCTTCGGCTTCTCCGAGGGCGGCACGGCGCCCATCTACTCGATGGCGGACCTCCTGAACGGGGTGGCTTCGCATCACTTTGTCGACCCGGTGCCGCAGGCGCTGACGCTGACGTCCATCGTCATCGGCGCGTGCGTGGACGCCATGGCCTTATCCCTTGTGGTCATGATCTACCGGAAATACCACTCGGTGAATGCCGATGACGTGAGGAGGTTACAGGGATGATCAACATCAACTATCTGCCTGTCCTGAGCGTCATGCTCTGCTTCCTGGCGGCATTCTTCATTGAGATCTTCGGTTCGAAGATTGCCGGCATCCGCCGGTTCATCACGCTCGTGGCCACCACCGCGGTGCTGATCATGACCGGTCTGATGTTCAAGCCCATCATGCTCGACGGCGGCATCGTCGCCTACTGGATGGGCAACTGGGAGCCGGTGAACGGGTATGCCATCGGTATCGGCTACGAAGTGGACGCGCTCGGCTTCGCCTTCACGGTGCTGGTCGCCCTCACCTGCTGGCTCTCCTCGGTCTACGCGCTCGGCTACATGAACCGTGACCACCACATGGCCCACTATGACACGCTGTTCCTGATGCTGGAAGGCTCGGTGCTCGGCCTCACCATGACGGGCGACATCTTCAACATGTTCGTCATGATCGAGATCATGACCTTCGCCTCCGTGGCGCTGACCGCCTTCCGCGCGAAGCAGGAGGGTGCCCTGGAAGCCGCGTTCAAGTATCTGGTCATCGGCTCCATCGGTTCCTCGCTGAATCTGCTTGGCATCGCGATGCTCTACGGCGAGTGCCACACGCTGAACATGGCACAGCTTTCCGCCCTGCTGTACGGCGGCCTGACGCCTACCACGGCTTTCGCCTTCGGCGCCATCCTGGCCGGCTTTGCCGTGAAGGCCTACATCGTGCCGTTCCACACGCCGGCGGCGGACGCCTACGCCGTGGCTCCGGCCTCCATCTCCATGGTCTTTGCGGGCATGGTCAATAAGGCCGGTGTGTATGGTCTCATCCGTATGGTGTGGATTGTCTTCCGCGCCATGGATATCAAGACCATCCAGATCCTGCTGGTCGTCTTCGGTACAGTCACCATGTTCATCGGCGTGACCATGGCCCTGGCGCAGCACGAGTTCAAGCGCCTGCTGGCGTTCCACTCCATCTCGCAGATCGGTTACGTGGTGACGGCCATCGGCCTGGGTTCCGCGCTGGGCCTGACCGGCGGCATCTTCCACGCCGTCAACCACACGCTCTTCAAGGGCCTGCTGTTCCTGTGCGCCGGCGCGGTGTTCTACGCCACCGGCACCACCAACCTGGACAAGCTCGGCGGCCTCTCGAAGAAGATGCCCAAGACCACGTTTTGCTTCCTGATCGGCGCGGCCGCCATCTCTGGCCTGCCGCCGTTCAACGGCTTCGCCTCCAAGTGGATCATCTACCAGGCGGCGTATGAGAAGGCCGTGGAGAGCAACAACTTCCTGTTCGCCATCGTGACGGTGGCTGGTCTGATCGTTTCGGTCATGACGCTGGCTTCCTTCATCAAGGTGACGCAGGCGGTGTTCTTCGGACAGCTCCATGAGGAGCACAAGGACGTCAAGGAAGCACCCGTCTCCATGCGCATCCCGATGTACATCATGTCGGCGCTGTGCCTGTGCGGCGGCCTGTTCTACAACGTCGTCAACAAGTTCTTCCTGCATCCGGCGGTGTCCACCACGGTCAACGTGGAGGCCTACATCAACCGGATGATGGGAGACGGCTATGCGGCGCAGTACGGCGTGACCAACATCGCCGTGGAGCCCGCTCAGTTCTCGTTCTGGAATCCGCTGGTGTGGCTGGCGCTCTTCGCGGTGGTGTTCTGCGCGGCGGCGATCGTCATCCTGACCGGCAAGCGCACGCGCGGCAAGGTGCTGACGCCCGTGAACGCGGATCCCAAGTATGCCACGTTCTTCTCCGGCGAGCAGGAAGAGTTCTCCCAGGTGGGCGGCTCCGATCTGTTCTGGGGCTTCAAGAAGAACTGGGCCGGTTACTACCGGGTGATGACGGGTCTTCACTCGGGCAATGTCAACGACTATGCCACGTACACGGTGATCGCCGTCGCCATCATCGTGCTGTGCATGTTCATCTTCATGCGCTGACGGGGAGGTGAGAGAGAATGTTTGATTGGATGAATATCTTATGGGGTCTGTTTTACATTCTGGTCTTCCCGGGCGCGCTCTTCACCTGCTGTGTCGGCCTGTTCCTGGCCGGCATCGACCGCAAGGTGATCGCCCACATGCAGAAGCGCATCGGGCCGCCCATCGTGCAGCCCACCTATGACTTCTTCAAGCTCATGGGCAAGGAGACCATCGTGCCGGCACGCGCCAACAAGCTGGTGTTCCTGGGCGCCCCCATCCTGGGGTTTGTGAGCCTGGCGCTCATCATGCTGTTCGTGCCCATCTTCGGGTTCACGGCCTTCTCGGGCGACGCGGACCTGATCGTCATCCTGTACCTGATCACCATTTCGGGTGTGGCGCTGATCGCGGGCGGTTCCGCCTCCGGTTCGCCGTATGCCGGCATCGGCATCTCCCGTGAGATGGTCACCATGATGAGCTACGAGCTGCCGTTCGTGCTGGTGCTCCTGGCCGTGGCCAAGAAGGTCGGCGGCGCGAGCCTCGTCTTCTCCATGGACGCGGTGGCGGCCTGGCAGGCCGAGAACACCTGCATGGCGTTCCAGTGGAGCATGATCCCGGCGGCCATCGCCTTCCTGCTCATCATCCCGGCGGAAGTCGGCATGCAGCCGTTTGACGTGGCCGAGGCCGAGACGGAGATCTGCGAAGGTCCCCTGATCGAGTACTCCGGCGCCGCGCTCGGCGTCTTCAAGCTGAACACCGCCATGAAGATGTGCATCATGACCGGCCTGTTCACCAGCCTCTTCTTCGGCGGCATCCGCACCGGCTACATCTGGCTGGATGCCATCGTCTTCGTGGCCATCTCCGCAGTGGTGACGCTTATCTGCATCACCACGGTGCACGCCGTGACGGCGAGACTGAAGATCGAGCATCTGTTCAAGTTTTTCTGGACCATCGTCAGCGGACTGGCGGGCGTAAGCCTCGTGCTGGTCTGGCTGGGACTGTAAGGAGGTGCGGGGATGTTCAACAAACTGATCGATAAATCGGCAGCCAAGTCTCCGTGGCTTTATCACATCAACACCGGCTCCTGCAACGGGTGCGACATCGAGCTGGTCGCCTGCCTGACCCCCCGCTACGATGCGGAGCGGTTCGGCTTCAAGCTGGCCGGCAGCCCCCGTCACGCGGATATCGTGGTGGTCTCGGGGCCCATCACCAGCCAGTCGAAAGACCGCCTGGTGAGAACGCTCGCCCAGGTTCCGGAGCCCAAGTGCGTGGTGTCCATCGGTTCCTGCCCGCAGTCCGGCAACGTCTTTAAGGGCAGCTGGTCCGTCGAGGCGCCGCTGGAGAACTACGTGCACGTGGACGTGGCCGTGGCCGGCTGCACGCCGAAGCCCGAAGCCATCATGGAAGGCCTCTACAAGGCCGCCCTGATCTTACAGAAGAAGAGGGAGGCGATGCACAAATGATGTTCCCGTTTTTACAGACCGCGATCGCGAATCTCTTTCATAAGCCCAGCACCGAAGCCTTCCCCAACCCGGCGGCCAGAGGCCTCGGCGCCTACCGCGGGCGCATCGAGTACTACCCGGACCGCTGCACGGACTGCGGCAAATGTATCCAGGTGTGCGCCCCCATCGCCATCACCAAGACGGAAGTCAAGGTGGAAGGCGGCCGCAACGTCACCCGGTCGTTCGATCTGACCAGCTGCACGTTCTGCGGCACCTGCCAGGATTTCTGTGACGAAGGCTCCATCTTCCTGTCCCCGGACTACCACATGGTGGCCGAGGATCCCAAGGATCTGGTGGTGTCCGCCACGAAGTTCTTCAAAGACATTGAGGGTCAGATCGTCTGCGACCAGTCCGGCTGCATCTACTGCGGGCTGTGCGCCAAAAACTGCCCGCAGAAGACCATCACCGTGGACCGCAAGACCAAGACGTGGAGCATCAACTACGACAGCTGCGTCAAGTGCGGCATCTGCATCGGCAAGTGTCCGAAGAAGGTCCTGTCCTTCGGCGATCCCGAAGAGATGGCCAAAAAGAACGCCGCGTTCCTGGCTGCCGCTCCGGCAGCAGCTCCTGCCGCGAAGGCCGCTCCGGCTGCCCCGGCGGCGGATCTGGTGGACGGTGTGAACTTCAACCAGGATGCCTGCGTGTTCTGCGGCGCCTGCGCCGAGACCTGCCCGATGAGCGCCATCAAGGTGGAGAACGGCGAGTGGACCATCGACCGCGACGCCTGCGTCCAGTGCGGCGCCTGCGTGGATGCCTGCCCGATGGGCGCGCTGACCATGGGTGGTGCGGCTGCGGCGGAGGAAGCCCCGGCCGAAGAGCCCGCGAAGGCCGAAGAGCCCGTCAAGGAAGAGGCTCCGAAGGCAGCTGCCGTTGTGGCGCCGGTCACGAAGACCGTCACCCGCGAAGTGGAAGTGGCCGGGCCTCTCTGCAATGAGACCAACTGCATCTACTGCGGCATCTGCGCCAAGAACTGCCCGGTGGACGCCATCGAAGTGGACCGCAAGGCCAAGACCTGGAAGGTCGACTACGAGAAGTGCGTGGGCTGCGGGCTGTGCATCGACAAGTGCCCGAAGAAGACCCTGACGCTCGGCGGCACCGTGGAACTGACCGAAGAGATCACCGCTCCCGCCAAGGCGGCGCCCGCTCCGGCCGAGCCGGAAGGCATCGTCTGCAACGAAGAGAACTGCATCTACTGCGGCATCTGCGCCAAAAACTGCCCGGTGGACGCCCTGACGGTTGACCGCAAGGCGAAGACCTGGACCATCGACCGCGACAAGTGCGTGGGGTGCGGCCTCTGCGAGGACAAGTGCCCGAAGGATGCGCTCTCCATCGCCGTGCCGGCCGTGTATGCGGCGCCGGCGGCCGAGGAAGCTCCCGCTGAAAAAGCGCCGGAAGAAGCGCCGGCCACGAAGACCGTCACCCGTGAAGTGGAAGTGGACGGCATCGTCTGCGACCAGACCGGGTGCATCTACTGCGGCATCTGCGCGAAGAACTGCCCGGTGGACGCCATCACGGTTGACCGGAAGGCCAAGACCTGGACGATCGACCGCGAGAAGTGCGTGGGGTGCGGCCTGTGCGCCGACAAGTGCCCGAAGAAGGTCCTGTCCATCGGCGGCACCGAGACCGTCACGGAGGAAGTGCCCGTGAAGCCGGCCCGCACCACGGATCCGGCGGATGAGCGCGAAGTGTACTCCGGCATCCTCTGCAACGAAGAAAACTGCATCTACTGCGGCATCTGTGCGAAGAACTGCCCGGTGGACGCCATCACGGTTGACCGCAAGGCCAAGACCTGGACGATCGACCGCGACAAATGCGTGCAGTGCGGTCTCTGCGAGGCCAAGTGCCCGAAGAAGGCCCTGACACTGCTGTAAACGGATCTGCGCGGACACCGGTCCGCCGGCGGATGGCGGGTTTCCTGCCGTCTGCCGGCCGCCGGCGTCCGCGCTCTTTTTTGGTAAACGAAAGGCCATGCGGTGCATGGCAGGGCACGGAATCCTTATCCGGGGTAAGGAGGATCACATGTCAATCGGATTACAGACGGCACTGGGAGCCGGCGCGGGTGCGCTCATCCTGCTGCTGCTTTCCATCGTCAGCCGCGGCGGGCGGAAGGTGTTCATTCCGGTCTGCGCGTGTCTGACGCTGACGGCTGCGGCCTGCGGCGTGTTCGGCGAGCGCGTGTTCATAAACGGCCCGGCGGCGCAGGAGGCGGAAGAAGAGAGTTCTTCTTCCGGCCGCAGAAGCCGCCGTGACGAGGCGGAGGAAGAGGAAGACGGCGAGGAGGCGGACGATGAAGGAAGCCTCGCGCTGGAGACGGCGTATGCGCTGATGGCAGAGGGGGAGTACGATCTGGCACAGTCGCTGCTGGATGACTACCTCACCTACGGCGTGTATGATGCGGACTTCCTGGCGTGCAAGGCGCGACTGGCCATGCTGCGCGGGGATTACACCGAAGCGGAAGGCCTGTATGCCGCCGCCGGCGTGCTGGGCGGCGAGGACGGCCCGTCGTTCCGCAAGGAGACGAAGGCGCTGGAGGACTGGAAAAAAGCCAAGTCCGAGGAAGCCGAAGAAGACATCCGCAAGGAGACGCTGGATGGCATCGAAAAGGCCATCAAACACGCCTCTTCGCAGTCGGAGGACGCCGCGGCGGCCATGAAGGCCATGCGCGATCTGGCGTCGCAGGAGTGGCTGTCAGAGGATGAGATCAAGGAGAAGAAAGATACCGTCCTGGACTTTGCGGAGGGTCTGAAGAAGACCGTCCGCAGCCGGGCGTTGAACCGCGTGCGCCTGACCGGCGATCTGTACGCGGAAGATTACGAGGCGCTCCTGGAGCGTCTGGGCGATTCGCCGGACGGCGATTCGCTGCTGGTGGTTTCGGAACTGATCCGCGCGGAGGAGATCTCCCGCAAGGATCTGAAAGACGTGCCGTTTCTGGAAGAGCAGGCGGAAGATGCGCAGTTCGTGCTGGACTGGATCGATGCCCACCGCGACAGCGGCACGCCGCTGACGAAGGACGAAGAGGAGTGGCTGGACGGGACGGTGGAGCATCTCGAGGACGTGGCTGACGGCGGCGAAGAGACCTTCCGCAACTACGTGAAGGACGAGATGGAGAAGCGCGCCCAGTCCGAAAAGGCCAACGCCTCCAAACTCTACCTGGAACTCTCGCAGATCGCGCGGGAGGAAGGCGATGACGCCAAAGCCGCGGATTACCTGAACAAGTCCCTGGAGAAGGCCGCGGATTCCGACGACGGCGCCTACGCCGGCGCGGCGGCGGGCATCAACGCCATCCGGCAGGATCCGGACAACACCGAAGCCCGCAAGGACCTGTCGGGATACGCCGCGGCTATGGTGGACAACCGCTTCCCGTCGGGTGTGCCGGTAAAGAACGTGACGGGTTCCCCGGCTGATCCGGGTGACACGCCCGGTGAAGATCCCGCGCAGCCGGCGGCCGACAGCCTGACCACCTACGTGGACAATACCGTCAACCAGAGTCTCGGACAGCTGAACATCGTGGCCATCGACACGGCGGGCTTCCCCACCGTGAAACTGGCGGTGGCGATGGACGAAAAGCTGGGCACGACGGCCGAGGAGTTCAAGAATCACATCACCCTGCGCGACTGCGATATCCGCGTGGATACGTATGAGGTGCAGAAGGTGACCTACGATACCGTGAACCTTATCATCTGTGTGGATGATTCGGGCAGCATGGACGGCGCCCGCGCCACCAGTCTGCGCGCGGCGCTCACCAACTTCCTGCAGTCCGACCTGACCGGCGTGAACGTGGCGCTGATCCCGTTTGCTTCCGGCATCAAGACAGGCGCCGGCTTCGGCAGCTCCAAAGAAGAACTGCAGGCGGTCGTGGACGGCCTGTACGGCAACGGCGGTACCAACATCTACGGAGCGGCGGAATACTGCGTGGGGATGTTCCCCAACACCACGGATGAGCTCAACATCCTCATCCTGATGAGCGACGGCGAGGACGGCACACCGACGGATGACCAGCTCAAGGCCCTGGCCTCGGCCTGCGCCGTCAAGGGGGTGTCGCTGTACTCCATGGGCCTCGGGTCCGACGTGGACTCGCAGCTGATGAACACCTACGCCGCATACTGCGGCGGTGAGTTCTACTACGTCAACGACGCAAACACCCTGCTGACGTTCTATCAGTACATCTTCAATCTGTCCCGCAACCGCTACGAGATCACTTTCGAGGCGCCGGACCAGCAGATCGTCTCGCGCACGGTGCGCGTGGAGCATGATTCCTCCACCACCGTGTTCGACGAGCGGCACTACTCGCTGTATGAGAGCGATATCTCATCGGATGATCTGGGCACGACGTACGACATCACCTTCGGCGGTGTGACCATAAACGGCCTGCAGGAACGCCTGATGTACCCCTGCAACAGCGCGCAGGAAGCGCATCTGAAGGGCAAAGAGTTTGATAAGGATGCCGTGGTGACGGTCTCGCTGCACGGCGTGACCAATTACGACTGCACAGTGGAATACGTGGACAGCGAGACGTACAATGTCTCCATCCCCGCCCAGGTGGTGACGGGCATCTACGATGTCTGGGTGGAGTACAACGGCCGCCGCGCGGTGTTCGCGAAGGGCTTCGTCATGGGGTCGAACAACGCCAACGTGGTGCGCTTCGGTGAGTACGTGTTCACGGCCTCCAACGTATCGCGCTCGGGCAGCACCGTGACCATGGACGGCGTGGTGCAGCTGAACGGCTTCCTGACCTTCCTGGATCCGGTGTCGCTGACCGGTGATCTGAAGAACGACTATTCCGTGCGGATGTCGGCCGGCCGGACGATGCTGGCGTTTGTGAACGATGGCACGGCCACGGGGCTTTCGAAGATCTACGCGGAGCACGGGTACTGCCTGACGGTGCCGGACTTCGGGGATGTGAACCTCTACAACGACGCGCGGACACCGGGGTCTTCCGACGAGTATCCGGTGGACAAGGCCACGATCTACGACGGTCTGTTCGTCTTTGACTTCGGGACGTTCAAGAACGCCGGAGCCATGCTCTATCCGGACCGCCTGGTGGTGGACTTTGCGGCCTTTACCAGCCAGTTCCCGTTCCAGAACGCGCTGGTCCGCAAGATCGGCGCGGACGAGTGGTTCGCGTTCTCGCTGGACCACAGCGAGAAGCTGATCTATTCGCAGAACGCCATTGACTGTGATATCAGCATCACACTGGGGGCCAACACCAGTCATGACTCGTATTCCTACCGGGAGGCCAAACTCGGGAATATGAACTTCAAGCTGGCACCCGGCAGCTTCACGCTGGAAGCAAACACCCGGGAAGGCAATTACAAGATCGAAGCGCTGGCAAACGTCGCCATGCTGGCGGACGGCATCGGCCTGTCCCTCGAGTGGGCGGACAGTAAATTCGATGCCATCACGCTCAAGGCGGATTATGAATTCAATACGTTTATCGCCAACGTGCCGGTGACGTTCCACGACTTTTCGCTGGGCATTGCGGACCTCTCGCAGGGGGACGGCTTCTGGGATTCCATTCTGCTGGCTACCTGGAAGGGAGGAGCGAGCGTCTCCATGGCCAAGATCTCGGCGGTCTATCCGGGCCTCGAGGACTGGCTGGACGATGCGGCCATCGCCTCCCTGGAGGACATTCTGATAGAGTTCCACCTGCGGGATCTGTACATCTCCGCCGAGGCGACCGCCAAGCTGCTGGGCTTTATCGAACTGGGACATGCCAAGGTGCAGATCGGTGCCGGCTTCCCGTACTCCAACGGGCTGCTGGGCATTGAGGCCAAACCGGCCTGGCCGTTCAACGCGGAACTGACGGTGGGCCCGAAACTGGATGTGTCGCTGCTGAAACTGATCATCCAGGCCACGGTCAAGCTGCCGCTCAACTCGGCGGCGTTCGGCATCGGTGCCTCCGGCCAGTTTGAGATCGAGGTGGGGTGGTGGTTCCCCGTCTGGCATATGGATGCGCGCGGCGAGGTGTTCCTGGGAGGCTACGAACAGCACAACGGCAAGTGGGTCTTCCTGGTGATGGCCCAGGGCGGTGGCGGCAAGCCGAAGAAGTGCGTGTTCGGCGAGACGGATTACATTGAAACACGCAAGTACTGAGGAAGGGAGGAAGCGTACCATGAAAAAGACAGGAAAGATGTTCGGATGGCTGGCGGCCTTCCTTCTGATGACCGCCCTGCTGCTCCCGCAGGCATCGCTGACGGCCGCGGCCGAGCGCGGTGAACTGACGGATCTGGAGACCACGCAGGACATCGTGATCATCGTCACGTACGACAAGGAAGAGCCGGATGTAGCGTTCATGACGCCGGACGGCACGGTGCTGCGGGCGGATACGGATTTCTTCCAGGTGGTCCGCGAATCCGGCAAGATCTTTTTCTATATCGAGCAGGCGGAAGCCGGTGTCTGGTACATCGACTACGACAAAAAGACCAACGTGGAGATGGGCGTGAGCATCCTGGCCTGGCACCGGGACATCGCCATCGACAGCTTCCGCTTTGAGGAGACGGATACCGACGAGCTGACGGCTTACTATACCGTCACCTACGACGCCGACAACGGATTTGACGTGTACTTTTACGCGGTCGCCGTAGCGGCGGACGGTACGGAGGGCGAAGCGGTTCAGCTGGGCAACGGCTGGTCATACGGAGGGGAAGACGATTACCGCCTGTCCACCGAAGATCTGCCGGACGGCACGTACAAGCTGGCCATGGAAGCCGTGGGCACGGATGCCTCCGAGGTGGAAATGTCCGCGTATCAGGTGTCCGAGCAGACCTTCACGGTCTCCGGGCATACGACAACCGGCGAGGCAGCGGACCTGTCGGTGCTGTACGACACCGCGGCCGGAACGGTCTGGGTGACGTTCAGCCCGGCCGAACTGCGCGCGGATACCGTGCAGGCTTACGCCGCTGCCGGCAGCCAGGTGCTGTTTGACGAAACCTACGACGATTACCCTTGGGAGGACAGTTTCCTGATGGATCCCGAGGCGGGCGACGCGGTGCTGACCCTGCAGGCCAAAGACTGGGACGGCGGCTACAAAACCTACACCCGGACCATCAAAGCCGCTCTTCCCGTCACCCTCGCCATCACCGAAGGAGTGACCACCGCCCCGCAGGCGGAGGTGACGTACGACGTGGGCAATGCCAGCGTGCCGGCGGTCTTTTCCGTGAACGGTGCGGAGCAGGAAGTCATCCTGACCGGCGCGGGCACGGCGCACGTGGAGATCGAACCGTCGCAGACCAACGAGATCACCGTGACGGTGACCATCGACGAGGTGGCCTACCGCATCTACGGCCGTGTGACGGTGGACGACATCCCGCCGCTGATCACCCTGTTCGGCGTGGAAGATGAACTGCGCGTGGCGGACAGCCGCGTGGCCATCGCAGGCCTTACGGACCCCGGTGCCGTCTTTACCTGCAACGGCGAGACGGTCAAGGTGGCCGAGGATGGTTCCTTCCTCTACGAAAGCGAAGTGGAAGAGGGCCGCACGGAGCTGCGGTTCGAGGCAGCTGACGGGGCCGGCAACACGACCGCCCGCACGGTCACGGTCATCCGCGGACAGGACGATGGCGGCAGCCGCAGCGGCGCCAAGGCCGATGACAGCGGAAAAGGCGGCGATACCGGTGAGGATGCCGGTCCGTCTTCCGGCACCAGCCGCATGCCCATGGCGCTCTTCATCGCGCTGGGCGCTTCCATGGTGGCGGGCATCGTCATCAGCGTGGCCGGTCTGATCAGCCAGGCCGTCCAGCGGAAGAAAGGCTGCAAGGTGACGCCCGTTCTGACTATCCTGACGGCCTTCCTCGGGTGCCTGATCGCGGGGTGTCTGGTAGCGTTCGTGTTCACGCTGCGCGCCTACCACGCGGCCGGCGACGATCTGTCCGGCAGCGGCCTGGTGGCGGCTCTGCGCAGCATGACCACCTCCCAGCTGGCCGATGAGATCCGCTCCCGCGAGGACATTCGTACCGCCGCCTACCGGTGGCTGGCGGCCGGCGGCATCCTGACCGGGGTGCTCGCGGTCACGCAGGTGGTGGGACAGCTCATCCTCGCCGCCAGACGCAAACTGAAGAAATAAGACCATCCAGATAACAGGAGAGTGCAGTTATGTCTGAGTCTGAGAATGTCCGCCTCACGGCGGGGCCGGCGCACATCGCGCTGTCCAAGGAAGCCGCCCGCGGCGGCATGGTACTGCTGAAAAACGAGTCGGATGAAGCCGGACGCCCCCTGCTGCCGCTGGCGGCAGGCACCAACATCGCGCTGTTCGGCAAAGGCACGTTTGACTATGTCAAAGGCGGCGGCGGATCGGGCGATGTGACCGTGGAATACATCCGCAATCTGTACGACGGCTTCACGTCCCTGGGCGACCGGGTGGCGGTGTTTGAGCCGCTGGCGGATTTCTACCGCACCTATGTGGCCGGCCAGTACGAAAACGGCGCCAAGCCGGGTCTCATGCCCGAGCCGGAAGTGCCGGATGCGCTGCTGCGCAGCGCGGCGCTGTTTGCGGATACTGCCGTCATCAGCATCAGCCGGTTCTCCGGCGAGGGGTGGGACCGGAAGTCGACGCTGGGCGAGCCGCCCATCATGGACACCTACGGGCAGGAGATGCGTAAGTACGCGGACCGGCTCTTCCCGCGCGGGGACTATTACCTGACCGCCGAAGAGGAAGCCATGATCGCCGCGGTGAAGGCGCGCTTTGCCAAGGTGATCGTGGTCCTGAACGTAGGCGGCGTGGTGGACAGCTCGTGGTTTGCGGCGGATGATGCCATCGGCGCAGTGCTGCTGGCGCTGCAGGGCGGCATGGAGGGCGGCACGGCCGCCGCGGAGCTGCTGTGCGGCCTGGACAACCCGTCCGGCAAACTTTCGGACACCTTTGCCGATGCGCTGGAAAGCTATCCGTCCACGGCCGGCTTCCACGATTCCATCGATTACGTGGATTACACCGAAGACATCTACGTGGGCTACCGCTACTTTGAGACCATCCCGGGCGCGGCGGAGCATGTGAACTATCCGTTCGGCTTCGGGCTTTCCTACACCACCTTCACACTGGAACCCACCGAGGTGGAGGAGATCGAAGAGTATCTGCAGTTTGCCTGCGAGGTGACGAACACCGGCGAGGTGCCCGGCCGCGAGGTGGTGCAGCTCTACGCCTCCGCGCCGCAGGGGCTTCTGGGCAAGCCTGCGCGCGTGCTGGTGGGGTACCGCAAGACCGGGCTGCTGGCTCCCGGGGAGACGGAGACCGTGAAGATCCTCGTCTCGCTGCGGGCGCTGGCGTCGTACGACGATCTGGGCAAGATCCGCGAATCCGCCTGGGTGCTGGAAAAAGGGAAATACAAGTTCTATCTGGGCACCGATGTGGAGGATGCCGCGGAGCTTTCCTACAGCTTCACGCTGCCGCAGGATGTGGTGACGGAGCCGTGCGAAGCGGCGCTCATGCCGCACGGGCTGGAAAAGCGGCTGCTGGCGGACGGTACGTATGAGTACCTGCCGGTGGACCGGTCGCTGCCGCAGTGGGTGGAAAACATCCTGGAGCCGTTCACGCCGGACCAGTACGAAGGCATACAGCCGAAACCGGCTGCCGCGTGGGGCGTGCCGGAGACGCCGGTGCAGCCTTCCTTTGACCGGGTGCTGGCGGGCGAGGTGTCCGCGGAAGATTTCGTGGCCTCCCTGACGGATGAGGAGCTGGCGGTGCTCTTAGGCGGCCGTCCGAACACCGGCGTGGCCGATACCTTCGGCTTTGGTGACCTGCCCTCCCGGAACCTGCCGTCCATCATGACGGCCGACGGCCCGGCGGGCGTGCGCATCCGTCCGGACCGCGGCGTGTGCACCACGGCCTTCCCGTGCGCCACGCTCCTTGCCTGCACATGGGATGAAGAGCTGGTCTGCCGCGTGGGCGAGGCCGGCGGCATCGAGCTGGCCGAAAACGGCATGCGCGTCTGGCTGACGCCCGCCGTGAACATCCACCGCAGCCCCCTGTGCGGCCGCAACTTTGAGTACTATTCGGAAGATCCGTTCCTGGCGGGCACGCAGGCCGCGGCCATGGTGTCCGGCATCCAGGCACACGGCGCCGCCGCGTGCGTGAAGCACTTCGCCTGCAACAACAAGGAGACCAACCGCAAGGAGTCGGACTCCCGCGTGTCCGAGCGCGCCGCACGCGAGATCTATCTGAAGCCGTTCGAGATCATCGTCAAGACGGCCGGCCCGAAGACCATCATGACCTCCTACAACATGATCAACGGCCAGCGCGCCTCCGAGTCCGAGGACCTGCTGACGCAAATCCTGCGCGGCGAATGGGGGTTTGACGGCATGGTCATGACCGACTGGTGGAACGGCGCCGAGCAGTACAAGGAGATCCGCGCCGGCAACGACGTGAAGATGGGCTGCGGGTATCCGGACCGGGTGCTCGAAGCCAAGCGCCGCGGTGAGATCAGCCGCGAAGAGATGGAAGAATGCGGGCTGCGGGTGGTGAACATCCTGCTCGACCAGCTGGGGTGAGAAAGAGAGAGTATCATGAACGTACGCGCTTACACGCCGGCCGATGTCCCGGCCATGACCGCCATCTGGAATGAGGTGGTGGAGGACGGCATCGCCTTTCCCCAGGAAGAGTGCCTGGACGAGGTGACCGGGCCGGCGTTTTTTGCGGAGCAGACCCACTGCGGTGTCGCTGAGGACGGCGATGGCTGCGTGGTGGGGATGTACATCCTGCACCCCAACAACATCGGGCGGTGCGGGCACATCGGCAACGCGAGCTACGCCGTGGCGGGAGACGCGCGCGGCGGTCACGTGGGCGAGGCGCTGGTGGCCGACAGCCTGAAGATGGCCAAAGCCTGCGGGTTCAGTGTGATGCAGTTCAACGCGGTGGTGGAGAGCAACACCCACGCCAGACACCTCTACGAGCGCATGGGCTTCGTGCCGCTGGGGGTCATCCCGAAAGGGTTCCGCATGAAAGACGGGCATTACGAGAACATCTGCCCGTACTATCACGAACTGTGAACTACTCACCGCCTACTCCGTAGAGGCGGGAGCTTCCTGAAAAGGAACTTTTGTCGTGCTACACCGGATACCCGATGAGATGGCGGTACGACCTACCCCCGGCGTTCCGACCGGTTGGTGTATTGGAGTCCTGTCACATCAGGCGGTTTTTCTGCGCCTGGCTGTGGACAGCGCTGCGGCACGTTTCTGCGCCTTAGCCTCTTCTTGTATAGAAGCAGCAAAGTATTCCAGGAATACCCGCCTGCCTTCGTTGCGGATGTTGACAGCTGCATTCTCATCGCGAAGATGATGCATACCGCACTT
>CAMJGH010000057.1 GCA_946405185.1 uncultured Lachnospiraceae bacterium
GCCGTCGCGTCCGGCACCGTGCCGGCCGCGCCCGCGCAGGCAGCGGTGCAGGCGGCCGCCGCAGAGCCTTCCGCTCCGGAACCGGAGCCGGAAAACATCGTGGTGACGCAGGCGGTCTTTGAAGATTTCAAACTCATCCGGGACAACTGGAACCGCATCATCCACGCGCAGGAGCCGCTGGTGGCGGGGTTCCTTCGCATCTGCGAGCCGGCTTACTCGGCCGAGCGCGGGTTCGAGATCCTCTGCCCTTCGGGACTGGCCTATCTGTGCCTGCAGGATCCGGAATACCTGCGGTCGCTGTCCGAGACGGTCGAAAAGCAGCTTCACCGCCGGGTGACGTTTACGGCCCGGCAGAAGGCGCCGGACGAG
Source organism: uncultured Lachnospiraceae bacterium (assembly GCA_946405185.1). Classification (GTDB taxonomy): domain Bacteria; phylum Bacillota; class Clostridia; order Lachnospirales; family Lachnospiraceae; genus CAKQHB01. The sequence continues at coordinate 370 of CAMJGH010000057.1, forward strand.
AAGGCGGCCCGGCTCATCCCGGAAAACGGGCGCATCCCCGGCATCAACATGGATGTACACATCGACGAAGGAGAATAAGACAATGGCGAAAAAAGGCGGATTTGGCGGCGGCATGGTGCCCGGCAATATGAACAACCTCATGAAGCAGGCGCAGCGCATGCAGCGCCAGATGGAAGAACAGCAGAAAGCCTTTGAAGAGAAGGAATTCACCGCGAAGGCGGGCGGCGGGGCCGTGGAAGTGAAGATGACCGGCAAGCGCGAAGTGCTTTCCGTCACCCTGCAGCCGGAAGTGGTGGATCCGGACGATATCGAGATGCTCCAGGATCTGATCGCGGCGGCCGTGAACGAAGCCCTGCGTCAGATCGATGAGGAGAACGCCGCCAACATGAGCAAGCTCACCGGCGGCCTCGGCGGACTGGGAGGAGGGTTCCCGTTCTGATGGAATACTACAGCAGCGCGATCTCCGACCTCATCGAAGAGTTCGCCAGACTTCCCGGCATTGGCGCCAAGACAGCCCAGCGCCTGGCGTTCTATCTGATCGCCCAGCCGGAAGAGCAGGTGGAGCATATGGCCCAGACGCTCATCCGCGCGCGCACGCAGGTGCGCTACTGCAGCATCTGCGGCACGCTGACGGACCGCGAGGTCTGTCCCATCTGCGAGAGTGCCGCCCGGGACCACAAGACCATCATGGTGGTGGAGAACTCCCGTGACCTGGCGGCCTACGAAAAGACCGGGCATTACCGCGGGGTCTACCATGTGCTGCACGGGGCCATCTCGCCCATGCAGGGCATCGGCCCGTCGGATATCCGCCTGAAGGAGCTCATGCAGCGGCTGCAGGGGGATGTGGAGGAGGTCATCATCGCCACCAACTCCACGCTGGAAGGCGAAACCACGGCCATGTACATCAGCAAGCTCATCAAGCCTACCGGCATCCGGGTCACCCGGATCGCCAGCGGGGTCCCGGTGGGCGGCGATCTCGAATACATCGATGAAGTCACGCTGCAGCGCGCGCTCGAAGGGCGGATGGAACTGTAAGCCCTGCGGGGGAAAGGAACAAGATGGACCGGTACGAATACAAGCTGAAAGCGGAGGAACTCCAGAAACTGGTGCGGGCGCGCCGTTACGAAGCGGCGCTGGCCATCGCCGAGGAGATGGATTTTCGCAAAGAGCGGGATGTGAGACTGCTGCAGGACGCGGCCGAGGCCTTTGTGGCGGCCAAACGCTACGAGGAGGCCATGGACCTTCTGGAGCAGGCGTATGAGTACGCGCCGGTCGGGCGCCGCATCATCTACCGCCTGACCGAAGTGGCCATCCTGGCGGGCGATGCCTCCACGGCGGACGCCTACCTGCGCGAGTTCCACGAGGTGGCCCCGCGTGATCCGGGCCGCTACATCCTGGAATACCGGCTGTCCAAGCTGAAGAAAGAGCCCGTGGAGCGGCGCATCGAGATCCTCGAGGTGTACCGCAGCCACGAGGTGGATGAAAAGTGGTCGTACCAGCTGGCCAGGCTCTATGCGGCGGTGGGCCGCATCGAGGAGAGCGTGGAGCTGTGCGACGACATCGTGCTGTGGTTCTCCACCGGCAAGTACGTGACCAAGGCGCTGGAGCTCAAGAGCCGCTACGCCGAGCTGACGCCTTCGCAGCGTGACCGCCTGGAGAATCCGGAGCGCTACCGCGAGATGCTGCGCCAGACCGTCCGCGAGGAGGAGGCCATCGCCTCCGCCCAGGAGATGGCCGAGAAGCAGGCCAGCCAGGCGGAAGCCCAGGCGGCTGCCGAAGCCGCCCTGCAGGAAGAAGCGGCAGCGGCTGCCGAAGCGGAAGCACCGGCAGAGGAAACGCCGGCCGTGCCGGAGGCGGTAGAAGAACCGGCCGCGGAAGACGTGCCGGAGGAAGTTTCCGGAGAGGTCACCGCGGAGGAGGTGCCGGCAGCAGAGGCGGATGTGACGGAAGCCCTGGCTGATGAGGCGGAAGGCGAAGCCGCAGAAGCCGCGGCCGAGCCGGAAGAAGCCCCCGCAGCGGAGGAAGAGGCGGCGGAGGAAACGCCGTCCGAAGAACTGAAGATCATGCCGGCCGCGTTCCGCTATGACGCGGAGCTGCTGGCCGAGGATGTAGCGGACGAAGCGGCGGATGCCGTTTCGGCCGAAGATGAAGCAGAAGCAGATATCTGGGGGGCGCCTGAGCAGGCGGCTCCGGAAGAGGCTGCCGCAGAGGAGCCGGCTTACGCGGAAGAAGCCGAAGGGGCCGCTCCGGAAGAAGAGGAAGAGCCCCGCGCGGAGGCCCCGCGCTCGCCGCTGGAGCGGCTGCGCAGCTATCTGAGCGGTGAACCGTCCGAGCCGTCCGCCCGCAGTGAGGAACGGGGCGGCATCCTGCCCGGCCTGGCCCGCCTGTTCGGCCAGGACCGCCGCACGGAAGTGCCGGCGGAGTCGGCGCGCCCGGTGGTGCATCCCGCACAGCCCGTACAGCCGGCAGCCGTTCCGGAAGAGCCGGCCGAAGAAGTCCTGCCCGGTGCGGAGGCCGTCACGGAGGATGACGCTTGGTGGATCGCCGGTGAGGAAGCCGAAGAGGTGGAGGCGTATCAGGCGGAGTCGGTGTCGGATTCCGAAGCCATGCGCATGGGCATGGCCGCCTGGGAAGGCGTGCCGGAGACCACCGAGCGTTCATTTGTCCAGCACGACGTGGAAGAGGAAGAAGATCTGGAGATTCCGGACGGCTCTGCCGTGAAGGAACCGGAGGATCCCATGGCGGCGCTGATGGCGGATCCCGCCATCCGTTCGGCCGCGGAGTCCGGCAACGTCTACAGCGCCGCGCTGCGCGAGACGGAAGCCCCCGCCGAAGGCGCGGAGGAAACCGAAGTGGTGGCCGGTCAGCTGGAGTTTGATTTTGCCCGCGTGGAAGCGGTGGTCAAAGCCCGCGAACAGCGCGATAAGGAACTGGGCATCTGGGACGATCCGTTCCGTGAGACCGTGGTGAAGGAACCGGACGAAGAAAAGCTGATCCGGCGCATCTTCTCCGGTGAGTTCATGACCCCGGCCGCGCCGGAACCGGAAGTCGTCCCGGCCGCTCCGGCGGAGGCAGAGGATGATACCGACGGCCTGACGGAAGCCTTCTTCCTGGATGGCACCGCCGAAGAGACGCCGGAGCCGGTGCTGTTTGCCGTGCCGGAAGAGGCGGCTGCGGAAGAGGTGGTTGCCGAAGAAGAGCCGGTTGCTGAAGAACCGGTTGCGGAAGAAGAGGCGGTTGATGAAGAAGAGCCGGCCGCCGAAGAAGTGGCAGTGGAAGAGCCCGCTGCGGAAGAACCGGCCGTGGAAGAGGCTGCTGCCGAAGAGCCTGCTGTTGAGGAACCGGCCGTCGCAGAGCCTGTTGCGGAAGAAGAACCGGCCATTGAAGAACCTGTTGCTGAAGAAGAACCAGCTGTGGAAGAGCCGGTTGTTGAAGAGCATGTAGCCGAAGAGGCTGCGGAGGAAACGGCTGTCGAAGAGGCGCCTGTTGAGGAAGAACCCGCTGCCGAAGAGCCTGCCGAGGGATCCATCCTGAGCGGTCCGGAAGAGGCCCGTGCGGAAGAGCAGGGGCTGCTGGAAGAGGCGGAAGAAGCCGTGCGCCGGGCCCTCGAAGAGGAAACGCCGCAGGCTGCCGCTGTGGAAGAGACCGCCGCTGAGATTGTCGAAGAACCGGCCGCCGAGACTGTTAAGGAGACCGCCGCGGCTGTTGAAGAGCCCGTCGTCGAGGCTGTCGAAGAAACCGTCACGGAGCCAGTCGAAGAGACCGCTGCTGAGGCTGTTGAAGAAACCGTCGCTGCGGCTGTCGAAGAAGCCGTTACGGAGCCGGTCGAAGAAACTGTCGCCGCGGCTGTCGAAGAGCCCGTCGCTGAGGCTGTCGAAGAGCCCGTCGCTGAGGCTGTTGAAGAAACCGTCGCTGCGGCTGTCGAAGAAACCGTCGCTGAGGCTGCCATAGAAACCGTCACGGAGCCGGTCGAAGAGACTGTCGCCGCGGCTGTCGAAGAGCCCGTCGTCGAGGCCGTCGAAGAACCGGCCGCCGAGACTGTCGAAGAGACTGTCCGTGAGGCCATCGAAGAACCGGCCGCCGAGACTGTCGAAGAGCCCGTCGCCGAGGCCGTTGAAGAGACTGCCGCTGCCGCCGCCGAAGAGCCCGCTGCGGCTGCTGAAGCTCCCGCCGTGGATGAAGCCGTGACGGCTGCCGCCGTGGAGAAGATCGCGGAGGATGCGGAGCGCGGCGCGGTGGATGCGTGGTTTGACGCCGCCCGCGAAGGCGAACTCACCGAGCGCGCCTGGAGCCGCGACAACATCATCATCACCACCACGGACTACGACGCCGGTTTCGAGCTGGCCATGGCGTACCTGGTGCGCCTGCCGGACGATGAGCGCCCGGCGGCGGTGGCCCGCACGTCCGGCGCCAAACTCAACGGCAAGGACTGGGCGCAGCTGCGCACCCGCCTGCAGGACAAGATCCTGTTCGTGGACCACGCCGCGGAGCTGAGCCCCGAAGCCTGCGAAAACCTGCGCGCCTATCTGCTGGAAGAAAAGCACATGGCGGTGCTCATGGACTCCGAGGAGAACATCGACCGCCTGGGCCAGACCAGCCGGCGGCTCCTCGAAATGTTCGAGATCGAGTACGCCTGCTACGATTACAGCACCGAGGACATCGTCCGGCACGGGCTGGAGTATGCGGAGTCGGACGGGTGGACCGTGGAGGATGACGCCCGCCGCGCCTACCGCGAGCGCATTGAAAAGATGGACGTCACGCACGGGCGTGAGTTCATCGAGGCGGAGAACATCATGGACGACGCCATGGACCGCGCCGAGGATCACGGATTTTCAGGATTCCTGCGCCGGACATTCGGCGGGAAGAAGGTGGAAGAGCGCATCCTGAAGGCAGCGCACTTTAGATAAGAAACAAAGAGTGCCGGGTATCCGCCCGGACGGACGGAACGCAGAAAGGAGAGGATCTATGAGTGAGTGGAGTTTCGGCATCGTGTTCATCGTGACCGCCATCCTGCTGCTCCTGGGGCTGGTGCTGGGGTATATCCGCGGCCTGGTGCGGATGCTCCTGGTCACCGTCGTGACGGTGGCGTCCATTTTGCTGACGCAGTTTTCCTTCCCGTATGTCAGCACGTTCCTGCAGGAGCATACCGGCGTGTATGAAACGCTGCAGGAGAACATTGAGGAGAAGATCGAAGAGGAGTCGAAAGGCATCCTGCCGGGGACCAGCGCCAAAGAGCGCCGGGACACGCTGGACGGCATGAAGAGCGGGGATCAGGAAAAGTTTGTCGACAGCCTGAACCTGCCGCTGGCGCTGCGCGGCCTCATCGTGAAGAACAATCAGGACAGCGTCTATGAAAAACTGGGCGTGAAGAGCTTCTCGGAGTATCTGCCGCACTATCTGGCAACGCTTCTGGTGCGGGTGATCGGCTACGTGGTGCTGTTCCTCGTCTTCTTCCTGATCCTGTTCATCATCCTGTGGCGGGTCGAGAAGATCATGCACCTGCCGGGGCTCAACATCATCAACCGGCTGCTGGGCGCGGCGCTGGGGCTCCTCATCGCCCTGGTGTTCGTGTGGGCGGGCTACCTGATCATCACGGCTGCGTCGTCCACCGAGACGGGTGCCCGGCTCCTTCAGGAGATCCGCGACAACCCGGCCACGCAGTTCCTGTACGACAACAACCTCCTGCTGATGGCAGCGGGACGGCTGGGGCGGTAAGCATCAAGAAGCGGGAGAGGGCGGCATGGCGGCCTTCTCCCGCTTTTTGAAATCATCATTTACACAAATTTCGAAAAGGACTTGCGCTTTTCGGGAACGTGCCGTATAATCATCTGGCAACGGCGACATAGCCAAGAGGTAAGGCAAGGGTCTGCAACACCCGTATCCCCGGTTCGATTCCGGGTGTCGCCTCTGTTTCCCCAGCGTTTGGCCCTGCCTATCGCTGGGGTTTTTCAAACCGGCTCATGAAAGCGCTTTCATGAGTACATCATACTTCAACTGCTTTATTGCGGAAAGGAAGAAAACCAATGAACTACGCTGATGGCAAAGTGAAGGATCTGCAGATCGCCTATATCGGCGGCGGCTCCCGCGGCTGGGCCTGGACTTTCATGACGGATCTCGCTCTCGAGCCCGCCATGTCCGGCACCATCCGTCTCTATGACATCGACCGCGCGGCGGCCGAGAAGAACGCGGTGATCGGCAACCGTGTCTCCGCCCGTGAGGACGCCTGCGGCAAGTGGGAGTACAAGGTGTACGATTCTCTCGAGACCGCGCTGACCGGCACGGATTTCGTGGTCATCTCCATCCTTCCCGGTACGTTCGATGAGATGGCTTCCGACGTCCACCTTCCGGAGCGCCACGGCATCTATCAGTCCGTCGGCGATACCGCCGGCCCCGGCGGCATCTCCCGCGCCCTGCGCACCATCCCCATGTTCGTCGAGATCGCTGAGGCTGTCAAGGCTTACTGTCCGGATGCCTGGGTCATCAACTACACCAACCCCATGACGCTGTGCTGCAAGACCCTCTTCGAGACCTTCCCGCAGATCAAGGCGTTCGGCTGCTGCCATGAAGTGTTCGGCACCCAGAAGGTGCTGAAGGCCGCCGTGGAGGAAGTCTGCGGGGTCAGGGATGTGGACCGCTCCGACATCCACGTCAACGTCCTGGGCATCAACCACTTCACCTGGTTCGACGAGGCCTCCTACAAGGGCATCGATCTGTTCCCGGTCTACGATGAGTTCATCGCCCGCCATCCGGAAGGCTACAACGATCCGGACCGCAACTGGATGAATTCCACGTTCAACTGCGCCCACATCGTGAAGTTCGACCTGTACAAGAAGTACGGCGCCATCGCCGCCGCCGGCGACCGCCATCTGGCCGAGTTCATGCCGGGCAACAGCTACCTGAAGGACCCGGAGACGGTCAAGAGCTGGAAGTTCGGCCTGACCACCGTTGACTGGAGAAAGAACAACCTGAAGGAGCGCCTGGCCAAGTCCGACCGCCTGTACAAGGGCGAAGAGGAAGTGGAGCTTAAGCCCACCGGCGAGGAGGGCATCCTGCTGATCAAGGCGCTGTGCGGCCTGACCCGCGTGGTCAGTAACGTCAACATCCCGAACACCGCCGGCCAGATCACCAATCTGCCGAAGAGTGCCGTGGTCGAGACCAACGCCGTGTTCTCCCGCGACTCCATCAAGCCGCTCGTGGCCGGCGCCGTCCCGGAGAAGGTCCTGCCGCTCATGATGCCGCACGTGATGAACCACGAGCTGGTCATGAAGGCCGCTCTGACCTGCGACAAGGCCCTGGCCGTCGAAGCCCTGATGAACGACCCGCTGGTGCGCGGCCGCATCACGGAGGAAGAGGGCAAGGCCCTGATGGAGGATCTGATCCGCAACCAGCTGACCTACCTGCCGGAAGCCTGGAAGGCTCAGGTCTGAGAGCAGCAACTGAAAAACAGGTAAGTACGGGCGCCGCACATCGTTTCGGATGTGCGGCGCTTTGTCACATTTTGACAACCTCTTCACAAAGCTTTTAGTGATTTTCTTCTTTTATTAAGAAATAATCCCCCTCCGACTGTCATTCTTGCCTGTGAATCGGAAGGTTTGCCCCCCGTTGTTTGGTCAAAAATACAAAAAGCCCTTGCGCAAACAGGGGCGACCGTTTATAATCCCTTTATATGTTAAGAACTGTGCCTAGGGTACAGCAATGCAAAGGGTTAAGGAAAGGGGGATCTCTTCTATGGAATCTAAAAAAACCTTTGCCCAGAAACTGAGCACGGAGAAGGCAGCCGGCTACATCTGCAGTGTGCCGTTTGTGATCGGCTTCCTCGGCTTTATGCTCATTCCGATGGTCATATCACTCTACTACGCGTTCTGTGATTATGACATCGTGAGCCCGCCCGTGTTCTCCGGCCTGAAGAACCTGAAAAAGGCGTTCTCCGAGCCGCGTTTCTGGATGTCACTGAGGGCTACCGCGTATTTCGCGCTCATCGGTACGCCGCTCAAGGTCATCTTCGCCTTGATCGTCGCCCTGATCCTGCTGCGCAACTCCAAGGTGTCCGGCATCTACCGTGCCGTGTACTACATGCCTTCCATCATCGGCGGTTCCGTCGCTGTGGCTTTCCTGTGGAAGCGCATGTTCCAGCCGGACGGTACCATCAACCGCGTCATCCGCTCGGTGTTCCCGGAGTACAAGCTGATCAACTGGCTGGCTGACGAGCGCGCCATCTGGGTGCTCATCCTGCTGACGGTCTGGCAGTTCGGTTCGTCCATGCTGATCTTCCTGTCCTCCCTGAAGCAGATCAACCAGGAACTGTACGAGGCAGCCGAAGTCGACGGCGCCAACAAGTGGAAACAGTTCTGGAAGGTCACCCTGCCGCTGCTGACCCCCACCGTGTTCTTCAACCTGCTGCAGCAGACCATCAACTCCCTGCTGGCCTTCACGCAGTCGTGGGTCATCACGGGCGGTACTCAGGACACCACCCGCTTCTATGCCGTTTACCAGTATCAGGAAGCCTTTACCAACCGGAACGCCGGTTACGCCTCCTGCCTGGCCTGGATCATGCTGGTCCTTGTCTCCATTGTCACATTCCTGCTGTTCAAGAGCCGCAGCAAGTGGGTGTACGATGCTTAAGGAAGGGGGAAGATTATCATGAGAAGAAAAAGAATCATTGGCACGATCATCTACCACATCCTTGTCGCTATTGGCGCCTTCGTTATGATCTACCCGCTGCTGTGGATGGTCTTCAGCTCCTTCAAGCCTACGCAGACCATCTTCGCAACCGCTTCGCAGATGATCCCTACGGAGTGGACGCTTGACAACTACATCACCGGCTGGAAGGGCCTGCAGCGCTATACGTTCGGCACTTTCTTCGCGAACTCCTTCATCATCGCCATGGGCGCTACTATTGGTACGCTGCTGTCGTCCTCCGTTGTGGCCTACGCTCTGCAGCGCCTGAACTTCGGCCTGAAGAAAGTACTGTTCGCGTGCGTGCTCTCCACCATGATGCTGCCGGCGCAGATCCTCATGATCCCGCAGTACCTGTGGTTCTCCAACCTGGGCTGGGTCGGTACCTACTATCCCATGATCCTGCCTTACTGGTTCGCGGTTCAGGGCTTCTTCGTCTACCTGATCATGAACTTCATCGGCGGTATCCCGAAAGAGCTCGATGAGGCGGCCAAGATCGACGGCTGCTCCTACTACGGCATCTTCGCCCGCATCATCCTGCCGCTGGTCGTCCCGTCGCTGATCACCTGCGCCATCTTCTCCTTCATCTGGAGATGGGATGATTTCCTTTCCGCCTTGCTGTACGTCCGCAGCGTGAAGATGTATCCCGTGGCCATGGCTCTGAAGACCTTCACCGACCCGACGTCCTCTTCGGACTACGGCGCCATGTTCGCTATGTCCACCCTGTCCCTGGTGCCTATCACCATCATCTTCCTGATCTTCCAGAAATCGCTGGTCGAAGGTATCGCGAGCTCCGGTATCAAGGGCTGATGCCATTTCCAAAACTGTCTTTTTGGCGGCCTCACCGATGTGAGGCCGCTTTTCCGTAAGAGAGCGGTTGGTCTGTGTTTGTTAAAGAAAAGACTTTTAGCGCTATTATTGACAAAGCAAGACTAACATGTTATCATGCCTTCGTTGTTGTTGTGCAATGCGCCCAAAAAATAATCTTTCGGGCGTAAGTTATTCATCCGCGCAAGCGGAGAAAAGAGGAGGAAAAAGCCATGAAAAAAGTTCTTGCCCTTCTCCTTGCTTCCGTGATGACTCTGTCGCTCGTCGCCTGCGGCGGCGGCAACAGCGGCCAGAGCACCGAAGCCCCGCAGTCTACCGCAACTCCTGCGTCGACTGCAGCTCCGGAAGGAAGCCAGGAAGCCACCAATGCCGAGCCCGGTGCCTATGATCCGGCCTCTGCTGGTGACATCACGCTGACGTTCAACTGGTGGACCAACCAGAAGAGAACGGAAGTCACCACCGCTGCCTGCGAGTACATCACCTCCCTGTATCCGAACGTCAAGTTCGAACTGGTGCCGGGTTCCTGGGGTGATTACTGGACCCAGATGTCTGTTCAGGCCTCTTCCAACGACCTGCCCGACATCATGCAGCAGGACTACGCGTACATCGCCGAGTTCGTGAAGAACGGCTATCTGCTTGACCTGACCCCTTACATCGAGAACGGCATGGTCAAGGTTGACACCATCCCGGAGAACACCCTGGTCACCGGTATGGTCGACGGCGGCAACTATGCTCTGTGCGCCGGCGTGAACGCTCCGTCCACCCTGTACAACAAGACCCTGACCGATGAGCTCGGCATCGAAGTGCCGGACAACATCACCTGGGATCAGTTCGTTGAGATCTCCAAGAAGATCTACGACGAGAAGGGTATCAAGACCCTGTACTCCTTCAGCAACTCCGAGAACCAGCAGCTGTTCTACACCCGCAGCCTTGGTTACAAGGATTTCTTCAGCAACGAGACCGGCGTGACCTGCACGGTTGACGAGCTGGCTGTCTTCTATCAGCGCATCCTTGACGGTATCGCCGAGGGTTGGATGCTTGACTATGATGCCATCCAGGCCAACGGTACCGAGATCGACACCCATCCGATGTTTGCCCAGGATCTGCCTGAGTACTCTGTGTGGAACGCCATGCAGTGGTCCAACCAGCTGGCTGCCCTGCAGAAGGCCGCTTCCACCAAGGGCATCGAGGTTGGTATCACCACTTGGCCGGCCGACGATGTGACCAAGGCCAACTTCCTGAAGTCCTCCCAGTTCTTCTCTGTTACCAGAGATGCCCAGGACAAGGATCTTGCCTGCTTCGTGCTGAACCTGCTGATCAACGACGTCGAAGTCAACAAGCTCCTCATGGCTGAGCGCGGTGTGCCGGCTCCTACGGATGTTGCCGCTGCCACGATGGATGTTGTTGCTGCTGAAGACCCTACCTACCCGCTGGTTGTGGAATTCCTGAACAAGTGCACGGCGAATTCTTCCCCTATCTTTGAGCCGAACCCGGCTTGGTCCGGTGATCTGAGAAACGGCGCCATCCAGGATACTCACAATGCTGTCCTGAAGACGAAGCCCACCATGACGGCCCAGGAGGCTGCTCAGGCGGTTGTCGATCAGGCCAAGAAGCTGGCTGACGAGAACAAGTAATCGTCATCTGACGAGAACGAACTCAGGCGAGGGTGCCGGAAGGCACCCTCGCTCTTTGAGAGTTATAGGGAAACACGTTATCATACGGCCATGGGAGGTCACCATGCGGTACCTTTCGAAACAGGAAAAAACGGACACCCGGGCACTCTGGGAAAAATGCTTCGCGCCGGTTTCGCCGGCCTTCCTCGACTATTACTACACGCGCAAGACCAAGGACAACGAGATCCTCATCGAGGAAGTGCGCGGAAAACTGGCCGGTATGCTGCACCGCAACCCCAAATGGATCTACCTGAAGGGGGCGGGGGTCACGTCGGAACTGCTCTGCGGCATCGCCGTGGACAAAGAGTTCCGGGGCCTCGGCATTGCCACCAGCCTCCTGTCGCGTGCCCTGCGCGATGAGGCGGACGCCCAGATCCCGTTTTCCTTCCTGGTACCGGTGCCGGGGCGCACAGACCTGCCCTGCGGGTTCCGCTACACCATCATGGCCCCCGAAAAGCAGCTGTTCTGGTGGGAAGGCCTGGGCCTGCACGAGCGGGACTCCCGCGAGGATCTCGACCGGGAGCTGGCGGACTTCGTCAACATCTGCCTGGCCCGTGACGGCGGCTTTTTCGTGCAGCGCACTGCGGATTATTTCCGTGACCTGCGCCGGGTGCACGAAGCGGTCGGCGGCGGTGTGAAGATCCTGCAGGATGAACACGGCATACTGACCGGGTACTATCATTATTATGAAGAGAACGGGGAGCGGCGCATCGTGGAAGCCGTCTTCCGGCCGGCTTTCCGTGACCGGCACGTTCCCAAGGGCGGCGAGCGCGTCCCGCAGATGATGACCCGCATCACCTGCCTGATGACGTTCCTGCGCTGCTTCACCATCCCGGAAGAGGAGCTGGAAGCCTTACGGCGCCAGTCCGAGGTGGCCGTCCACGTGCGCATCGATGTGAGGGATCCGCTCATCCCGGCCAACAACGGGCAGTTTATCTGGACGTTCTGGGAAGCCCGCTCGCATCTGATGATCTTTGATGAGGAACGCCAGCATCTGGAGGAGGCCATCGGGCACATCGAGCCCATGCCGGTGCAGATGAACGTTTCCGACCTGGCCGAGTGGCTGTTCGGCGCAGTTCCGTTTGAGAAACTGGTGCGCATCGGCAGCATCACCGGTCCGGAAGACAGTTTGAATATTCTGCGGTTGGTCAAGCCGCTGCAGCATATATTTGTCAGAGAAGAATATTGACGGAGGAAGTCAACAATGGAAGAGATGATGAAAGATCTCGAAGAGAAGGCAGTGGAAGCTGCAGAGGAAGTGACCGCCGTGGCCGAGGAAGCCGCCGCTCCGGAAGTGCCGGCCGAGCCGGTTCCTTCCATGGAAGAGTTTGCCGACGAGCTGGAAGCCAGCTTCAAGCGCGTCAAGGCCGGCGACATGCTCAAGGGCAAGGTCATCGCCGTGGACGAGACCGGCGTCACGCTGGATCTCGAGTACTTCGCGCCGGGCAAGGTGCCGGCCGAGGAGATGAGCGCGGATCCCAAGTTCTCCGTGCTGAACGATGTGGCCGTGGGCGATGAGTTCACCGCCGAAGTCACCAAGACGGACGACGGTTCCGGCAACGTGCTGCTCTCCAAGAAGAAAGCGGATGCCAAGAACGCCTGGACCACCCTGAACGCCCTGCATGAGAACAAGACCCCGGTGCACATCACCGTGTCCGACACCAACAAGGCCGGCGCCGTGGCGTATGTCGAGGGGGTGCGCGGGTTCATCCCGGCCTCCCGCCTGGGCCTCTCCTATGTGGAGAACATCGAAGAGTACAAGGGCAAAGAGATGGATGTCCTGGTCCACGAAGTGGACGAGAAGGACCGCAAGCTGATCCTGAGCGCCAGAGAGCTGCTGCGCGCCAAGGCCAACGAAGAGCGCAAGAGCCGCCGCAACGCCGTCAAGGTTGGCGAAGTGCGTGAAGGCAAGGTTGACAAGATCATGCCGTACGGCGCCTTCATCGACCTGGGCGAAGGCATCTCCGGCCTACTGCATGTCTCCCAGATCAGCGACAAGCGCATCAAGGATCCCAGCGTTGTCCTGACCGAGGGCCAGACCGTCACCGTGAAGGTCACCAAGACCGAGAACGGCAAGATCTCCCTGTCCATGCGCGCGCTGATCGAGGGTGCCAGCCAGTCCTCCGACGAGGAAGCCGGTCCCCGCGAGTACAAGTCCGGCGGAGAAGCCACCACGAGTCTGGCCTCCCTGTTTGCCGGTCTGAAACTGGATTAACCCCTTGCCAAATGGGCCGGTTTGTGTTACAATGCCGGTTCGTGACAGGGATCTGAATCCTTGCTCCCTGCCTGTCAGGGGGCCAATAGTCCAAAAGGAGGAAAAAGCATGAGCAAGTATGAGTTGTGCCTGGTGCTGAACGAGAAGCTTGAGGAAGAGGAGAGAGCGGCTGCTCTTGAGACTGTCAAAGGCTACATCGCCCGGTACGAAGGCAGCGTGACGAACGTGGATGAGTGGGGTAAAAAGAGACTTGCCTACGAAATCCAGAAGATGAACGAAGCCTACTACTACTTCATCGCGTTTGAGAGCGACAATTCCGACTGCGCCAACCAGGTGGAGAGCCATGTCCGCATCATGGAAAATGTCATCCGTTACTTGGTTGTGAAGCAGGACGAAGAAGCCTGAGAAAGGAAACACGATGAACCGAGTCATTTTAATGGGACGTCTGACCAGAGATCCGGAAGTCCGCTACTCGCAGGGGGAGCGCCAGATGGCGATCGCCCGCTATACGCTGGCCGTTGACCGCCGCGGCCGCCGCTCTCAGGGCGGTGAGGGCGATCAGCAGACCGCGGATTTCATTCCCTGCGTGGCCTTTGACCGCGCGGCGGAGTTTGCCGAGAAGTACTTCCACCAGGGCATGAGAGTGCTCGTGTCCGGCCGTATCCAGACCGGTTCCTACACGAACCGCGAGGGTCAGCGCGTCTATACCACGGAAGTGATCTTGGACGACCAGGAATTTGCGGACAGCAAGGGTGCCGCCGGCAGCGACGGCCAGGGGGGCTCCTCTTACAGCCGCCCGGCTGCTTCCGCCAGACCGGAACCGGCAAACGTCTCCCCGGACGGGTTCATGAACATCCCGGACGGCGTGGAGGACGAGGGCCTTCCGTTCAATTAACTGTTTGTGATTTTAGGAGGATAATACCATGGCATACAATCGTTCATCTTCGGAAAGACCGGATTCGAGACCGAGAAGAGGCGGCGTGCGCAGAAGAAAGAAAGTCTGCATCTTCTGCGGTGAAGACAACGTCATCGATTACAAGGATACCGCCAAGCTCCGCAAGTTCATCTCCGAGCGCGGCAAGATCCTGCCCCGCCGTGTGACCGGCACCTGCGCCAAGCATCAGCGCGCGGTGACCCTGGCCATCAAGCGGGCCCGCCACGTGGCGCTGCTGCCTTACACGGTCGAGTAAAACGGTCCGCCGTTTCGCGTCCACCACCACCCCCTGCCTGCCGTGCAGGGGGTGGTTTTGTTATTTTTTGATTGACTTTTGACAGGCCTCTGCTATAATGTACGGGCGCGCATCGGCCCGATGCCTCTTTTTTGGTGTGTTCAGGGCCCGTTTCCGCTTCAGCCGGGCGGTTCCTGGCGCGCGATCGGTGTCTATTTTTACAGGAGGAGAATCGAATGCCTACATTCAATCAGTTAGTGAGAAAAGGCAGAGAGACCGCCGCTGTCAAATCCACGGCCCCGGCTCTGCAGCACGGCTTCAATTCGTTGAAGAAGAAAGCAACGGATCAGTCGGCTCCGCAGAAGCGCGGCGTGTGCACGGCCGTCAAGACTGCCACCCCGAAAAAGCCGAACTCGGCTCTGCGTAAGATCGCGAGAGTCCGTCTCTCGAACGGGATCGAAGTGACCAGCTACATCCCGGGCGAGGGCCACAACCTTCAGGAGCACTCCGTGGTGCTGATCCGCGGCGGAAGAGTCAAGGACCTTCCCGGTACGCGTTATCACATCATCCGCGGCACCCTGGATACCGCCGGTGTTGCCAACCGCCGCCAGGCCCGTTCCAAGTACGGCGCCAAGCGTCCGAAGGCCGCCAAGAAGTAATCTGTTCATTCATCAGTTCTCGCGTTAACGAAATACGAAGTGCCGGCATTCGAAGTACCGCCCCTGACGGCTGCAGGAATGAGAAAAGAACCCGTGCACGGACACATTTTCGACATGTGAGTACCTGTGATCTAATCCCGGTTCAGACCGGAGCTGCCCAGAGGGCAGCAGTATGATTAAGGAGGGAAGAAACGTGCCTCGTAAAGGACATACCCAGAAAAGAGATGTTCTGGCTGATCCGCTTTACAACAACAAGGTTGTGACGAAGCTGATCAACAACATCATGTTGGACGGCAAGAAGGGCATCGCCGAGAAGATCGTCTACGGCGCCTTCGAGCAGATCGAATCCAAGACCGGCAAGCCGGCCGTGGAAGTTTTCCAGGAGGCCATGAACAACGTCATGCCCGTTCTGGAGTGCAAAGCCAAGCGCGTGGGCGGTGCCACCTACCAGGTGCCGCTGGAAGTCAAGCCCGAGAGACGTCAGGCTCTGGCCCTGCGCTGGATCACCATGTTCTCCCGCAAGCGCGGTGAGAAGACCATGGTCGACCGTCTGGCCGCCGAACTCATGGACGCTGCCAACAACACCGGCGCGGCCGTGAAGAGAAAAGAAGACATGCATAAGATGGCTGAGGCGAATAAGGCGTTCGCGCACTATCGCTTCTGATCGCAGTAGGGAGGAACCTTTTTGGCTAGAGAATATCCTTTGGAAAGGACCCGGAACATCGGGATCATGGCTCACATCGACGCCGGCAAGACGACGCTGACCGAGCGTATCCTGTATTACACCGGTGTCAACTACAAGATCGGCGATACCCACGAAGGCACCGCTACCATGGACTGGATGGCCCAGGAGCAGGAGCGCGGCATCACGATCACCTCTGCGGCAACCACCTGCCACTGGACTCTCGAGAAAGAGACCAAGCCGGCTCCGGGTGCCCTGGAGCACCGCATCAACATCATCGACACCCCCGGCCACGTGGACTTCACGGTCGAGGTGGAGCGTTCCCTGCGTGTGCTGGACGGCGCCGTCGGCGTGTTCTGCGCCAAGGGCGGTGTGGAGCCTCAGTCCGAGAACGTCTGGCGTCAGGCTGACAAGTACAACGTTCCGCGTATGGCGTTCATCAACAAGATGGACATCATGGGCGCGGATTTCTTCAAGGCGGTGGAGCAGATCCGCACCCGCCTGAAGAAGAACCCGGTGCCGGTCCAGCTCCCCATCGGCGCCGAGGATGATTTCGTCGGCATCATCGACCTGTACGAGATGCAGGCCTACATCTATCACGATGCCAAGGGTGAGGATGTCTCCGTGGAGCCCATCCCGGAAGACATGCAGGACATGGCGGAAGAGTACCGCACGTCCATGATCGAGGCCATCTGCGAGACGGATGAAGACCTCATGATGCAGTACCTCGACGGCGAAGAGCCCTCCAACGAGGACCTGAAGAAGGCCATGCGTGCCGCCACCATCGCCGGCACCATCATCCCGGTGTGCTGCGGCAGCGCCTACCGCAACAAGGGTGTCCAGAAGCTGCTGGATGCCGTTGTCGAGTACATGCCCGCCCCCACCGACATCCCCGCCATCGAAGGCGTGGATCTGGACGGCAACCCGATCGTGCGCCATTCTTCCGATGAAGAACCGTTCGCGGCCCTGGCGTTCAAGATCATGACCGACCCGTTCGTCGGCAAACTCGCGTACTTCCGCGTGTATTCCGGCACCATGAACTCCGGTTCCTACATCCTCAATGCCACCAAGGGCAAGAAGGAGCGTGTGGGCCGTATCCTGCAGATGCACGCCAACAAGCGCGCCGAGCTGGATAAGGTGTACTCCGGTGACATCGCGGCGGCGGTCGGCTTCAAGAACACCACCACCGGCGATACCATCTGCGACGAGCAGCATCCGGTCATCCTCGAGTCCATGGAGTTCCCGGAGCCCGTTATCGACATCGCCATCGAGCCGAAGACCAAAGCCGGCCAGGGCAAGATGAGCGAGGCGCTCGCCAAGCTGGCGGAAGAAGACCCGACGTTCCGCGTCTCCACCAACCAGGAGACCGGCCAGACCATCATCGCCGGCATGGGCGAACTGCATCTGGAGATCATCGTCGACCGTCTGCTGCGTGAGTTCAAGGTGGAAGCCAATG
>CAMJGH010000058.1 GCA_946405185.1 uncultured Lachnospiraceae bacterium
CCGGTCTTCTCCAGGCGGCCGATGGGCATCATCCGCGTGATGTCTTCCTCCCGGTACGGATCCCGGAAGGCGCCGCTCATGATGAAGGCACTCCCGAACAGGCCGGCATTGTCCCGGTTGGCCACCTGGAACTGCACCGACCCACCGCCCGCCGACTGGCCGCCGATGGACACGCGCGCCGGATCTCCGCCGAAGGCGGCGATGTTGGCCTGCACCCAGCGCAGGCCGGCCTGCTGGTCCAGCAGCCCGAAATTGGCCGGCGTCTGCGGGTTTTCGGCCGTCAGTTCCGGGTGGGCGAGGAACCCGAAGGCCCCCACGCGGTAATTGACCGTCACCACCACGATGCCGCGGGCGGCCAGCGCCTCGCCGTCAAACTCCATCTCCGCCGTGTAGCCCACCTGGTAGCCGCCGCCGAAGAACCACACCAGCACCGGGAGAGACTCCTCCCCCGTGACGGCCGGCGTCCACACGTTCAGATACAGGCAGTCTTCGCTCATGGGGATGTCCGGGTTCACGTGCCACTCACGCGTGTACACGTTGTCGGCCAGGCCCGGGATCTCCTGCATGGAGATGGGCGCGAACGTGAAGCACTCCCGCTCCCCTTCCCAGTCGGCTGCCGGCTGCGGCTCGCGCCACCGCAGATCCCCCACCGGCGGCGCGGCAAAGGGAATGCCCAGATAGACCGTCACGCGGGCATTCTTTCCCTGACGCCCCGCCACCACACCGTTTGCTGTCCGGACTTTTCGGATCATCGCACACTCCTCTCCGGGTGCTTCCGGCGCACCCAACACACGATCATCACGCCCACCGCCACTCCGGCGGCATCGATCAGGACATCGGTCACCTTGCCCGAACGCCCGGGCACAAAGAGCTGATGGAACTCATCCGTGGCGGCATAGAGCACCGCCGCGCACCAGGCCGTGCGCAGAGGAAAGCGCGCCCACAGCGGCTCCTGCGCACGGGGTGTTTTTCCATTCGTTACCGACAGTTCTCTATCCGGGGTCCTTTTTGTTTCCACAAACGCCAGCACTGTCAGCCCGTACAGCGCCCCCAGTACCGCGTACTCCGAGGCGTGGGCTGCCTTGCGCACCGGGTAGTCCACGCGCGCCACCAGGATCTCCTGGTCAGCTGCCGGCAGGTCCCGGAAATGCGGGTAGAAGGCGCTCAGCACCAGCCGCCCGGCCCGGTGGCTGTCCATGGTGGAATCGTCCGCGGGACGGGCAGACATGGCAAAGATGGCGGCCATCCACAAGAGGCTGGCCGCCATGAAGACACGGAAGGTTTTTCCCGCTTTTGGCTTTGACATATGGTTATTCGTTCGGCTGGCCCGGGCGGAGCACCCGCTCGGCTGCCAGGTCTTTTTCCAGTCCGGCTTCCTCCGGCATCGGCAGCCCGTTGAACTGCTCGGGGTTGAGGCGGATGCGGCGGCGCGGATCGTTGTTGAGCTGGTCCACGAAGCTGGCAAACTGCTTCTCCGGCAGCACCGCCTTCAGGCCATACATGGCGGTCTGGAAGCCCTTCTCGTTCATGGTGCGGCTGCCGGGCACGCAGTCGTTGACCACGTAGTCGGCCAGGCTGACCGCCAGCTGATCCCGCTGCTTCGGGCCCTGCACATCGGAGGCCAGGAACTGCTCCAGGCCGCCCATGGCCTTGTAGAAGCGGGGCGTCATGCCGGTGTTCATGCTCTGCATCACCTCATGCACGTCTTCCAGCTTCTCACGGCGCAGGTCCTTCTCGGACATCTGCCCGTTAAACTCCATCTCCGGGTTCTTGGACAGGCCCATCTCCACCAGCCGAGTGCCCAGGCCTTTGAAGACTTCTTCCGGCGCGATGCGCTTGATCACGTTCATCTGCAGGCGCAGGCGGCGGCCGAACTGGCGCTCCGCCAGACGGTTGGAAGGACTCTCGGCGGCACCCGCCTTGATGGCTTCCCGGCGGATCTGTTCGAGGCGCATCTGGTTCACCATGTGGCCGGTGGCCTTGGTCAGGCAGGAGGCGATGGCCTGGTTCTTGGCCACCTTGCTGCTGTCGGAATGGATGGCTTTGTTCAGATCCCGGAACGGGCTGTCCCCTTCCTCCATCCCGGCGATCTCGTTCACCATGTCGGCGGTGCTCAGCTCACCGGCCGCCTTGTCGGCCAGCTTGTCGGCGATGCCGGCGGCGGTCACGTAGTCAAACATGCCGCCCAGGACGCTGCCGATGGCCACGCCCTCGGCGTACCCTCTGGCCACCTCGATGGCCTGGGCCTTCAGGATCTCCTGCATGATGAAATACTTCAGAAGTGCCTTCCACTCGGCTTCCTTTTTGGCTTTCTCCACCAGAGCGGCTTCGCGGGGTGTCAGTGTATTGTCCGCCATATTCTCCTCCTGAACGGTACTTACGTTCGCCTGTTTGGTTTGCGGTTGCTGCGGATGCCGTCTGACCGTCAGCCGGTATCCTTGGCATCATTGTAGCAGGCTTCCGGCTGTACGCAAGAAAAGCGCTGCCGACGGCATAAAAGCGGCATAGTGCCGGGCATCACCCTCTCCGGCGCCGCAGGGAAGCGCCCACGGCCCCCGCGCCCGCCAGGCTGATCACGGCCAGCATGGCCCACCAGCCGGTGTGCAGATCCGTGCCGGTCTGCGGGGAATCCGCGCTCCGGCTGCCGGATGACGGTACCGGGACCACCGCCCCGGAAGGCGTGCCGGAGGCTGACTCCGAAGACGCGCCCGAAGGGAACTCGCCGGGTGTGTAGGAGATCTCCAGCGGCGGGATGGTCACCACCTTGCGCTGCGTCACAAACGCCGGGTTGGTCACAAAGACCGCCACCATCTCCTGCTCACCGGATGTCAGCGCGGTGGCCTTTTTGGTGACGATCCCGATGACCCACGTGCGCTCGCTCTCCTTGTGGGAACTGTCGCGGTGGCAGACACGTTCCGCCAGCACGTAGGAGTCATCCTCCGCCCAGGTGTAGACCGGATCCTCCCAGTCATGCCCGGCGGCCGGCAGGCGCTCCGCCCTGGAGTAGGTGCAGTACTTGCAGGTGGTGGTCAGAGACCCTGGCAGCGTGCAGGTGGGCTCCACCCGAACCGGATCGCCCATCTCATGCACGGCGGTCACATCCACCAGGAAATACGGCGCGTTGTAGCCGGCCATCGTCCCGCCCGTAACGGAAGCGATGCAGGACAGCGGCTTTTCCGGGAAGGCATACCCGTAATCCGGCACGATGTGCAGCTGCATCGTGTAGCTGTAATTGCCCTTCAGCATGGTGCCGGTGGACACTTTCCAGGAGGAAAACTCCTGTTCTCCCTCCTCAAAATGCACCTTTCCGCCCAGCGTCACCAGCTTTTCCGGGTTTCCTTTTTTGTTGAGGTTTCCGGACACCGGCATGATCACATCGCCGCATTTTGGAGCCTGCACCGTGAGGGTCACCCCGGTCAGGTGCTGCTGCCAGAAGGCCGTCAGCTTCCGGTCCTCCGCCTTCGCCCACGCGGCTGCCGCCAGGGCTTCATCCGCCTTCGCGTCCGACTCATAGGAAGACATGGCCGCCACGCCCACCCGGCCGGCAAACGTGGCCGTACCGTCCACCGTACCGCCCAGTTTCATAGCCGTAAAGACTGCCGTGATCTCGGCGGCCGCTTCTGCGGCACTGGCGGCTGTGGTCTCAAACGTTACCTGCGCGCCGTCCACTTTATAGTCTTTCGCGAAATGTGTCGAAACAAATGTCTCGTGGCCTGCGCCGAAGTCCACCGTCACGGTGTTTTTAGTGGTCTCTCCGGCCGCCGGCGCTTCCGATTCCGGCTCCGCCAGGGCACTCATGCCCGGCAGGGCAAGCATCACCAACAGCGCCAGCAGCAGGCCGCTGATCTTCTTTCCCATAGCCGCCCTCTCAATTCAGGCTGTTCATCAGCATCATCAGATCCATGAGCTGGGAACGGTAGGCGTCATCGTCCTCCTCATCGCCGTGACCGCCGTCCTCCCAGTCCTCGCTGTCCCAGTCTTCCTCTTCGTCATCGGAATCCCAGTCGTCCACGGCGTCCTCCTCGTCCGGGACGTCCTCGAGGTCTTCGTCGTCCCACTCCTCCGGGTCCTCGCCGGACCATTCCTCGTCGCCGGCGCCTTCCCAGATCTCCGCATCCTTATATAACTCATCGTGCTCAGCCATGGCCAAAGCCCTCCTTCGTACAGAACACCATGATGATTATAGCAGAAAAACCCCCGGCAGGATATACCATACCAAAAGGGACGTATCTTTTTGGTAAAAAAAGGTACCAAAAAGATACGTCCCCAATGGTAACGTCAGTGGATCAGCATCGCATCCCCGAAGGAGAAGAAGCGGTAGCGCTCTTTCACGGCTTCCCGGTACGCGGCCAGCACGTGTTCGCGGCCGGCCAGCGCCGAGACCAGCATGATGAGCGTGCTCTGCGGCAGGTGGAAGTTGGTGATGAGGGCGTCCAGCACCTTGAAGCGGTAGCCGGGGTAGATGAAGATGGACGTCTCCCCGCTGCCGGGATGGACCGTGCCCGCTTCATCCGCGGCGCTCTCCACGGTGCGGCAGCTGGTGGTGCCCACGCAGATGACGCGGCGGCCGGCTGCCTTGGCGGCGTTGATGGCCGCGGCGGCCTCCTCGGTCACCTGGTACCACTCGGTGTGCATCACGTGGTCGGTAACTTCCTCCTCCTTGACGGGCCGGAACGTCCCCAGCCCGACGTGCAGGGTGACGCGGGTGATGATCACGCCTTTGGCAGCGATCTCCGCCAGCAGCTCTTCGGTGAAGTGCAGGCCGGCGGTCGGTGCGGCGGCGGACCCTTCGTGCTTCGCGTAGACGGTCTGATAGCGGTTTTTATCCTGCAGGCGGTGCGTGATGTAGGGCGGCAGAGGCATCTGGCCCAGCGCGTCCAGGACTTCTTCCCAGATGCCGTCAAAGAAGAAGCGCACCACGCGGTTGCCGTCCGGCTTCACCTCGCGGACTTCGGCCTTCAGCTGCCCCTCGCCGAACGTGAGGCGCGCGCCTTCGCGCAGCTTTTTGCCGGGGCGCACCAGCGCTTCCCAGTCCGTATCCGACAGGCGCTTCAGGAGCAGCACCTCGCACTCGCCGGTGTGCCCCTCGCGGGTGCCGATGAGCCGGGCCGGGATGACTTTGGTATCGTTGATCACCAGGCAGTCGCCCGGGTTCAGGTACTGCGTGACCTCCCGGAACACGTGGTGCTCCACCGCGCCGGTCTCTTTGTCCAGCACCATCAGGCGGGAGGACGACCGGTCCGCCAGCGGATCCTGCGCGATGAGTTCCTTGGGCAGGTCATAATCGAAATCACTGACGAGCACCTTGCACCTCCAGCGCGACATCCGGGAAGTTGGTGATGAGCGCGTCCACGCCCCACTTGGTCAGGCGCTCCATGTCCGCGCGGTCATTCACCGTCCACACGTTGCACTTCACCCCTGCGCGGTGGCAGTCCGCCACCACCGGCGCTTCCAGCACCCACATGTCCGGGTGGATGGCCACGCCGCCGTACTGCAGGCAGTAGGATTCCGGCTCCATCAGGCCATCGGCCAGCAGGAAGGCGATGGGCGTCTCGGGCGACTTCTCCTTCACCTCCATCAGCGACGGATGGTAGAAGGACGAATACAGGATGCGGTCCGCCATGCCGCACTCCTTGGTGATGGCCAGGCACTTGTCCACCATGCCCGGATAGCGGATGGCGCCGGTCTTCAGCTCGATGTTGATGGTCAGCTTCGTAGGCGCCAGCAGCTCGCAGACTTCCCGCAGCGTGGGGATGTCCGCATGGGCGTAGGTGTCCGCGTGCGTCTTGTTGAAATTGAACTTCCGCAGCTCGGCCAGGGTGTAGTCCTTAACCAGGCCGTGGCCGTCGCAGGTGCGGTCGATGAACTCATCGTGGATGACCACCACCTCGCCGTCCTTGGTCAGCTGCACGTCCAGCTCCACGCCGTCCGCTCCCATATGGGCGGCCAGGGCGAAGGCTTCCAGGGTGTTTTCCGGGGCGTACCCGCTGGCACCGCGGTGCCCCCAGACTAACGGTCTTTTCTCAGTCATGTCAAACTCCTTCAGGATAGATAGAAAGATTTCGTGCCCGGCCATGCCGGGCACGAAGATGGGTTACTCTTCTTTGCTGGTCTCCGCAGAGGAAGCCTCTTCGGAGGAAGACGCCTGCGCGGAGGAACTCGGTGCCGCAGAGGAACTCGGCGCAGCGGAGGACGATGCCGACTCGCTCTCCGATGCCGACTCGGATGCGGACTCCGACTCGCTTTCGGACTCGGTCTCCGTCTCCGTCTCAGTTTCAGTTTCCGTCTCGGTTTCGTCCGCGGTGCCGGTCTCGCTCTCGGTCTCCGTCTCGGTGCCGGTCTCCGACTCGGACTCGGACTCGGATTCGGACTCCGACTCGGTTTCGGCCGGCGGCGTTTCCGGCGGCTGGGTCTCGGTGGGCTGGGTGGCCGTGGCCTGGCGCTGCAGGCGCTCAAAGAGGCCGGCCAGCTCGGAATCCTCCACCAGGGCCTGCTGGAACGCGCGGTTGACTTCCGTGGTGAGGATGATGACATCCTCGATGGTATCCGCATTGGCCAGGAAGGCTTTCAGTTCATCCGAGTACGGGCCGTTCAGGATGCGGTACTGCCCGTCCGCAGACGAGTAGACCACGTACAGGCGGCGCATGCTGGGCGCGGCCGTGGCGATGCCGGTGATCTTCTCATCGAACGTGATGTAGGCCACGTAGCTGTTGCCGTCCATGCCGGCCAGGCAGTGGGCGTTGACGTTGCGGTAGCCCTCAATGTAACCGCCGGTGGCCTGAATCTGCCCCGGCTCGATGGGCGTGGCGGTCTGGACGATGCGGTTGAGCGTGTCGGCATCCCCGGTGCGCATGGCCTCGAGGTAGGTGGTGGCCAGCTCGGTGATCTCCGGGATGTCCGGAAGCCACCCGACATGCGTAAAGTCAAACGTGAAATTGTGCACCGGATCATAGTGCATGATGGTGCCGCTCTCGTTGGTCTCGGGCTTGTCGTCGCTGCCGCGAAGGACAAAGAAGATCAGAAGCCCCAGCACGGCGACGGCGGCCACGACCAGTACGATATATTTCCAGGCTCCGGTCTGCGCGGAGTTCTTTGCTTTGTTCATGTGACATTCCCCGTTGGGTCGGTTGAAGGCGATGCCGCTGCCCGGCGGATACCCGCCCGCTAAAAGGAAAGGGCTGTGCTTGACACACAGCCCCCGTACACCTGATAGGAATCGAACCTACGCACGCGGCTCCGGAGGCCACTGCTCTATCCACTGAGCTACAGGTGCAGGATCCTTATCGCCCAACTATGATACAACACTTTTCCGAAGCCCGCAAGCGGTTTTTATCCCGCGGCCGGCGGCGTATCGCATGCCGCCACTGCCAGTCTTTTCTGCCGGACGTCATACCGGTAGGCGGAATCCGCCAGATACTCCTCCTCGGTCAGCACGGTGCGGTTGATCTCGCGCACCATGTCCGCCAGCTGCCCCGGCACTTCCGGCGCCGCCGACACGGGAAGGCAGATCATCTCGTGGATGCTGGAGGGGAGCAGGTAGAAATCCCCGCCGACGCGGCGGGCGGCCTCCTCGAGCACGCCCGGACAGCACACCGCCGAGGCCCCGCGGTTGTTGCGGGAGTTGGTGATGACGAAAAGTTCCCCTTCGTCATCGCCCGCCAGGCCTTCCGGCAGGAGTTCCTTCAGAGGGGCGATGACCGGCGGCATCAGCGAGAGCGCGTTGGCTTCCGCCCGGCGCAGAAGCCGCTCTTTATCCGCCGATGCTTCCGGCATGTCCGTCTCGCACACCAGCACGGCGCGGCTGCCGCGCAGCACGGCCAGTGCCTCGCACAGATCCAGGAACGGCAGCCAGATGACGCGGTTGCGCGCAAACAGTTTTTTCAGGCGGGCGGGATAGAGGATGGGAACGAAGGTTTCCGGCGCAGGACGCAGGCCGGATGAGGCCAGACGAGGTTCCATGATACGATGACGGCGGCCGTGCAGGGGATTTCATCATACCGCACCCGCGCCCCTCCCCGCAATAGAACAAATTCGTCATCGGCTCGTTGAGCGAAGCCCGATTCTATGGTATAAAAGACGGAGAAAAACCGGAGGGAGGGACATGCCATGAGCCGCACGATGGACTGCCGCGAAGCGCAGAACTGCATCACGCCTTTCATTGCCGGCACGCTGTCGGACGCTGATCTGGAGGCATACCTGGCGCATCTGGACACCTGCCCCTCCTGTCTGGAAGACTTAAGCGTCCACTATACGGTGGAACTGGGGCTGAAGCTCCTGTCGGAAAACGATCCGGACGCCGAGGAAAACCTGCCGCACGCCTTTGACCAGGCACTGGCCCGCGCGCGCCGGCATCTGGCCCGGCGCCACCGCCTGCGCTACATCCGCGCCGCGCTCGTCATCGGGGGGCTGGTGCTGGCCGCGGCCGGCCTCGTGTGGTACGCCGTCTCATCCGGACTCCTGGTCCTGTAGGGGGAACCATGGCAAAGAAACTGCTTCTCATTGACGGACACAGCATGCTGAACCGCGCTTTCTACGGCGTGCCGGACTTTACGGACGGCAAAGGCCGGCACACGGGCGCGGTCTACGGCTTTTTCAACATCCTCTTCTCCGTCCTGGACGAAGAGTCGCCGGACGCGCTGGCCGTGGCCTTTGACGTGCACGCGCCCACCTTCCGCCACGAAAAATACGAGGCCTACAAAGGCACCCGCAAGCCCATGCCGGAAGAGCTCAAGGAACAGGTGCCCCTCACGCAGGAGGTGCTGGCCGCCATGCACGTGCCCTGCATCATGCAGGCCGGTCTGGAGGCGGACGATGTGATCGGAACGCTAGCCAAGCGCGCGCAGACGGACGGGTACGACGTGGTGGTGCTCTCGGGCGACCGGGACCTGCTGCAGCTGGCGGACACCGCCATCCGCATCCGCATCCCCAAGACCTCCAAAGGCAAAACGGAAGTCTTCAACTACACGCCGGCGGACGTCAAGGAAGCCTACGGCGTCACGCCGTCCGAGTTCATCGACGTGAAGGCCCTCATGGGCGATACGTCCGACAACATCCCGGGGGTTCCGTCCATCGGCGAAAAGACCGCCACGAAGATCATCCAGGACTACGGCAGCATCGAGAACGCCTACGCCCACGCGGACGAGATCAAGCCGCCCCGCGCCGCCGCCAATCTAAAGGAGCACTATGATCTGGCGGTCCTGAGCAAAGACCTGGCCACCATCCGCACGGACTGCGACCTGCCGTTTGCGGTGGCCGATGCCGGCATCCGCGGCCTGTTTACGCCCGAAGCCCGCGCGCTCTTCCAGGAGATGGGCATCAAGACCTTCCTCTCCCGCTTTGACGCGGCGGGAGCCCCCGCATCGGCGGCGCCGGCGTTTGCCTTCCGCACCGTGGCGAACGCGGCGGAGGCGGAGGCCTTCCTGAAGGCCCTGCCGGCGGGAACGCTCGGCCTGCACCTGCTGGAAGAAGACGGGGTGCTCTACGGCGCCGCCGTGAGCACGCCCGATGAGACCGTTTTTCTGGCAGCAGACACCCGGTCGTCCGAGCCGCAGCAGCTCTCTCTTTTTGAGGAAGCCCCCGCACCCGAAACGCCCGGCGCCCTCACGCCCGACCGGCTGAAAAACGCGCTTGCCGCCGCGGTCTTACACGCCGCGGAGGTCTGGTGCTTCTCCGTCAAGGACACCCTGCACCTGCTGGCGCCCGTCTGGGAGAAGACCGGTGCCCTGCCGGCGGGGGATGATCCGCTGCCCGTCTGCCTGCAGGATGCGCACCTGGCCGCCTACCTGCTGAACCCCCTGAAGAGTGAGTACACCTACGGGGAGATCGCCCAGCTCTACGCCGGCGTGACGCTTCCGGACCGCGAGTCCATCGGCCCGAAGGGGAGCCTTTCCGCCTGGAAAGCAGACCAACGCGCCGAACTGGCCTCCGCCGCCGCCTTCTCCGCGCGCGTCTCGGGCGCACCGCTCCTCAAAGCCCTGGCGGAAAACGGCATGGACGCCCTCTACCGGGACATCGACCGGCCGCTCATCTGGCCGCTCTATGTCATGGAGCGCAACGGCATCCGCGTGAAGAAAGAAGAACTGGCGGATTACGGCGACAGCCTGACCGCCGGCATCGAGAGCCTCGAAAAAGAGATCTATGCCCTGGCCGGGGAAGAGTTCAACATCCTCTCCCCCAAGCAGCTGGGCGAAGTGCTGTTTGACAGGCTGCACCTGCCGTCCGGCAAGAAGACCTCCCGCGGGTATTCCACCTCGGCGGACGTGCTGGACAAGCTGGCGCCGGACTGGCCCATCGTGAAGAAGGTGCTGGACTACCGCGGGCTGACCAAACTCAAATCCACCTACGCGGTGGGCCTGTCGGCGTTCATCGCGCCGGACGGCCGCATCCACGGGAAGTTCCACCAGACGGTCACCGCCACCGGGCGCCTGTCCTCGGCGGATCCGAACCTGCAGAACATCCCCGTCCGCACGGAGCTCGGCCGCGCCCTGCGCAAGGTGTTCGTGCCCGCAGACGGGTGGGTCTTCATCGACGCCGATTACTCGCAGATCGAGCTGCGCATCCTCGCGCACATGTCGGGCGATGACAACCTGATCGCCGCCTACAATCAGGCGGAGGATATCCACGCCATCACGGCCTCGCAGGTCTTCCACGTGCCGCTTGAGGAAGTCACCCCGCAGCTGCGCCGCAACGCCAAGGCCGTCAACTTCGGCATCGTCTACGGCATCTCGGCCTTCGGCCTCTCCGAAGACCTGTCCATCTCCCGCAAGGAGGCCACGGACTACATCGCCCGCTACTTTGCCGCCTACCCCGGCGTGAAGTCCTTCCTGGACCGCCTGGTCGCGAATGCCAAAGAGAAAGGCTACGCCGAAACGCTCTACGGCCGCCGCCGGCCCATGCCGGAACTCAAGAGTTCCAACTTCATGCAGCGGTCGTTCGGCGAGCGCGTGGCCATGAACGCGCCTATCCAGGGCACGGCCGCGGATATCATCAAGATCGCCATGATCTCCGTGGAGCGCCGCCTGCGCGCCGAAGGGCTGAAAGCCCGCCTGGTGCTGCAGGTGCACGATGAACTGCTGATCGAGGCCCCGCCCGAAGAAGAAGCGGCCGTCCGCCGCATCCTCAAGGAAGAGATGAGTGGCGCCGCCGCCCTGCGCGTGGCCCTCGAGATCGGAATGGAATCCGGGAAATCCTGGTACGAGTGCAAGTAGTTACCAAAAGGGACGTTTCTCTTTGGTAACAAAATGTACCAAAAAGATACGTCCCCAATGGTAAGCTTGCGAAAGGGAAAGATATGAACCATCTCATCATCGGCATTACCGGCGGCATCGGCGCGGGCAAGAGCCTGGTGCTGCGGGTGCTGTCGGAACAGTTTGATACCTGCCTGCTGCGGGCGGACGATATCGCCAACGAGATGCTGGCCCCCGGCGGACCCACCTGGCAGTTCTACAAAGACCGGCTGGGCGAGGATATCCTGGCCGATGACGGCACGCTTGACCGCGCCGCCGTGGCCAGGCACCTCTACGCGGATCCGGACTTTGTGCAGGAGGTCAACGCCTTCGTGCACCCGCGCGTAAAGGCCGCCCTGCGGGAGCGCATCCGCCAGGCGCGGGCGCCGCTCATCCTGCTGGAGTCCGCTCTCATGGAGGAGGGGGATCTGATCTCGCTGTGCGATGAGATCTGGCTGGTCACCGCGGACCGCGAAACGCGCATCGCCCGGCTGATGAAGGACCGTGGCTACCCGCGCGAGCGCTGCGAGGAGATCATGGACCTGCAAAAGACGGACGAGGAGTACGCCGCCTTTGCCGCCTGCGTGATCGACAATTCCGGCAGTCCGGACGATGTCCGCCGGACCGTCTGCCGCCTGGCTGCCGAGCGCCTGTCGGACGCGCTGTCCGGTGACTTCCCCGTGGGGGAAGGCCCGGCGCCCGCCCACACTCCTGCTCCCGAAAAACCGAAAAAAGGAACATCTTCATGTACATAAAAGCACTCGCTTCCGGCTCCAACGGAAACTGTATCTCCGTGGGGGATGAGGAAACGCATATCCTGATCGATGCCGGCATCTCCTGCCGACGCATCGTCACGGGCCTTTCGGAGGAAGGCCGCAAGCCCGAAGACATCTCTGCCGTGTTCATCTCGCATGAGCACGCGGACCACATCGTGGGCCTGCTGGTCTTTGCCGGCAAGTACCACCTGCCGGTGTACGCCACCGAGGGGACGCTGCGGGCCATCCGCGACAAAGACCGCGACGCCCACCTTGCGCAGAGCGACCTGATCCCGGTCACGGCGGATAAAGAGATCACCGTCGGCAGCCTCACCGTCCGCCCGTTTTCCGTCACGCACGATGCGGCCGATCCGGTGGCCTACCGCGTGGAGAGCGGCGCGAAAGCCGCGGCTGTCTGCACCGATCTGGGCAATTACACCGATTACACCGTGGAAAACCTGACCGGCCTGAACGCGCTGCTGCTGGAGGCCAACCACGACATCCGCATGCTGCAGGCCGGGCCCTACCCCTTTCCGCTGAAGCGCCGCATCTTAAGCGACTACGGGCATCTGTGCAACGAGGCTTCCGGTCAGCTGCTCGCCCGCATCTGGCACCCCAGCCTGCGCCAGGTGCTCCTCGGCCACATCAGCCAGGAGAACAACCTGCCGGAGCTGGCCCGCCTGGCCGTCTGCAACGAGATCGACGCCGCGGACATCCCCGTCACCTCATCCGAGCTGTCCATCACCGCCATCCCGCATGGCGCGTCATCTGCCCTACTCTCATTTTAAGGAGGCTATTCCATGAGCAAAGCCATCATCACCGTGGTCGGCCGCGACACCGTGGGCATCATCGCCCGCGTCTGCACCTATCTGGCCGGCGAAAAGATCAACATCGAAGACATCTCCCAGACCATCGTCGCCGGGTATTTCAACATGATGATGGTGGTGGATATCTCCGCCTGCGAAAAGCCGCTGGGCGATGTCATCACGGACCTGACGGCCGTGGGCGAAGAGCTGGGCGTGGTCATCCACTGCCAGAGCGAGGATCTCTTCACGCGGATGCACCGCATCTGAGGAGGGACATCCATGATCAATCTCTACGAAGTCAACGAAACCAACCAGATGATCCTTTCGGAGAATCTGGACGTGCGCACCATCACCATGGGCATCAGCCTCCTGGACTGCTGCGATGCCTCGGTGGAGGCCTGCTGTGACAAGATCTATGCCAAGATCACCCGCCTGGCCGGAAACCTCGTGGCCACCGGCGAAGAGATCAGCAAAGAACTCGGCGTCCCCATCGTCAACAAGCGCATCTCCGTGACGCCGGCCTCTCTGGTGGGCGCTGCCTGCTGCAAGACGCCGGAAGATTACGTGAAGATCGCCAAAACACTGGATGCCGCCGCCAAGGCCACCGGCGTCAACTTCATCGGCGGTTTCTCGGCGCTCGTGGCCAAGGCCATGACGCCCTCCGAAGAACTGCTGATCCGCGCCATCCCGCAGGCGCTCGCCGAAACCGAGCGCGTCTGCTCGTCCGTGAACATCGGCTCCACACGCACCGGCATCAACATGGACGCCGTGCGCCTGATGGGCCAGATCGTCAAAGAGACCGCCGAAGCCACCGCCTCGTGGGATTCCGGCGGGTGCGCCAAGCTGGTCATCTTCTGCAACGCCCCGGACGACAACCCCTTCATGGCCGGCGCTTTCCACGGCGTGACCGAGGGCGATGCCGCCATCCACGTGGGCGTCTCCGGACCGGGCGTGGTCAAAGCCGCCCTCACGGAAGTCCGCGGCCAGTCCTTTGAAGTACTCTGCGAGACCATCAAGCGCACCGCGTTCAAGATCACCCGCGTAGGCCAGCTGGTGGCGCAGGAAGCCTCCACAAGGCTGGGCATTCCTTTCGGCATCGTGGATCTGTCGCTGGCGCCCACCCCCGCCGTGGGCGATTCCGTGGCGGAGATCCTCGAAGAGATCGGCCTCTCCTCCGTGGGCGCGCCCGGCACTACCGCCGCGCTGGCGCTCTTAAACGACCAGGTGAAAAAAGGAGGCGTCATGGCCTCCTCCTACGTGGGCGGACTCTCCGGCGCCTTCATCCCCGTCTCCGAGGATGCCGGCATGATCGCAGCCGCCTCCGCCGGGCGCCTCTCCATCGAAAAGCTTGAGGCCATGACCTGCGTCTGCTCGGTCGGTCTGGACATGATCGCCATCCCGGGCGACACGCCCGCCTCCACCATCTCTGGCATCATCGCGGACGAAGCCGCCATCGGCATGGTCAACGCCAAGACCACCGCCGTACGCCTGATCCCGGTCATCGGCAAAGGCGTGGGCGAAACCGCCAACTTCGGAGGCCTTCTGGGTTACGCGCCCATCATCCCCGTCAACCCCGCCTCCTGCGAGGACATGATCGCCCGCACCGGAAGGATCCCTGCTCCCATTCATTCCTTCAAAAACTGACGGGAAGCTACGAGCCACACAAAAGGATGACAAAAACGCCGGAGCAAGTTTACTTGCGATCCGGCGTTTTTTGTCAGACTTTTACGCGGCGACAGCCGCGCACTGGCTGCCCGTCAGGGCAGACAGTCAAGGTGTGGCGAACAGGCTTAATGTATCCACTCCCCCGTTGCGGCGTGGATCATATACACATTCCAGAAGCTTCCGTACTGTGCTTCGCCCACCCAGCAGGGGACCAGCTTCAGAACGCCTTTCTCTTCCGTTTCAAACGGCACGTACCGCAGCCTCAATGCCAGCAGTTCATAGCGTGTCTTGCCCTCTTCCTGCATGCGGCGGCTGATGATGCCGGCCGCCTCCGTGGCCGGCAGGATGGCCTGTTCCTCCCCGCGTCCGGTCACCTTCAGAAACATTCCCGAGCCTGTCAGCGCGACCACGCCTTCTTCATCTGCGAACACAGACAGGCTTCCGCCCGACATACTGACCGACTGCGGCAGCGTCACCGCGTCAGACGCGCCGCCCAGCAGCGGGATCCCGTCGGCTGTCATGATCCAGCGGAGATACCAGCACCCCTGGCCTTCCCGGTACGGCTGCAGGCGGGCTTCTTCCGGCATATCCGCCGTGGCCTCTTCGGCCAGGATCGCTCCATACTGATGCTCATACATGGCCGCCAGAACGTCATCGTCCAGACGGACCATCAGCGCCGGCTGAATCTCCACCGGCAGATCAAGCCCGCTTAAAGCGCTGCGCACGATGTCAACGATTTCTTCATCGACCGCCGCGGGAAGCGCTTTTCCGGTCAGCGGCGAAAGGAGCGCCGATACCGGACCGAGCGGTGTTGTCTTCTGCACATAATCCGTAAGGAGCGTCGTGCTGACCTGGCCGGAGACAGACCGGTCATAGAACAGCCGGTGCCTCGGGACTTCCGCCCCCAGCGCAATGAGCATCCCCCGCTCACCGTCCGCCCCGGAGGCCTGAAAGTAATCCTGCCCCTCGTTGGAGATCACCACCTCTTCTTCCGGAATGCCCGCCAGACGGGCGGCGGCCGTCTGCGCATCTTCCGTCAGCCCTGCCGGAACCGCCGTCAGTTCCGCCACGGCCTGTACATCCGGCATATCCAGTTCCATGAAGGAGCGGATGGAGCCGGACGACGGCGGCACCGCCGTGGGGCTCTCCGTTCCGCCCGTTTCCGCAGGGTGGGGCGCTGTCTGCGGGACCACGGACTGCCGCCGGCAGCCGGAGGCCGCCGTCAGGAACGCCAGCAGCAAGACCGCCAGACACACCCGTTTTGTTTTCTTCATGCCGTTTCCCCTTCCTGAAGGCTCAGTACCCCTCATCCACGATCTCCCAGGTTCCGTCTTCTTTCTCCCGCATGGACCACGTCCACCGCGTCCAGTCATCCGGCCCCCAGGCGGAATGCCGCAGGCGTGCCACCACGTACAGAACGTGATCCTCCCGGTGCACGAGCGTATGCGGATAGAAGGAATCGTAATCGTCCGGCAGGCGGACGTAGAAATCGCTGAAATACCCGCCCTGCTGCGCGGCACTCTCCTGTGCCAGCGCCATCACAGCCGCTGCGTCCTCCGGGTCCGGTACGACCATCGCATACGAACCGTCCTCCACCTCGGCAAAATACCATTTGTACAGCCGGCCGAGGTTCTCTTCCGCACTGCCGGCTTCACGGATGCTCCCTTCCACCGTCAGCAGTTCCTCTTCCGTATAGCCGTAGGGAATGGTATCCCGTCTGGCTTCGGTCCGCCGCACGCCAAACACCTCAAAGGTTTCGCCGTACGGCCACGCGGCCGCCCACGCTTCCGTCTGTGCCAGGATGGCCGCCACAGCCTCTTCCGGCACGCCCGCTGCGTTTTCTACCCGCGCCGGCACGGAAGCCGCGCCGGCCTCCTCTCCCGTCAGGGCGTTGACGGCGTACAGTTTGAAAAAGTTGCCAAACTGCGCCATGCACACCCAGCACGGGACCAGACAGCAGTCGGCACCGCCTTCCGAAAACGGCACGTAGACCAGCCGCATCGACAGCGGCTTCCACACGCCGGACTCATCCCGGCTCACCTGCTCCAGCAGCACGGAAGCCGCGTCCGCGGCCGTGATGACCGGCCGTGCCTCTTCCTTTTCCGTCACCTGCCAGAACACTCCACCGGTACCCAGCGTGACGATGCCGTCCGCTCCTACGGTGGCCACCACCATCCCTCCCGGCTGTGTCACGCCGGCAGGCAGCGTCACGGCAGGTGTCAGCGTGGACGAATCGGTGTTATAGACGTGGCAGAGAAGCGGGATGCCTTCCGCCTGCGTCTCCCAGAGCAGATAATAGCAGGCCTGCCCCTCGTGATAGGGAGCGGGATCCCTGCCGGTCAGCACCTGTACCTCCTTGCCGGTCGCACCGCCGAACAGGTGCTCATACAGGCGCGCCAGCGTCTCATCGTCCAGCGCCAGCATCACGGACGGCGCCTCCTGCAGCGATACGCCGAACGGCCGGAGGGCTTCCCTCACGCAAGCCATGGCTTCCTCGCGGGTGAGCCCGGGCAGTTCCCCGCTGCCATCCACCCCCGTCAGGGTGTGCGGCAGGCCGTACGGCGTATTCTTCGGCGCCGCCAGGCTTTCATACAGTGCCAGAAACCGGGGGCTGATCTGCCCCCACACATGATACCGCTCCGCCGTAAGACTCACCCCGTTGAGAGCCCCGACGGAAACCACCTTCTCCCCATCCGATGAAACGCCGCGGAAAAGGCCGGTGCCCGCGTTCTCCTCAAACGTCAGCTCCCTGGCGGACACTCCCAGCAGACCAGCAACTGCTCCGGCCAGATCCTCCGGCAGCTGCATGGGCTCCGCCCGCAGCACGGCGGCCGCTTCCACCCCCGGCTCCGTGTATGGAATGGCCTCGCGGATGCCGCCCGCATACCCCGTGGGATTCACGGCTTCCGAAGGCGCCGCCGTCGAAACAGCCGGCGCCGTCTGCGGGACGGTCGACTGCCGCTTCTCACACGCCGAAAACAGCAGCACCGCCATCAGCAGTGCCGCAAGCAGGCGGCCAGGAGAAAGCTGTACGCTCTTTTTCATGTCGGTTTTCCCCCTTGCCATAAGAATAGCAAAACGGCCTGCGGGCGTCAATCTCACGGATGAGAAACCAAATTTGAAATATTCGTAAACTGTCCTTTATCATTTGACAGCAGGCCCCTGCATCGGG
>CAMJGH010000059.1 GCA_946405185.1 uncultured Lachnospiraceae bacterium
GCAGCTTCTCGGTGGTGGCCGAGGCCGAGGTAACCGCTGAAGAACTGCTGGCAGACGGCGCCGTGGAGGTGTTCTCCTTCGGGCCGGGGCTGGTCATGGACGGGCAGATCGCCGTGACGGAAGACGAGGAAGTGGGCAAGGCCATGGCGGACAACCCCCGTACGGCCATCGGCATCCTGGGCGAGAACCACTACGTCTTCGTGGTCAGCGACGGCCGCACCGATGAGAGCGAAGGCCTGACACTCTACGAACTCGCTGAATTCATGCAGAGCCTGGGCGCGGAGACCGCCTACAACCTGGACGGCGGCGGCAGCTCCACGATGGTCTTCAACGGACAGCTCATCAACAACCCGACCACGAGCGGACGCTCGGTCAAAGAGAGGAGCGTGAGCGACATTGTGTACATCGGATACTGAGAAAAAGACGGCGCTGTGGTATCTGCTGGCGGCCATCTTCCTGGCCCTCTTCGGCGCCGTGTATGAGTACTTCTCGTTCGGCGTGTGGTCGTACTTCATGGTCTACGCGTTTGCGCCGCCGCTGCTGTTGGGCGCGCTGCCGCTCATCTGGCTGATGGCCGTCGGAAAGCATCTTTCCCTGCCGGCCCCGGCCCGGTGGCTGTGGCGCACCGGCGTGGCTGCTCTGGCGCTTGGCTGCGTGATCAGCGGCGTGCTGGAGATCTACGGAACGGCCAGCACCCTGACAAAAGTCTACTTCCTCGCCGGCGCGCTCTTCCTGGCAGCCGCAGCTTGCACCACTTGGGGACGTATCATGAGCGATAGGCCGTCATGCGAGCGCCACGGTACGTGAGCGCTCATAGGACGGCCAACGGACATCGAGCGGCTTTGCCGCGAGAGTCTGGTGCAAAAAGCACCGGCCAGGGACAGATCTGATGAGGCGGGGCGGCTGGATATGGAAAGAATACGGCAATAACGGTTGAAATACGGAAAGAAACATGGTATGATCCGGACAGAAAGGAGGCGCGCATGACACGGGAAGACATGAAAAAGTGGAAGCGGGAGCTGGGCTACACCAACGAGGACATCGCTCGGCTGTCGGGCGTGCCGCTCGGAACCGTTCAGAAGATCTTTGCCGGCGTCACCAAAGCGCCGCGGCGGCAGACCATCGAGGCTATCCGGGAGGTGCTGGACGGGGAGGAGGCCTGGGAAAAGCGGCGCCGTCTTCATGACGAAGCGGTGCTGAGGGATGCGCTGGCCAGGATCGACCGTCAGAAGGCCGCCCAGCCGGATACACTCCGGGAGGCGCCCATCGAATACCAGGTGGGCACGGCTGCCCGCCCGCTGGAGGAAACACCGTCCCCCTTCTTCTTCGGGAGCGGGGAAGGCCCGCGCCCGGACACGGTCGGCCCCTATACCATCGAGGACTACTGTGCCCTGCCGGACACGCCGCGGGTGGAACTGATCGACGGGTGGTTTTTCGTCATGGAAGCACCGTCGGCCACGCATCAGCGGGTTCTGGTGGATATGATGGCGCAGCTGGTGCCGTGTGTGGAAGCGCATCCGGAATGCGAACTGTTCGTTGCCCCCTTCGACGTCCGTCTGGATGCCTTCACAGAGGACAAGACCATGGTGCAGCCGGATCTTCTGATCACCTGCTCCGGAAAGGTGGACGACGAGCGCCTGAACGGTCCGCCGGATCTGGCGGTGGAGATCACCTCTCCCTCCAGCCGCCGGCACGACATGCGCCGGAAACTGCACAAATACATGGATGCCGGCGTGCGCGAATACTGGGTGGTGGACCCGGCCCGGGAAAAGGTGCTGGTCTGGCGGCTCGAGGAGGATGACGTGACCACGTATACATTTGACGACACCGTCCCCGTGCACATTTCAGACGGCGCCTGCTCCGTGGATCTTGCGCGCATCCGGCAGAAACTGGCCAGGGCCGCCGGCAATTCATAGGTTTCTTTTAGATGACGGGCCTGCTTCCCGTGTGGTATAATAACTTCGATTATACCCTCGGGAGGCAGGTCTTTTGCTGTATTTTCTGTTGATGATCCTGGGGATCCTCGTTGTGGTCCTCTTTTTGCCGCCGTTTGTGATGTACGGCTTGCTGGGCGTGGGAAACCTGCTCGGATACGCGCTGGGCGCGGTGCTGTTTTTGCTTGGCTTTTTCGGATGGAGAAGATGCCGGGTCGGAAAGGACCCCGCCGGCACGGGGTGGCGCAGGGTGCTGCGGCGGGTGGTGAGTGCCATCGTCATCGTGTGCCTGTTGCTGGCGGCCGTGGAGACGGGCTTCATCGTGCGCGGGGCCGGCAGCGCGCCGGCCGGGAACGCCACCGCGGTGGTGCTGGGGTGCCGGGTGAACGGCAGCACACCGTCCCTCACGCTGCGCGAGCGCATCATGGCAGCGTATCATTATCTGTCGGAGAATCCGGAGGCGTACTGCGTGGCCACCGGCGGCAAGGACGGCTTCGAGACCATCTCCGAAGCCGCCTGCATCCGCAACGAACTGGTGCGCATGGGCATCGCAGAAGACCGGATCTTCCTGGATGAGACCTCCGCCAACACGCGCCAGAATCTGGCCAACGCCGCGGCCATCATCCGGGAGGAAGGCCTGCCGGCCGATATCGCCATCGTCACCAGCGAGTACCACGAGTACCGGGCCGGGCGCATCGCCAGCCGCCTGGGGCTGCCGCACGGCAGCGTCCCGTCGGCAAGCCGCCCGTGGCTGCTGCCCATGTATATGATGCGCGAGTACTGCTCCATCCTGTATGACTGGGTGAAGTATCGATGAAACGAAATGACTGTCATCCTGAGCAAGGGGCGGAGCCCCGCGCCGAAGGATCCCCTGCACGTGCCTGGTACACATACTTCCTCCGCTGCGAGGACGGGTCCCTGTACGTGGGCATCACCACGGATCCGCAGCGGCGCTTCACGGAGCACGCCGGCAAAAAGGCCGGCGCCCGCTACACGAAACTGAAGAAACCCGTGCGTATGGAGGCGCTCTATCCCAGTGACTCCCGCGCCGAAGCCAGCCGCCTGGAATACCGCTTCAAGCGGCTGAGCCACGAAGAAAAAGAAGCAGCGGTGCTGGCTGCACCAATCAGGGACGTATCATTTTTGGTGCAAAATGCACCGGAGAGGGACACATCAGACGAAAGGAGCGAAGCATGAAAATCTGTGTGATCGGCGGGACCGGCAACATCAGCCGCGCGGTGGTGCGGGCAGGGGTGGCGGCCGGCCATGAGATGACGGTGATCAACCGCGGCACGCGCCAGGTGGATTTTGGCGGGCCGGTGGCGGAGATCATCGCGGACCGGAAAGACGCGGAAGGTTTTGCGGCGGCGGTAAAGGACGTGTCGGCCGACGTGGTCATCGACATGATCGCCTACGATGCGGCGGATGCGGATTTCACGCTGAAGACATTTGCCGGGAAGACCGCGCAGTTCCTCTTCACCTCGAGCTCCGCGGCCTACGACCGGCCGTACAAGACCTACCCCATCACGGAGGAGAACGCCCCGCTGATGACGGAAAACGTCTTCCCGTACGGCTTCAAGAAGGCGGAGATGGAGCGGTTCCTCTGCCGGAAGATGGATGAGATCCCGGAGAAGATCACCATCATCCGTCCGAGCCTCACCTTCGGCGAGGGCGGGTTCAACATCGGCGTGATGCGCCAGAACGCCAACATTCTGCGGCGCATGCAGCTGGGCAAGCCTCTTCTGATGTGCGGCGACGGCACGAGCCTGATCACCATCACCTTCACGCCGGATCTGGCGGCCGGATACATCGGCCTGTGCGGCAATCCCGCCGGGTACGGGCAGGCGTTTCACATCACGAGCGATATCTGCGTGGGCTATGAGCAGATCTATCAGGCCATCGGCCGTGTGAAGGGCCTCACGCCGGAATTCGTCTACGCGCCCACTAAGAAACTCTACGACATCGACCCGGGCCTCTTCGGGCATCTGTGGATCGAAAAGCGCTGGGGACACGTCTTCTCCAACGAAAAGATCAAAGCCGCCGTCCCCGGCTGGGAAGCGAAGATCGGCCTGGACGAAGGCTTCCGCCGGCAGGTGGCCTTCTGGGAGAGCATCGGCATGCCGTACGACCCGGAGCAGGACGTCCGCGAAGACGAACTCTGCGCCCGCTTCGCGTAACCAATTGGGAGCCAATTGGGACGCAGCAAACTGGTAACATTGAGCCATTTGGCAGCATATTGCCTTCAGGGAAAGCCCCTCTGCAAAACAACAACAGCCGCCGGAACGGCCGGCCGGCAAAGGAGAGACCATGAAAAGGACGATGACGTTCCTGGCACTGCTTCTGGTGATGTGTCTGGCAGCCGGCAGCCTGTCTGCCTGCAGTGAGAAGACCGGCGGAAAGGAAACGACCGAGGCGGAGGAGCCGACCTCCCGCCGTCAGCGCGGCACGAAGGAGGCCCGGACAGAGGAGGAGACAGAGTCCGAAAGCGGTCAGGCACCGGAGGGCACCTCAGAGGAGGCTCCCTCCCCACAATCCTCCGAAAGCCCGGAGGAGACCCCGGCCCCGGAAACTCCTGCGCCGGAGACGCCGGAAAACACGGAACCGGAAACACCGGAACCGGGCACGGCGGACACCGCCGGGACCGAAGAACCGCCGGCGACCGGAACGGGAGACGCTCCTGAATCCGGGACGTCCCCCGAAGGGCCGGCAGGCACTTCCGGGGAGCCGGAGTACACCTTCACCGGCGACTGGGACGACTATGTGTGGGATGTTCTCATCCCGGAAGGCGGCCTGGTGGCGGAATCCCAGCGGGGACCGGTGACAGAGAACGGCATGCTGTTCGGGATGCCGGACGATGATGATCACCCGACGTGGTTTGACGGGAACGGCCTGTATGCCTGGGAAGAAGCGGACGTTGACGGCGACGGAGAGGAGGATCTGATCGCAGTTGTGGGAGGTACGGCTCAGGCTAAACTGAGTAACCATTTGCGGCCCGGCGGAGGTCAATACAGACTGACCGTGGTCTTGTTCCGGCAGCGGAACGGGAAAGTCATGGAGTCG
Source organism: uncultured Lachnospiraceae bacterium (assembly GCA_946405185.1). GTDB lineage: Bacteria > Bacillota > Clostridia > Lachnospirales > Lachnospiraceae > CAKQHB01. Next base: position 4,995 of record CAMJGH010000059.1, read on the forward strand.
ATCATGCCACTGATGTTTGGATTTGACAGTGTGGCTCCTGCGGATATCGTCATTCATCTGGTGAACGCCGGCGGCATTCCGCAGATCCTGGTGTTTCAGGATAATATCTGGTTTGACGGACAGGTGGAGGATACCGTCCGTCAGGCGCATCTGTGGCTTCTGGAAGCCGCCCCGGATACGGATCTGCACTATGTCTATGGCCTGAGGGCGGAGCTGACCGGAAGCACCAACGACGTGCCGCTGTATGAGATCACCTATGATAAAGACTATTATAATGTGAATCCCTACCCCGCCGATAAGTCCACGAGTACGCAGGTCGAGACCAAACTGCGCGCCGGGAACCTGGACATCCGCGCCGGCGTGCCGCTCTCGGTCTACCGGGACATGATGGACACCTATCTGCAGACGCGCCATGTCAGGGTGGACGATGAGTTTGAGCCGCTGACCGACGCGGACGGAGAGGACATCCTGCGCATCTCCATCGGCACCGACGGCACCGACGCCTGGTGCGAGCTGGAGCGCTGAGGAATATATGGGGAGACGGCCGGCCCGCCCGGCAGATAAGGAGAATGATCATGCTGGAAGAACTGAAAGCAAAAGTCTTTGAAGCCAATCTGGAGCTGGTGCGCCAGGGCCTGGTCATCTATACCTGGGGGAATGTCAGCGGCATCGACCGCGAGAAGGGCCTCATGGTCATCAAGCCCTCCGGGGTGGATTATGACGGCATGAAGGCCGAGGACATGACGGTGGTGGATCTGGCCACCGGGCAGACGGTGGAAGGGCGGTACAAGCCCTCCTCGGACACGGAAACCCACCTGGAACTGTACCGGAAGTACTCGCAGATCGGCGGCATCGTGCACACGCACTCGCCCTGGGGCGTGGTCTTCGCGCAGGCCGGCATGGCCATCCCGGCGCTCGGCACCACCCACGCGGACTACTTCTATGACGATATCCCCTGCGCCCGCGCGCTGACGGCGGAGGAGATCGAGGAAGCCTATGAGCGCAACACCGGCAAGGTGATCATCGAGACCATCGGCGACGCGGATCCGATGGCGACGCCGGGCATCGTGGTGCGCAACCACGGCCCGTTTGCCTGGGGCAAGACCCCGGCCGGAGCCGTCTACAACGCCACCGTGCTCGAGCACGTCGCCGACATGGCCTACCACACCATGCTGCTCAACCCCTCCGTTCCGCGCGTGCCGCAGTATCTGCTGGACAAGCACTACTTCCGCAAGCACGGCGCCAACGCGTACTACGGGCAGGGCGGAGACCAGAGTCATTAATACAACAGAGGCAGTATCATGAAGATCATTGATATCATCACCGCCGATAAACCCAGCCTCTCCTTTGAGGTGTTCCCGCCCAAGACGGACGCTTCGTACACGTCCGTGGAAGCGGCCGCCTTGGCCATTGCGGATCTGAAGCCGTCTTACATGTCCGTCACCTACGGCGCGGGCGGGGGGACCAGCAAATATACGCTGGCCATCGCCAAGGCCATTGCGGCGCGCGGGGTCACGCCCATCGCGCACCTGACCTGCATCAACTCGCCGAAGGACGTGGTGGAGGCTAGGCTGGCTGACCTGCGCGAGGCAGGCATCGAAAACGTGCTTGCGCTGCGCGGGGACCTGGCGCCCGGCGCGGACCTGACGAAAGCGTCGTTCGCGCACGCATCAGACCTGACCGCGGCGATCCGCGCGGCGGGGGATTTCTGCATCGGCGGCGCCTGCTACCCGGAGACTCACCCGGAGAGCGCCACCGCGCGCGAAGACATCGCCCACCTGAAGGAAAAAGTGGAGGCCGGGTGCGAATTCCTGACCACGCAGATGTTTTTTGACAACGACATCCTGTACAACTTCCTCTACCGCATCCGCGAGGCCGGCATCACGGTGCCGGTGGTGGCGGGCATCATGCCGCTGACGCACGCCTCGCAGCTGAAGCGCATTGTGGGCATTTCGGGCAACCAGGTGCCGCAGCGCTTCCGCCGCATCGTGGATCAGTACGGCGATGATCCGGCGGCCATGAAGCAGGCCGGCATCGCCTACGCGGTGTCGCAGATCGTGGATCTGTACGCCAACGGCATCAACGCGGTGCACGTGTACTCCATGAACCATCCGGATGTGGCGGCGGCCATTCAGACCAGCCTGTCCGCCATCCTGGGGAGACCGTGAGATGGCTATCCGGAAGATTATGATCCCGGCGGAGGACCTCCGCATCGACCGGGCGGAGTTTGCCAGACGTATGGGCATGCCGGCGGAGGAGATCGATCCCGCGCTGGAAGCGGAATGCCTGGCTCTGCTGCGGCCGCTGCTGCAGCCCGCGGCCGTGTGGGATGAGGCGGAGGTGCGCCGTCTGGATGACGGCACCATCGACTGCGGGTTCGGGCCCGTGGCGAGCCGGTCGCTCACCCGGTACCTGCGGGATTGTGACCGGGTGATCCTGATGGCCCTCACCATCGGCCTGAGCCCGGAGCGCCTGATGCCGAGGCTTGCCTCTTCACCGGCGAGACGTCTCACCGTGGACGCGCTGGGGTCGGCTGCGGCCGAATCGCTGGCGGACGAAGTGAGCCGGCGCCTGTCCGAAACCTACGACTGCCTGCCGCGCTTCTCCCCGGGCTACGGGGACGTGCCCCTCTCGGTGCAGCCGGCGTTTTTAGACCGGTTGGATGCCGGACGGCAGCTGGGAATCCGGCTGACGGAGAGTTTCCTGATGATACCGGGTAAATCTATCACGGCTATTGCAGGCATTCGGAGAGAATAGAAAACTCCTGATTAGAAAAACACTTGGCTGTCACGACGCCTGCGGGAGCCGGTGTGTCCGAAGCGCAGACAGCGCGAGCAGCGTCGGCGATCGCACGCATAGCCGACCGCCCGGGAGCCGACCCGGTTTTATGGAGGCGGGAGGGCGGCCTTATAGGCGGCGTGCGATCGGCAGCTGCGAAGACGATGCAAGCGGAGGACATCCGGGACCGCAGGCATGCAGAGCAGGGATTCATTTTGCAACAATCGTAGCGATTTAATAGAAAGCAGTGCTTACCATGACCAGTCATCTCCACACCCCCATTACCTCCCTCCTCCGCCGCGGCCGCGTCTTCCTGGACGGCGGCACCGGCAGTTTTCTGCAGGCGCGCGGCCTGCCCGCCGGGCAGGGGCCGGAGCGGTGGAATCTTGAGCGCCCGGAGGAGATCACCGGGCTGCACCGGGCTTACTACGAGGCCGGCTGCACCGCCGTGACCATGAACACCTTCGGGGTGAACAGCCTCAAATATGAAAACTACGCGGAACTCATCCGCGCGGCCTTTGCCTGCGCCGACCGGGCCCGCGGCGAATATCTCTCCGCCCACCCGGAAGCGGGAGACCGCTACATCGCGCTGGACATCGGCCCCACGGGCAGGCTTCTGCAGCCGCTCGGCGACCTGGCATTTGAAGACGCTGTGGAAGTGTTTGCGAAGACCGTCCGGGAAGGCGCGGCCGCCGGTGCGGATCTCGTCATCATCGAGACCATGAACGACTCGTACGAGACCAAAGCCGCCGTGCTGGCCGTTAAGGAAAACAGCGATCTGCCGGTCTTTGTCAGCAACGTGTACGACGGCATCGGGAAGCTGATGACCGGCGCCAACCCGGGCGCCATGGTGGCGCTGGCCGAAGGCCTGCGGTGCGACGCGGTGGGCATGAACTGCTCGCTCGGCCCGGCGCAGATGGAAGGGCTCGTCCCGCGGTTTGTGGAAGCCGCGTCCGTCCCGGTGCTGGTCATGCCGAACGCCGGCCTGCCCCGCACCGAAAACGGGCAGACCGTCTACGACGTGTCCGCCGAGGACTTCGCGGCCAGCATGAAGCGCATCGCGCAGGCCGGCGCGCACATCCTGGGCGGGTGCTGCGGCACCACACCGGACTACCTGAAAAAGACCATCGAAGCGGTAGCAGACGTCCCCTACACGCCGCCGTTTGAGAAAGAGCGCACCGTCATCTCGTCCTCCACGCACGCCGTGGAACTGAAGAAAACGCCGCTGCTGGTGGGCGAGCGCATCAACCCGACCGGCAAGAAGCGCATCAAGGAAGCCCTGCGGGCCGGGCAGTATGACCTGCTCTTTGAGGAGGGCATCCGCCAGGCCGAGGAGGGCGCGCCCATTCTGGATGTCAACGCCGGCCTGCCGGAGATCGACGAGCCCGCCGTCATGGCGGCGCTCATCACCGGGCTGCAGGCGGTGACCGACGCCTGCCTGCAGGCGGACACCACGGACCCGGCCGCCATGGAGGCCGCGCTGCGCCTTTACAACGGCAAGGCCCTGATCAACTCCGTGAACGGCACGAAAAAGAGCCGCGACGCGGTGCTGCCGCTGGCGGCGAAATACGGCGGCGTGCTGGTGGCGCTCCTGGTGGGCGAGGACGGCATCCCGGCGACGGCCGAAGGGCGCCTCGCGGTGGCCCGGCTCATCGCCGAAGACGCCGCCCGGTACGGCATCCCCAAAAAGGATATCATCGCGGACCCGCTGACCATGGCGGTCTCGGCGCAGCCGGACGGCGCGCAGGTGGCCCTGGAGAGCATCCGCTTATTGAAAGAAGACGGCTTCGGCACGATGCTCGGCGTCTCGAACATCTCGTTCGGCCTGCCGGCGAGGGACCGCATCAACGCGGCGTTCTTCACCATGGCGCTGGCAGCGGGGCTGGATCTGGCCATCATGAACCCGTTCTCCGAGACCATGATGGGCGCCTACAAAAGCTTCCTGGCGCTGACAGGACAGGATGAAGCCTGCGGCGGTTACATCGCCTACGCCCAGAACCATCCGCTTTCCGGCCCGGCCGGAACCGCGGCCCCTGCCAAAACCCTGGCTGGAACCGCTTCCCAGACTCCGAACCTCTCCGCAGACACCGGCAAAGATGCCCTGCAGGCCGCCATCGCCACGGGCCGCAAAGGCGCCGCCGAAGCGGCCGCCAAAGAAGCGCTTTCCGCAGGCGAAGAGCCGCTTTCACTCATCAACACCCGCGTCATCCCGGCGTTAAACGCCGTGGGCGAGGCGTTTGAACAAAAGCGCGCCTACCTGCCGCAGCTGCTGATGAGCGCGGAAGCCGCCACGGGGGCGCTGGACATCATCAAGGCGGCCATCCCGGAGGCAAAAACGGACGGGCAGCAGCGCCGCGGCGTCATCCTGGCCACCGTCCAGGGGGATATCCACGACATCGGCAAGAACATCGTGAAAGTGCTGCTGGAAAGCTACGGCTTCACGGTGTACGATCTGGGCCGCGATGTAGCCCCGGAGCGCGTGGCTGAAGAGGCGCGCCGCACCGGCTGCCGCCTGGTGGGGCTCTCAGCCCTCATGACCACCACCGTGCCGGCCATGGAAGCCACCATCCGCCTGCTGCATGAAACCTTTGCCGATGCGAAGGTCATGGTGGGCGGCGCGGTGCTGACACCCGAGTACGCCGCACAGATCGGCGCGGACTATTACGGAAAAGACGCGATGGAGAGCGTGCACATCGCGGAGGAGTTTTATGGCTGAGACCGCAGGCCGGGAACTTCCGGCCGGAACCGAACAGGCGCCCGGCACCGGCGTGAGGCCGCAGCGGCTTGTCTTCATGGACTGGCTGCGCATCTACGGCTTTCTGGTGGTGTTCGCTTACCACGCGCTGGTGAACCACGAGGCGCTCTTCGCGGCATCCGGACACCCGTGGCTCAAAAGCCTCTGGGAGCATGTCTGCGGATGGAACGTGGGCATCAGCGTGGGACTGTTCTTTCTGGCCTCCGGCATGGGGCTGATGCTCTCCGCAGGAAAAGAGAACTTCTCGGCCGCGAAGTTTTACAGACGGCGGTTCACGGCGCTGCTGATCCCGTTCTACCTGGCGTGGGTGTTCGCGCTGCTCATCGGCCTGCCGGCGACGGCGGTCAATCTGACAGCGGTGGGCCATCCCGTCCGGAACGTCCTGCTGACGGTCACGGCGCTCGACGGCTTCGCGGCCAAGCGCTGGGGATGGCTGGACTGGTACCTGGTGGGCGAGTGGTTCCTCGGAACATTGGTGTTTCTGTACCTGGCCTTCCCGCTGCTGCGGGCTGCCTGCCGGAAACAGCCGCAGGTCTTTCTGGCAGTCTGCCTGGCCGTCTGCGTGACGGCGGATGCGTTGATGACCCGGGCGGGCCTCGCGCAGGTGATGGTCTCGCCGCTCTCCCGCGCGCTCCCCTTCTGCGCGGGCATGTATCTGGCGGAAGAGCAGCGGCGCGGGCGGGGCATGACCAACGCCATCATCGGTTTCGGGCTGCTCGTGCTCTGGATCGTCTTTGACATCTCACTGAAGATGCCCGGCATCGGCATCGTGCAGTCGGATATCCGCAGCCTCGCCATCTTCACCGGGGCGATGCTGGCGGAGCCAGTGCTGGCGCGGGCCGGAAAAACAGTGAATGGTGCCGTGAAAAACATCGCGGCGCTGACCTATGCGCTGTATCTGGTCCACCACGTGATCCTGGAGGCCTGTGCCCGTCTGCTGCCGGCGGACGGATTGCTGAAACGGGCGGCGCTCGCCGTCCTGGCCGCCGCGGCGCTCTCGTGCGGTGCGGCCATCCTGCTGAAAAAAGGAGCTGCGGCGCTGATCAGGAAGGCGGCCAGATGACGGCGCCGGGACCGAAAAACTGTCGAGAGAACGGATCCTCTGACTCATCCGGGAGGTAATGAATGCGGAACAAGACACGGAGCGAAAAGATCTTCCTGGCGGCCGTGCTGGCGCTGGCCGTCCTGCGCGTGTTCTTACAGACGCGGGTGCCGCTGGTCGTCTCCACGGTGTCGCCGGACGACGACATGCTGATGGCGGCTTACGCCGACCGGATGTCGGTCCTGCACTGGCTGGGCGCGTACGGGATGCGGACGCTGGAAAAACTGCCGGGCTATGCGCTGTTCCTGGCGGTGAGCTTCTGGTCGCATCTGCCGTACATGGCGGTGCTGGGGATCTTTTACGCGGTCTGCTGCCTGGTCTTTTACGGAGCCCTGAAAAACCTCTTCGGCCGCCCCGCGCCGGCGTTCATCGGCTATGTACTGCTGCTGTTCGCGCCGATGATGTTCGACCTGCACATCGGACAGCGCGTCTACCAGATGGCCGTGGTGCCGGGGCTGACCGTGCTTACGGCCGCCGGGCTGATCGGGATGTTCGCACAGCGGCGCGAAGGAGCGAAGGCGATGCTGCCGTGGGCGCTTGCGGCCGGCATCGGGTACGGCCTGTACGCGGTGACGCGGTTTGACACGGTGTGGCTTCTGGCGCTGGCGGCCGGCGCGGCGTTTCTGGGGTTTCTCTGGTGGCTTGCGGCCGGGCGGAAGACGTATTATCATAAGGCGGCCGGACGGAGCATCGCCTTCTTTGTGGTCCTTCTGATCCCGCTGCTGGCGGCGCCGGTGAGCAAAGGCGTGCTGCGGGCGGTCAACGGCGCGGTGTATGGTACGGCGGTGACGGACGATTTCAACAGCGGCAGTTTTGCCGAAGCCTGCACGCTGATCCTGCAGCTTGACGGCGGGGAAGAGCCGGCCGATGACGGTGTGTACGTCACGCGCGCGGCACTGGAAAAAGCGTACGCGGCCAGCCCGACACTTGCCGGCCTCAAACCCCTCATGGACGAACAGTACCAGACCGCCCTTTCCGGCGGACCGCTGATCGCCGGTGAGTGGGAGCGCGAATACTATGCCTGGCAGATCCGGGCGGCGGCCTTCCGCGCCGGGCATTACACGGACGCGCGGGAAACGGAAGCCTTCTTCGGGCAGATCGCTTCGGAACTGAAAGCCGCGTACGCGGACGGCCGGCTGACCAAACGCGAAGGCCTGGCGTTCTCGCCGTTTACGGCGCTGCTGACACCGGAGCGGATTGGGAAGATCGGCGCCCATGTGACGGCGGTCACGCTGCCGCAGACGGTGCGCTTCGCGGAGATGACCTGCACGGCGGGGGCCGCGCAGGACAACGAGTACCGCGCCATCACCGAGCGGCTGGTCCGCACCCCGGTGCCGGCTGAAGGGACGGCTTCGCGGGAAGAACTGGACGCCGCCTGGGTGAGGGCTTCACACATCACAGCTTTTGTGAAGGTCTGGCAGAAAGCGGCCCTGCCCCTGGCGCTGATCGTCACCGTGCTGGCAGCGGTCCAGATCCCGCTGGCGTTTTACCTGCGGAAGAAAGCGGCCGTGGACGGCTGGGTCATCGCCATCGAAGCCGGCATGTTCGCCGCCATGCTGGCCGCACTGTTCATCGTCTCCGCCAACTTTTACGCGGTCAGCCCGGAGTCTTTAGGCATCAGCCGGATGTACCTGGCGGGCGGATACACCCTGTGGATGGTGCTTGTCTGTCTGGTCCTGGGAGAGACGGTGGTGCTGGCGGAAAAGCTGAAGGCGGCGTAAGGAAATGACACCAGGGTCAAAAGGTCAGAACGGGCATGCTTGCATGCACGTTTCTGACTTTGGGACCCGCAAAACACGAAGAACGGAGCAATTTTGCGCTTGAAAAGCGCAAAATGGCGGGAGTTCTGAGTGTTTTAGCAGCACATGGCACGCGCAGCGTGCGTGCTGCGTGTCAAAGCTGGGGGAAAAACTTGTTTTGACCCCAGCATCAGGAAATAAGGCTGTCACGTCCCCCGGTGAGGGGCTTTTGCGAAAAGGAGACCGGTATGAAGATCATCGACGCACACGCTCATCTGGCACAGACCATCTGCGGGTTCGGCGCGGAGGGAGACCTGCGCGCCATCGGCGGCGGCCGGGCGCAGTACGCCTCCGGCAGCATCATCAACATGATCCCGCCGGAACTGGGCGAGTACGATGTCACCCCGGAGAAAGTCATCGAGCTGATGGACCGGGAGGATGTGGAGCGCGCCGTGCTGCTGCAGGGCAACTACATCGGCTTCCAGAACCTCTACTCGTGGGAGGCCCAGCAGAAGTACCCGGACCGCTTTGCCGCGGCCTGCACGTACGATCCGTTCTGCGTGAAACTCGAAGCCATCCGCAGGCACCTCTTTGAGGATCTCGGCTTCCGTATCCTGAAGTTTGAGGTGAGCAACGGCTCCGGCCTGATGAGCTATCATCCCACGGTGCCGCTGGACGGCCCGGAGATGGATGAGGCCTTCTCGCACGCCAACGACCATCACCTGGTGACGGTCATGGACATCGGCAGACAGCGCAACAACTGCTTCCAGGTGGAAGCATTGGCGCGCGAGATCGAAAAGTATCCCGATATGACCTTCGTCATCTGCCACATCCTGGCGCCGCAGCGCGAAAAGGATGAGCCGGGCATGATCGAGGGCATGAAGCGGCTGTCGCTGCCGAATGTGTACTGGGATTTCGCGGCCCTTCCCGCCAACCAGCGCCCGGAGGAGTACCCGTACCCCACGGCGCAGCGGTATCTGCGCATCGCCAAAGAGATCGCCGGCGCTGACCGGCTGATGTTCGGGTCCGACCTGCCGAGCACCCTCTGCCGCGACACCTACGCCCATCTGCGCGACTATGCGCTGACATCGGACGTGTTCACCGAGGAAGAAAAGAAACTGGTCTTCTACGAGACCGCCAAAAAGGTTTACTATGATGGAAAATGAGTCAGGGGCCTGGCCTCTGACTCATCGAAAGGAGCGTAATGATGGCTAAGAATCCGAAAAAAGACCCGGCGCGCCGCCGGCGCATCCTGGCCGGTGTGGTGGCGCTGGTGCTGGTGCTGGCCATGGTGGTGCCCATGGTGCTGTCGCTGCTGCTGTAAGCGGCGGGTGCCTGCCGGTAAACCACCCCTTGATTTCTGTCCGCTTTGTGATAGGATAGTAAGACGGGCTGTGTCCCGATGTGTGTTTGTGGACGAAAAAACCCGGCACGAAAAGAGGAAAGACATGAAAAAACGCAATTGGATCGTCCGGATGACGGCTTTGTCCCTCGGCGTCATCCTGCTGTGCGGCAGCGCCGTACCGGCCAGAGCGCAGGGTGCGCTCGTCTCGCCGAATCCCGGCGCGGAGAGCACCGAAGAAGCAGAGGAGACCATCGGCACCATCGGCGCCGAAGAGTCCACGGAGGCTGCCAACGCCGAGCATGAGCCGGCGGACATGCCCACGGTGCTCACGCTCGATGCTGTCCGTCAGATCCCGGAGGGCATCGTCATCAACGGTGTGGATGTGAGCGGCATGGTCGGCGTGGCCGCGTCGGATGCCGTCAAGCAGTCGGTCGCGGAAGACGGCGCCACGCTGATGAACTTTATGGTGGGCGAGAACGTGACATCGGTCCCGCTCTCGGATTTCGGCCTGTCCTGGCAGAATGAGGCCATCATGGCCACCGCCTGCGATGCCATCGACCGCGGCAGCCTCCTCACGGAATACCGCGTGCGCAAGCAGATCGAGCAGGGCGACATCGTCATGGATCCGGTCTACACCATCGACGCGGACCGCATCCGTTCCGCCATGGACGACCTGCTGCTGCCGTTAAACGTGGAACCGCAGAACGCCAAGCTCTCCCGCAACGCGGACGGCACCTGGAACATCACCAAAGAAGTCAACGGCATCGTCGGCGACCCCGCGCAGGCGGCGGATCTGGCCGTGCAGGCGTTTAACGCCTGGGACGGCGGCGAGATCAACATCGACGTGCCCGTTACCTATAATATGGCGGCCATCGACAGCTCCGTGTTCGAGGGTATGAGCACCAAGCCCATCGCCTCCTGCACCACGGACTATGTCAACCAGTACAACCACGAGCGTGATGTGAACGTCACGCTGGGCGCCAAGCACATCAACAACCACGTCTGGATGCCGGACGAGGCCATCTCCGTCAGCCAGTGGATCCTGCCCATCACCGAGGCGGAAGGCTGGGGATACGCCCATGCCTACGAGAGCGGCAGCGTCCGCCTGTCCTTAGGCGGCGGCGCCTGCCAGGTGGCTTCCACCTTCTACTTTGCGGCCATGGAACTTGAGCTGGAGATCATCAAGCGCAAGGCCCACTCCATGGAAGTCAGCTACCTGCCGCCGGCTTTTGACGCCACGGTCAACCCGCTGGGTGAGCAGAACGCTTCCTGGGATGACCAGTACCTGATCATCCGCAACAACACCGGCCACGCCATCTATGTGGAAGGCTATACGGACGGCACCTACATCACCTTCAATTTCTACGGTGTGGATCCGCGCCCGGCCAACCGCACCATCAAGTACCGGTCCGTTACGCTTTCGGAAAACAATCCCGGCAACTCCTGGACCAGAGACCCCAATATCACCCCCGGTACGCAGCAGGTGGATGTATTTGTCCATGTGGGCCGTGTGGCTCAGATGTGGAAGGACGTCTATGTGGACGGCGTGCTCACGGATTCCATCCTGGTGCACACGGACACGTACCGCGCGCGTCCGTCGGACCGCCGTTATGGGCCGGTCTTTGACGCACAGGGCCGTGAATACACGCCGGAACTGACTGCCCCTGGCAACGGCGACATGACCGGTTACTGGATCGGTCCGGAAGGCGTGGGCGGCCGCTGGGCGCAGCTGTGGCAGGGCAAGTCGTACATTCTGTACGCCAAAGACCCTTCCGGCAAGGAGAACAGTTTCATCGGCCCGTGCGGGGAGCATTACCGCTGGGTGAGCTACGGCGTCATGGAGGAGTACGATCCGTCCGAAGAAGCCACCGAGCCGGCCACCGAGGAAGGCGGCGAGGGCGGTGAAGCCTCCACAGAGGCTCCGGCCACCGAAGCCCCTGCAGAACCTGCCACGGAGGCTCCGGCCGCCGAAGCGCCTGCCGAAGGCTGACAAGATCTGCGCGTGCAGACCGTGCTGTCATAAACACACACTGTCCGCGTATCGGCAAACGGTACGCGGACGTTTTCTGTAAAGAGGCGGAACTGCCGCCGCACGTTTTTTGAAGAAGCCAAGAAAAGGAGAACCGTATGAACGAGAGGATCCTGGCCATTCTGGAGAAGAACAGCCGCATCGAACTGCATGACCTGGCCATCCTTCTGGGGGAGGATGAGCAGGCGGTGGCGGATGCCATCCGGCAGATGGAGAAAGACAACATCATCTGCGGGTACCACACGATGATCGACTGGGACAATACCGAGACGGAGAAGGTGAGCGCGCTCATCGAAGTGCGTGTGACGCCGCAGCGGGACATGGGCTTTGACCGCATGGCCGAGCGCCTCTACCGCTTCCCGGAGGTGTCCGCGGTGTACCTCATGAGCGGCGCCTATGACTTCACGGTGGTCATCGACGGCCGCAGCATGAAGGATGTGGCCACGTTCGTGACCACGCGCCTGTCCACCATCGAAGGCGTGCTCTCCACGGCCACCCACTTCGTGCTGAAGAAGTACAAAGACCACGGTACCGTCTTTGACCGCCCGCAGGAGACGGACGACCGGATGCTGGTCACCCCGTGATGTCATCCTGAGCGAGCGAAGCGAGCCGAAGGATCCCCCATTTGCAGTAAGGAGTACCCATGCGTGATCCCTTAAACAAAACCATTACCGGCATCGCCCCGTCGGGCATCCGGAAATTCTTTGACGTGGTCAGCGAGATGCCGGACGCCATCTCGCTGGGTGTCGGCGAGCCGGATTTTGACACCCCCTGGCACATCCGCGAGGAGGGCATCTGGTCGCTCGAGCACGGCCACACGCATTACACGTCCAATGCGGGTCTGGCGAA
>CAMJGH010000060.1 GCA_946405185.1 uncultured Lachnospiraceae bacterium
CCCCTGAACCACCAGGCTGATCCGGTTGGCCTGCACGTCAATCGCGCTGTAGATCCCGCTCGCGGCGTTGCTCACGGCCATGTGGATGCTTGTGCTCGTCTGCTGAATGATGCTGTTGTAAAGGTTGCTCCCGGCGCTGTTCACGGCCAGCGTGATCGCGCTGGCGGTCTGCTCGATGGTCGAGTATCCCTGCAGCGTATTCCCCACCGTCATCAGGATGTTCGTGGCCGTCTGCTGTATCAGGCTCCAGTTGTCGCTCTGGGCGGTGCTCACAGCCAGCGTGATCGCCTGGGCGGTCTGCTCGATGGTCGAGTATCCCTGCAGCGTGTCGTGCACGTGCATGATGATGTTCGTGCTCGTCTGGATGATGTAGGAATACAGCCCGCTGGCCGTCTCGCCGATCAGCTTCTTGTTCTCCTCGTCCACCTTCGCGCCGGCCCGGCCCCCGCCGCCGCTCTTTTTCTGTTCCTCTCTGACGATCGTCTGCACATCCTGCAGCGCGTCCGCCAGCGTAATCTGCACGCTCCGGAAGTCCTTAATCTTGTCCCGCCAGCTGAGCTTGGTCACCTTTTCGATCACCGTCTCGCCGATCTCTGGCATCGGTATCCTGCATTTGTGCCCGATGGTGAACCGGTCCAGCGGCTCGTTGGTGGCCGCGCTCAGGTCCAGCCCGCTGATGCTCACCGTCACGCTCGGCCGCGCGTGCCGCCGCACCATATGCTCGCCCCACTCCCGCAGCTCCGCCTCAGTGCCCTTGCTCTGGTCGGTCTCGGTCTTGTCAATCCGGCCGTATTTCCCCTCGTTCCGGCTCACATATCCGCCGCCGCTCAGCCGCAGGTTCTCCTTACCCACCGGGTAAAACCGGGTAAACATCCGGCTCCGGTCCAGGGTGTATTTGATGCTCTGCAGATTCCGGTCCGCGCGCATCTCGCTGTCAATCACATCGCTCAGCCTGCGCACATGCAGCACAAACGGATACCGCTCAAACGAGTACTCCCAGATGCAGTCCTCCAGCGTCCCGCTGATGGTCTCCAGCGCGCTCAGCAGCGTGTCCCCGTCAAACTTGTAGGCGCCCCCGCCGGTAAACTCAAAGTCCCCCAGCCGCCAGTCCCCCTGCAGGCCCAGCACATACTGGAAGGCCGTCTTCGCGCTCACATAGGCGTCCGTCCCGCCCATCGTGCTGCCGGTCACCTCGCCGGGGATAATCGTGTCCGCCAGCAGCCGGATCGCGTGCTCCAGGTTCACCGTGCGGGTCTTCGTGTTCAGCTGCCGGTCGATGCTCCGCGCCCGGTAAACGATCCCCTTCCCGGGGTTTTCCAGATCCTGCACCCAGTCCCCGGGCCCGATGTCGGTCGCGTCCGGCCCCAGCGTCAGCGTGGCGCTGGTGTCCCGCTCGCCCAGGTTCAGGCCCATCGCCTCGGCCCGGAAGAGCGCCTCCGTCTCCAGGCTGTGTCCCTTCAGCTTCTGCAGCATCAGAGCCACCTCCCCCGGGCCTCGGCGGTCAGCGTGCCCTTGCGCTGCGCGTTCATAATCACATTCACCTGCCCGGGTTCCACATAAAGGTCATCGCTGCTCTGCGGCGTCCGGCATTCCAGAACGCTCCGGTAATTTCCGGCAATGCTCCGAATCCGTATTCTTACCACGCTCCGTCGCCCGTTGTCGTTGTGGTCAAACAGCAGCGTCTCCCCGCTCAGCAGCCCCAGGTTCTGCAGCGCAATCCGGCTCTCCCCGGCCGTGATGTCAAACGTGTTAATCGTGCCCGTGCTGGTGTTTTTAAACTCAAAATCCACCGCGGTCCGCGTGTTCCCGCGCACCTCCATCCCCTTGGCCCCGCTCGTGCCGGTGATGGTGATCCCGTCCGCGCTGGTGTCCTGCCAGTATGGGATGCCGTACGCCCGAAAAACCAGCGTATATCGCGCCGTCCACTGCAGCGCGTCCCCCTCGGGGGGCAGCTGATCCAGGATCACACGCAGCCGCCGCCCCGGTTTTTGGCTGATCTGCATCCACCCAACCGTGCTCGCCCAGGTGATAATCTTCTCCAGCACCTCGGCCCGCTCGGCGTAGGCGTCCCGCTTCATGTCCAAACTAAACGTAACCTTAACTTCCAGCCAGTCCCGATGCTCGGCGGTCACCCGGCTCCCGATCCCGCTCCAGAGCTGCGCGGTCGTCCGCTGGTCCTTGCCGGCCTGCGGCTCCACGCTCTGGATCAGAATCCGGTTGTCAATCTCGTCCAGCTGCTCCCCGCGCAGCCTCACCCGTCTCGTCAGCTCCATCCGTCCGTCACCCCCGTCATCCCAGGATATCCGCCGCGATAATCCGGCTCACCTCCGGCGCAACCATCCGGCCCACCGCGGCGCCGTCCAGCTCCACGCGGATCCCGCTCACGCCCGCGGCCGTGCCGGCCCGCGCGGCCGCCTGCAGCTGTCCCGGCAAACTGCGGAATCCCTGAATATCGCCGCTCGTCAGTCCGCCCTCGCCGCTGCTGCCGCTCACGCCCATCTCGTTCCATCGGCTCGGGTCCATCGTCCACAGCCATCCCGGCAGATCCTCCAGGCTCCTCCAGCTGTCGTCGTCCGTCTGCTGCATCAGCAGATCCATCACCGCGCTGATCTTGTCAAACAGCCCCTCGCTCCCGGCGAAGGCGCCCTCAAACGCGCCGAACTCCGCGTCGCTGAAATCCATCGGGTTTTCGCGCAAAATGTCCCAGAAGTTCTCCGCCGCGATCCGCTGTTCATCGGTCGCCTTGGTTACGTCCTCCATCTCCTTCGGCTCAAACCCGGCCTCTTCCACGGCCCGGTTCCAGGCCAGCTTGTTCCGCTGCCAGGCAATCTCGTCCGCGTGCTCCTGCTCAAAGGCCTCTTCCTCTTCCTTGGTCAGGATGTCGTCATTGCCCTGGTGCTTAATCGCGTTCTCAAACAGGATCCCCAGCCCGGCCGCCACGCCGCCGGTCACCCTGGCCACCGAGCTCCCGAAGAATCCGCTCAGAATGTTTCCGCCGCCTCCCGCAGCAGCGCCGCCGGCAGCCTTTCCGGCCGCTCCGGCTGCTCCGGCCGCGGCCCCCGCGGAGCCGAGCCCCTTGAAGGCGGCGATCGCCTTCAGCTGCAGCACCAGCCCGGCCACCTGTCCGCCAACCGCCGCGATCCTGGCCACCAACCAGGTGCCGAAGATCGCCCACAGCGCGTTCCTCACGGTCTCCTGGTTGTCAATCACCCACTGCAGCGCGCCCGTCAGCCCGTCCAGTATGCCGCCCACCGCGGCCACCACCGGATCATCGCTGCCCTTCAGCTCCTCGGCCACCTCATCCAGCACGCCGATCGCCGCCTTGATCGCATCGCCAACCCCCCGGAAGAAGGCTTCCGCGTTCTCGCGGATCTTGTTCAGCGCTTCCTCCCGTCCCGCGTCGTCCTCCGCGTTCAGGTAGTCGGCAAACCCGTCCAGCACGCCCTCGGCATTAATCGTCAGCGTCATGGCTGCCTCGCCCAGCCCGCCGGCAATCCGCTCCTGCAGCGCCTGCAGCTTCTCCTGCACCGTGCTGATCTTCACTTCCAGGTCGTTCATCGTGCTCAGCATGCCGGTGGTCATGCCGTAGCCGCTCTCGTCCCCGTTGAACTGCCCCAGCAGCTCCTGGATCGATCCCCAGTCATTCAGCAGGTCCATCATCTTCGTGGCCCGCCGCTCGCCGAAGATCTGCTCCAGCGCGTTGTTCCGCTCCTGGCCGCCCAGCCCGCTCAGCAGCTCAATCACCTTGATGGCGTAGTCCCAGTCGCTCATGTCGCCCTCGACATGAAAATTGAGCAGCTCCTCAATCTTGTCCCGGTCTCCCAGGGCGATCTTGCTGATGGCCCCCTGCAGGTCCTCAAAGCTGTTGCTCGTGCTGGCCACCGCCCGGGCGTACTGCTGAATCGTCTGCGCGTCCGTTCCCCAGTATCCGGCGATGTCGGTCCACTGGTTGGCCTTCGCCGCCGTGCTGCTGATCAGGTCCCACAGCTCGCTCACCGCGTCCCGCACAGTGCTGATCATCCCGGTAAAAATGTCCTCAATGGCGCCCGCAACCGCATCCCCGGCGCCGCCGATTTTCTCCAGCGATTCCGCGATGCTGGTCGTGGCCATCACGGCCAGCTCCGAGCTTTTCCCAACGCCCTCGAAGCTCTCCCCGATGCCGTCCAGGTCGTTCTTGAAATCCGCCAGCGTCGCCCTGGCATTGTTCAGCCGCTGCTCATAGGTCGCAATCGCGTCCGCGTTGTCGGCGTACTTTTCCCGAACCTCGGCCAGCGCCTTCTCATACGTCCGAACGATCTTCTCCTGCTCGGCGATCTGCTTTTTCAGCGTGCGCACCCGCGTCTCGTTCTTCTGCTGCTCGGTCGCGTTCCGCCCCAGCTCCGCGGTCTCGGCCTTCAGCTCGCTCTTGAGCGTCTTCAGGTTCCGGTTGGCCTCCTTCAGCGCCGCGGAGTATTCCTTTTCTCCCTCCAGAACAATCTTGTTTTTGATCTCCTTGGTCGCCATCTTTCAGCCTCCCGTCACTCGTCCTCATCCTCATCCCCGGCTCCCCACCGGGCTCCGGCCATCCGTGCGTCATACCGCAGCCGGATCATATACATATCCAGGATCCATCCCGGAGTCATATCCGCAGCCGTTTCGTTATCAATGCCGGCGATCAGGGCATATCCGTAGTATTCCCTCACTCGGATGCCCCGCCGGCCCTCGCGTTTTTTTCCAGTCTCCTCCGCTCATCGGCATAAACGTCATGATCCCGGTCATCGGCCAGCCCGCCGTCCACGGTCTCCGCGTGGGCGCTCTCGGCCATGGCGTTGCGAATCGCCTCGCTCAGCGCGTTGAGCTCCGCCAGGTCCATGTCGTCAATCTCGTTCCCGGTCACATCCTCCGGGGCCCGCAGCTTGTGCAGCCCCGCGTTCGCCATAATGCGGAACATGCTCTTCAGCGCCTTCATGCTCCCGCCGCTGCGCATCTGCTGCATGGCGTCCTTCACGCCCCCGAACTCGTCCTCAATCATGCCCATGGCATAAACCGTCATCACCAGGTTGTAATCCCGTCCGCCGATCGTAAACTTGGCCATTTTCAAAATCTCCCTTCATTCCCGTCTTTACCAAAAAAAGCGGGGCCCGGGTCCGGCCGCGGTCCCCCGCGTGCCGGCCCATCCCCCCGCTTTCGTCCATCTTACGGGCTGATGCCCGCCTTGGCATTCAGCCAGGTCCTCACCAGCGCCTCGGTCGCCTGGCCGTCCAGGTGCTCGTAGTACCGGGCCCTGCCGCCGCTCTCCACGATCACAGCGCTGCAGCTGCCGTTGATGTTTTCATGCTCCCAGTTGGCCGTGTCCCGCTTGGTGCTGCTGGTGATGCCGGCGCTCGAGCACTGCACCTTGTAGAACCAGTAGCCCTCGTAGGTCTCCACGCCCTTGTGCCGGTTGCACAGAATGAAACCGAGCCCCACAAACGGCGCGTCCGCGTCGGTCACAACCAGGGCGTCGCCCGTGCCGGCAACGTGGCCCAGCAGCTCCTTCTTCAGGTCCGCATCGTTGTTGGCCAGCTCCAGCACCAGGGCCACGCTGCTCAGGCTGTTGTCGCTGTCAATCTGGTGGCCGTCGGCGTATTCCTTTTCATCGCTGCGGCTCTCGTTGATCTGCACCTGGCACAGGTAATCCAGTTTCGCCTTGCCCGCGCTGTAGGTCACCGCCGTGCCGTCGCCGCCCGCGGCGTAAGGCGCATAGGTCAGGCCCTTGCAAGTCTTTTTTGCCATGTCTGTCTCTCCTCTCGTTTTCGCGAATGAAAAAGGCGCCGCGTGTTCGCAGCGCCCCTCGCTAAATCTCCTCGATCAGACGGCCGTTTTCGGCCTCCATGGCCTGCCGCACCGCCTCTTCCGTCGCTTTTTCGTCGTTCGTGATAAACTTGTCGCCCATCTTGCCGTTGCGCTTCCGTCTCCCGCGGCCGTAGTTGATCACGTAGGCCTTCGTGGCGTTTCGCACGCCCTTCCGGTCGTCTCCCTGCGGATAGACCTCCGTGGCGCCGCCGCCGAACCATTCCCGATAGGGCGTGGGCTTGATGGCCTCCAGCATGTCCCCCGTCCGCACGTGCATGTGCGCCCGGGTCGCCGCCTTCATCCGATCGTCGGCCACCTTCCCGCCGGCCTCCACCATCCGCCGGATCATGTCCCGGCTCAGGTTTTCCTTCAGCTCCAGCTCGGCCCCGCTCACCCGCATCCTGGCCATGCTCAGTCACGCTCCTCCGGAGTTTCCGCGTCCTCCGGCGTCCGTTCGATGTCGATCTCGACCCGCCACCGCCACAAACTCTTCTTCACATCGTGCAGGTATCCGCGCTCCGCCAACCGGTACCAGATCAGGTCGCCGTAGTCCAGGTAAACCTGCTCCACCTTCCCCAGCCAGTCGCTGCCGCGGTCGCTCACCGCGGCCCACACATCCAGCACATAGGTCCGGTCAATAATCTTCCCGTCGGCCCACTCGTCCTTCGTGTTCACCAGCTCAACGGCGCCCCAGTCCTCCGGCCGCTCAATGTCCAGCGCGTCCTTCTCGAAAACCAGCCCGCTCTCCGCGGTGGCCGCGTTCAGCCGGCTGATCAGGGTGTCAATCGTGTCCGCTTCTCCGGCCAGCAGATCCGGCCAAACGTTGTCCGCTGCCACTCAATCACACCCCGCTTCCGTGCACGCTCCGGCATTTGAGCGTCATGTAGTCCTCCATATACCCCAGCCGGTTCACTTCGCCGATGTCGTAGGTCACCCCGTGGTGGCGCACCCGCCATCCGGCGGTCACGTCATCCCGCCAGCGGATCACGAAGGTGATCGTGTCCTCCGCGTGGTAGGCCTGCGCCTCAAAGTATTCCTTCGCGCTCACATCGCGCTTGCCGGCCCAGGCGCCGTGCTCGGTCCAGGTGGTTTCCCGCCGGTTCCCGTTCATCGTCACCGTAGGCTCCAGCAGCGTGATGTACTGTCGCAGGTCCCCGGCCTTGTATTTTCTCGCCATCCGTCAGCACCCCCGTTTCCGGGAGGGCTTGCGCAGCTGGTGCACGCTCGTCACGATGTACACCGGCACCGCCGCGCCCGGATCCGCGTTGCCGCGGTTGTCGTACATCCAGGCGGCCAGGTTGCATGCCCAGAAAAGATACAGATCATCATCCGGATCCTCCGGCACCCCCGCCTGCTCGTACCATCCCACGGCCGCGCGGTAGCACATATCCAGCACGGTGTCCTCCGTCTCCGGGTCGGCCCCGGCAAACCGGCGCACCATCTCGCGGATCCCCGCTGCATCAGCCATGGTCTCAGTCTCCTCTCAGTTCGTTTGTCGCCGGGCGTCAGGTGGTTTCTGCGTTCTCCGTTTCCGTCTCCGGCAGCGCCGCGGCCACCCACTGGCCCTCCGCGTTCACCATCAGCACCTTTCCGGCGTCCGCCGCCGTCACCGCGGGCAGCTCCGTGATGGGTTCCCCGGTCTTGCTCACCAGCAGCGCCAGCTGCTTCTCCAGTTTCGTCATGTGTTTTCTCCTCCTTTTCTTTTTTGAGAAGGTGGAGAGGGGCGTTCTACCCCCCCCCACATGATTTTTGGGATTATCTCATCAGGCCAGCGTCAGCTGCTTGTAGGTCATCGCCGCGGCGTCGAACTTGGTGAAGTCCATCCGGCTGATGCCGCGCACCTCGGTGCTGTCCGTCGCCCAGGCGTTGCCGCCGACGTTGGTGCTGGCCACCTCGCGGTTGCCCTTCCGGAACAGCGTGCCAAACTCGTGGCCGTCGCCCACGAAGAAGGGCGCCTTGCTGTCCACGTTCGCCAGCACGGCATCGCTGGCCATAACCACCTGGCGGCCCAGCGCGCGCTTGATCGTGGCGTTGGTGGGGTCAGGCTGCAGCAGGCCGCGGCCCATCTCGTCCGTCAGCTGATCCAGGGCGTCGAAGCCGGTCTGGTTGGTCAGGACGATGCTGCTGAGCGAAATCGCGGGGTCCAGCTCCTTGTTGAGGATCGTCTTCAGCGCGCTGATGGGGTCGATGGTGGCGCTGCCCATGGCCGCGGGGGTCAGGGTCTTCAGGGCGGTGATGATCAGGTTGTTCTCCGTGATCACTTCCTTCTTGGCGAACCAGCGCGCCAGGTAGCCCATCAGGTTGGCCACCTCGTCGCTCAGCAGCTCGTTGGAGACAGGCACGATCAGGCCGTACTTCTCCAGTGCGTAGGTCACCTTCTGGAAGGCGGGCTGGTCATCCTTCGGGATGTTGGCCATCTCGTTGACCTTCGTCATGCCGGTGGTGGGCGCGGTATCGATCACGCGCCAGCCGGTGGGAGCGGTCACGCTCTCCTGGCTGAAATAGGGCGCCAGGGGGTTCAGGGCCCGCTTGAGCTCGTTGATCTGGTTGTCGATGTCAATCGGCACCAGGAAGCCGCCGTCCTCGCCGGGGGTGGCGCCGCCGCCTTCGGTCAGGGCGTCAAACAGCACCTTCACGTGCTCGTTGCCGCGGCCGTTGCGGGGGTTGATGCCGTTGCGCAGCGCGTAGGCAAACGCGCGAACGTATTCGTTGCTCTTGCGGATTTCGGTGCTGTTCATGGTCTTCTGCTCCTCCTTTTTGTCCTCAATGGGTTTCAGTTCGCCGTGGGCGGCCTCGGCCACCGCGATGGCATTGTCCAGCGCGGCCATACGATCCTGCAGTCCAACAAGCTCCTCATTGGCCGCTCTCACTTCCTCGTTGCTCGCGTCGGCTTTGGTCACTTTCTCGGCCGCCGCCAGAATCTGCGCGCCGAGGTTCCGCTTCTGGTTCATCAGTTCGGTCAGGTTCATTCCGTTTGTCCTCCTTCGTTTTGATGTATGGAAACGCCCCTCGGCGTTATCCGTTAAGAATGATCCGCATGGCGTTGGCCACACACCTGGCCCGCGCCACCGCCATCTCCCGGTCGAAGGCGTCCTCCGTCCTTCCGTCCGGCTCCGTCTCCTCGGTCTCCGGCTCCTCCGGATCCCGCTCTTCCTCCGGCTCTTCCGGCTCCGTCTCCGGCTCCGGATCATCCGCGGCATCCTGCGCGATTCCAGGCCCGACATCCACGATGCATTCAGTCACCGATGGAACGCTGAGAGCAATGGCGTCAGCGGTTTGCACGATCCGGCTGCTGCTCACCGTCACGCTGTCAGCCACCTTCCGCTCATCCTCGTGGGCCTTCTCCCACCGTTCACACATGGCCCGCACAGCCTCCGGCGTGGCCCGTCCGCACATGCTCCCGGTCACCATCGCGCTGGCCCGGATCTCGCCGCCCCAAACGCCGTCCGCGAAGCCCTCGTCCACGGCGGTCTGGGCGCTCATCCAGGTCTCGTTTTCCAGCATCCTTTTCAGCTGATCCCGGCTCTTCCCGGTCCGCCGCTGGTACGCGGTAATGATCCCCTCGCCGATCTCCTCCAGCGTCCGGGCCGTCTTCCGCATCTCCTTGGCGTCCCCCATGGCGAAGCTCCAGGGATTGTGGATCATCATGTAGGCCACCGGGCTGATCCAGATCTCGTCGCCCGCCATCGCGATCACGCTGGCCGCGCTGGCCGCCAGTGCCGTCACAATCACGGTCACCTTGCCCAGCCCGTTCATCGAGTGCTCGCGCAGCGCGCTGTAGATCTCCGCCCCGGCCATCACATCGCCGCCCGGGCTGTTGATGTGCACGGTCACGTTCTTCACGCCCTGCAGCGCCTTCTTAAACAGCCGGCTGCCGGTCATGCTCCCGTCCTCGTACCAGTCCTCGGTCCCGATCGGCCCCTCAATGTCCAGCACGCCGTCCTCCGGCACGCTGTCATCCGGGATCAGATTCCAAAACTTCATTCGGTTTCATCCTCCTTTCCCTCAGAATCGCCGCCGGTTCCGTCTCCGTTCCCGGCCCCGCTGCCGTCATCATCGCCGCGCTTCGCCGCGGCCGCCTGGCTTCCCAGCAGCATCTCCGGCGTCTCCACCGCGATCCGCAGCGGAATCAGATCCCGGCTGCTCATCAGCTGATTCCCCAGCGGATCCGGCGGCAGATACAGCTCCTGCCGCACCTCGTTCGGCGTGCGCCATCCGCCGCGGATGGCCATCTGGTTCCGCTCGGCGGTCGTCTTCACGTCCGTTCTGGTGAGCGCTGTGATGTCAAAGCGGAACCGATACCCGGCCTCGTAATCCTCCGGCGTCAGCAGCTTGCTGTTGAGCTCTTCCTCCCACTGCTCCACGATCGGCGAGATCGTCAGCTGCAGAAACTCCATCATCTGCTGCTCCGCCGTGCTGTAGCTCGTCCCGGTATAGTCCCCCAGCATGTGCGGCGGCAGGTTGTACACCGTGGCCACCCGGTTCCGGGTAATCCGCTCAACATCCAAAAGCTGAGCGTCCACCTGGCTCCCGCTGAAGTTCGTGGCGGTCATCCCGCCCTCCAGGATCACCACCCGCTTCCCGCTCTGCTGGTAGGTCTCCAAAAACCGGTCAACGGCGTCTTCCTTCTGCTCCTGGCTCAACCCAACCGAGGGCACCGTCAGCATGATGCCGTTGTTGATCCCGTCCAGCTGGTCCAGGCTCATTTCCTTCACCTGGGTGTCGTAGTCGAGCGAGCGCCGCAGCACATCGATCGGCCGGATGCCCTTGATCCCGTTCGCGCTCATGTGCTTGATGCAGATCACCTGGCTCCCGGGCAGCAGCCGCGTGCTCCCGTCGTCCATCGTCACCTGGTACCAGATCGAGTCGTCACTCTCGTCCCGCAGCGCCTGCACCCGCGTCGGGTTTAGGATGTCCAGCCGCCTGATCTGCCCCAGCGGGTCCGGCACCATCAGCGCGTAGCACGTGCCCTCCGTGTTCCGCAGCACTTCCATCGTCTGCTTCCAGCCGAACGCCGTGAAATTGGGGTGCGGCCGCAAACTGATCAGCCGCTCCAGCGGATGGCTCTCCGCGATCTTGTAGTCCTTGTAAAGGTGCACCGGCATGCTCGCGATCGTGTTGCTGATCCGGCTCACCGCTGCGTAGATCGCCTCATTGCCCTCCACCGTCCGGTCCGCCCGCGGCCGGTTAATAAACCGCAGATCCAGCCCCCGCCGTTCCCGGGTGCCGCCCGTCCGCGCCTCGTTCCGGGCCCGCCGTCCGTTCCGTCCCGCGGGCTTATCCCGCGCCTGTCTGCTCCATGGCCACGCCATCGGCTTCCCTCCGTTTCTTTGCAAACAAAAAGCGCCGTGATCATCACAGCGCCTTTCTCCAATTTCAAACTTGTCCGTCATCGATACCGCCCAGGCCGTCCAACCCGGCTCCGCCGGCCCAGATCCAGGTTCACCACCCGCACAGCCGGCGCCTGCCATTCGCTCCCCTCCGGCTGCTTCTGCATCCGGATGCAGTGCGCGTCCAGCCAGGCCATAAACCCGTCAATCTTGCGGAACTTGTTCCGCTTCATGGGCATCCAGTTTTCCTTGTCCGTATGCCGCCGCTCCCCGCTGATCCGCACATTGTCCGTATACCACATCAGCATCGGGTCCTCGTTGCTGACCACCTTCCCGGCCAGCAGCAGCTCCTTGATGTCCTTCATCGGGTCATTTAAGGTCAGCGGCCCCTGCCGAACCACCTGCACGTCAAACGCCGGGTAATCCTTGCCCCCCAGCTCCAGCATCTGCCGCAGCCGGGTCGCGTTCGCCGGGTCGTATCCGATCGTCACGATCTCGTATTTCCTGGCCTCCTCAACAAACCACCGGTGCACATCCTCCTGCTGCACGTATTCTCCTGGCACAATCGTCAGCAGGCCGCGCATGGCCAGCCCGTAGTAGTCAATCTTTTCCTGGTCCTGCTCCACCTTGCGCTGCGGCACCCAGCTGTGCAGCTTAACAAATATCCGCCCGTCATCCAGCGGGAACTCCAGCGCCGCCGCGGTAAAGTCCTCCCGGCTGGAAAGGTCAAACCCGCCGTAACACCGCCGGCCCAGCAGCGTCTCCTCGTCGATGTGGTCCCGGTTCCGCCGCAGCACCTCCGGCTGCACGTACGCCATGTCGTCGGCGTTCACCATGATGTTGAGCTGCTTGCAGATGAAGTCCGCCCGCTCGCTGGGAATCAGCTTGTTCCTTTCCCACTTCTCCTTCAGCTCCTCCAGCTTCAGCGTGTAGCCGATGCCGGGGTTGGCCTTGATCCAGTTCCGGGTGTCCTCAATGTCATCCTCCGGGTCCAGCTCCGCGATGTACGCGAACATCTGGTCCGCCACCTCGGGCTTCAGGGCGCCGTTCATCGCGTCCGTGAACTGGTCGTAATAATAAACCAGCGGCCCGTCGATCACGTTGCCCATGGTCGTGATATACAGGATCAGCGGCTGCGTCCGTTTGATCGTCTTCCGGCTGATGATGTTGATCAGCTTGAAGTCCCGATACTCGTGAATCTCGTCGAAGATCGCCAGGTGCGGGTTCAGTCCGTCCAGGCGTTTGCTGTCTGAGCTCCGGTGCCGGATCCTCGCGTTCATCTTGTCGTAGTAAACGCCATCCCGCAGCGTGCGGAACCGGCTGGCCAGCGCCGGGCTGTTGTCAATCTGCGCCTTGCATTCCTCAAACACAATGCCGGCCTGGTCCTTGCTGTTGGCCAGCAGGTAGACGTCCGCGCCGCGCTCCCCGTCCTTGCAGGCCGCGAAGGTCGCGTTCCCGGCCACCATCGTGCTTTTGCCGTTGCCGCTCCCGACAATGATCAGCGCCTCCCGGAACCGCCGCAGCCCCGTCTCCCGGTGCACCCATCCGTACAGGTTGCACTCGATGAAACACTGCCAGCCCATCAGCTCCATCCGGTCGTAGTCGCCCTTGGTCGGCTTCAGAAACTTCTCGATGAAGTCCACTGGCCGCCCCGCCTTGTGCGCGTCAAAAACCCACGGCCAGTCCGGATCCCGTTCGTCCATCCGCTCCGGGTCCATCCCGCATTTCGCCAGATCGTCAAAAAATCGCTGGCACGCCATCCGGACCTTCTGCCCCATCCGGATCCGTCCCTCCAACACATCCCGCGCATACTGGTAGCACCGCTGCACAGCGCTCCCCGTACCCGCCCGGGCATCGCGCGCAGGACTGAGGGACGGTTCGTCTGTCGCAAGTACAGAAGAACCGTCCCTTCTGTCATGCCCCAGAACTCCCGGAGCCTTCCGAGCCCCATCATTCTCCTTTGCGACTGATAATTCCTCCGGCCCCATCCAGGCCAGCTGCTCAATCCGGGAAGTCGTCGAAGTCGTCCCCAAGGTCAACCTTCTCCGCCTTTCGTCCCGCCGGAGTCAGTCGCAGCTCCGCCAGGATCTTCCGCTGCTGCTCGCAGTAGGCCCGGAACTGGGACGGGCTCTTATTCTCCTGCCAGTACCGCTGCCGGCCGTTGCTCCGCTCCTGCCCCAGGCCGCGCTCGGCGATGTCGTCCTGCAGCATCTGCTTGATCTGCTCGGCGTAGGCATAATCGCCAACCAGCATCTGGTCCGCGTCCGTCATCCCGTTCTCCCGCGTCTCGCACGCGTCGCAGATCAGGTCATAAACCCGCCGCGCCTTCTCGTCGGTCACCCGCCCGAAGCAGCTCTCCCGCAGCTCCTCGTTAATCATCCTTCTTCATCCCCTTTTATGGTATCTTCATTCCCTTTTAGGGTATCTCCATCCCCTGCTAAGGTTCACCCCGCTCCATCCCTTATTTTTCAACGCTTCCAGCAACCACCTTAATGCTTCGCGTTTTCCCTGGCGTTGCGTAGCCTTTCACTGCCCTGCTAATCCGAGCCTCGCCATAGCACCTGCTATAGCGTCCGCCTGAACGTCTGCCATAGCACCCGCCGTCACACCTTAATCACCCGCATCCGGTTCCGCGTTTTTACCTTTTCCGCCTTCTCCCGCGCCCCCTTCTCCGGGTGCATCCGGTTGTGGCACTCGTCACACAGGCTCACCAGGTTGTCCAGCCGCAGCGCCAGATCCGGCCGCTCGCTCACCGGCTCAATGTGGTGCACCATCGTGGCGCGCCGGGGCCGGATCCCGTATCCGGCCCGCAGCCGCCGCATGCACTCCTGGCACATGCCCTGGTCCCGCTGCAGCGCGGCGGCCCGCAGCCGTTTCCAGGCCGCCCGGTGATAAAACGGATCGCTTTCCTTGTAATCCCGGCCGCCTGGCCCTCTGTCCGCCTGCGTCATCAGTTAACCTCCGCACCGCACCCGAAAAGGAAAACCCGCCGGGAAGGGATGGTACCCGGCGGGCCGCGGGAATGAAGACGCCAGAGCTGTCCCCAGGGCCGCGGTGGTTCGTCCGCTCCCTGTTTCCAACTCTGGCAGCTTACATTTTATTCACGTCAAGGCGTTCCTGCAAGGGAGTCCCATGTACGTCCCATGCACCGTACATGTACCCCACACGTGTCCTGGGCGTGTTCTCTTTCCTTAATATACGGAACACCCAAAATGGCCAGAAAATTCCCGAACCAAAACGAAAAAAAGCGGGCCGAAGCCCGCCTCAAAAGTCTACCTCTTCGCCCCGCTGCCAGAGCTCATTCGGATCCTCGCCCTTTGGTGCCGGTTCCTTGCTCGCCCACTCCCCGCAGAAGCTCCCCTCCGCGTATCGCGCGCACTCCTTCCGCTTCCAGCAGGTCTCACACCCAACATTCACGCCCAGGCTCCCGATCTCCTTTTCCATCATTCTCCCCCTTCCTGTTCCTGCTTCCGCCGCATCCTGTCCGCAACCATCGCCGCCAGGAAGTCACTCAGATCGCCCTTCCGGCTTTTCTCCCTTGCTGCGCGCAGCCGTTCCGCGGCCCGGATCTGCCCCTCCGCGATCGATGCCGCGGCCAGCACATCCGCGTAGCCCTCCAGATCCTTGTGCTCCACCAGCAGCTTCGCCAGGTCGCCGGTGCTCATCCCAAGCATCGATATAGCGCTCACTGCTTTCTCGCTGTCATCCGGCACAACTATCAGCAGCAGCCCCTTCGCCCGCGGTATTTCCGCCGTACCCTTCGCGATGTCCGCCGCGAACTCCGGGTTGCTGTCCTGCGTGGGCCTGATCGTCACCTCATACCGGATCCCAAGATCCCTGTCCGTCCTGAAATTCAATACCTGTTCTGTCCTCGTTGCCTTTTCCATCGTCTTCATCCCTTTCTTCTTTGTTTCCGTTCATTCTCGCTTTTCAGATACCATCCCGGCAGCGTCCCGGCCACGCGCTCCGCGCTCAGCATCCCCAGCAGCATCTCGGCCCGCCGCTTCACCTTCCGCAAATATGCCGCGGTGTATTTTTCCCTCCGCGCGATATCCCCGGTCGTCAGGTGCATCCCCAGCGGCGTGGTCTCCACATAGTAGGCATAGAGCACCTTGCTCTCCAGCTCCGGCACCATGTCCAGCAGCGCGCACGCGCTGGCGATCTCGGCGTTGCGCTCCTCATTCCGCCGGTCCCGGTCCCGCTCCAGCAGATCCAGCTCCGCGACCATCCGCCCTGTCTTGTCCGGATCCCCGCTTCCCCGGCTCCCGCCGTTGGGATCCATCTGCGGCGCCTGCAGGCTGTCCATGGCCATCCGCCGCTGAGCAATCCGCTGCTCCAGCCGCCGGATATCCTCCTCGCTCTCCCTGCACCGCCTCAGGATCGTCATCGCGTCCATTTGTCCTGCCTCCTTCTGTCCCTTCCTGCCATCGCTGTCTCGGCTGTTCTGTACCTGGCTGTTCCCCTGCGTCGCTTGGCCCATCTTAGCGCTGCTGTGCCGCAGCTTTCCTCTGCTCTCCGAAGCTGTGCCCCTGCGTTTCTTTCGCTGCCTGGTCTTTCTTTGCCGCTGCCATCCGAAGCGCGTCTTTGCTGTTCCTTCGCTGTGCCCTGCTCCGCTTTTGCCTGCCTTGCCGCTGCTTGGCTTCCCTTTGCCATTCGATTCCCTGGCACCTCTCCGCATTTCGTCGCTACGCCACTGCGCTGCTGCCCATGTCGACGCAATGCCGCCGCTGCGCTACCATCGCCATCCATTGCCGCCGCGTCGCTTTCCCCGGCGTTGCCAATCCCTTCCCATGCGGCTCTTTGCTATTCTTTGCCGCAGCGTGTCCATCCTCTGCATTTCCTTGCCATCGCGCTGCTGTGCCTCGCCCGGCTTAGCCGCCGCGACTCGATGTTTCACCATGCCACGCCTTCTCGCTGCTGTGCCTGGCCTTTCCGGCACTGTGCGGTCATAGCATTTCCCTGGCGCTGATGTTCTCCGTTGCTGGCTGTGCTTAGCTTCACCTTCGCCATGCTTCTCTCATCCATTCGCAGCCATTCCCATGCCTGTCCCATCTGACCTATGCTATGCAAATCCATGGCACATCACATCACAGCCAGTCCCTGCGATTCCGTTGCGTCCCATTCCGATGCTTTTCCATTCCTCAGCTTTGCGCAGAATTTCTATGCAATTCCCTGGCTGCTCTCCGCACAGCTTCGCTATTCCATCGCTATGCGTTGCTTCGCTATTCCCTCGCTATGTGTTGCTTTGCAATTCCCTCGCTACGCATCTCACGGTTTTGCAATTCCATGGCTGTTCACTGCGTCTCTGAGCTAAGCTATTCCCTTGCTATACTGCGCTACTCCCTGGCTTTTCCACGCACGCACAGCCATGCTATGCCGTCGCATACCTTTGCCATCCTTCGCCCTGGCACCTTGACGCCCGCGTCAATTTTCCCTGGCAATCTTGACGCCCGCGTCAATACGGCAGATCGTCCGGCTCCACCACCGGCAGCCCGCTCTGGCCATCCATGGCCGCCGGCGCTCCTCCTGGAGCATCCGCGTCGGTCGGATCCGGCCGGCCCTCGCCGCTGCTCAGGAACTCCACATCCTGGGCCGTCACTTCAATCCGCCCTTTCGCGTTCCCGTCCCGCCCGATCCAGGCGGTGCTCCGCGCGACCCCCTCAACGGCCACTTTTTTCCCCTTCCTCAGCCACCGCCCGCAGCTGTCCGCCAGCGCCCGCCAGGCGGTCACCTCAAAATACTCCACCGGCGCCGGCGAGTCTCCCCGCTTCCGCCCGTTCACCGCCACCGAAAACCGGCACCAGTTAATCCCCCCGTCCGTCGTCCCCGTCTCCGGGTCCCTGGTCAAATTCCCGATGATCGTGATCCTGTTCATGCTCTTTCCTCCTCTATTGGTTTGTTATGTACTTTCCAATGGCATCTACGACACAACGTCAGTCCGTTCCTTATCTCAAGCGCTTGCGTTCTGTCGTGGCTTACTGGAATAATATGGTGCACTTCCAGATCTTCTGTGCTCCCGCATATATAGCACCTGTATCCGTCTTTTTCTTTCACCCTTTTATTGTAGTGCATCATGCTGGTGTTTGTTCTTTTTTTTAGGCTTTCCTTGTGCGGCTGCATTCCATAATAGCCACATTCGAAGCATTTTACTGCCACTGATATACCTTGTT
>CAMJGH010000061.1 GCA_946405185.1 uncultured Lachnospiraceae bacterium
CTTCCCCACATCTGTTGCCATAATTGCTTGCCCTTTCTGATTCTAATCTTCCTTTCCGCCGGACAGCAGTGTAACATACTCGAGAAGATATGTCAACCGCATCCGTGTAAATTGTAAACCCGCAAGGTTAACAGCTCTTCTATGCTATTTTTCCTCTGCCCAAATACTCCTTTCCCGAAAGCTGCAGACTGCCAAAAATGTTCTTGGATACTGGTTCCCCTGAGTCACCGCCTCTGATATAATTCATGAAAACTGCCCAACGTCCGATTTCCGCTGCTAAAAGCTTCGCCACGTGATATACGAAAGAGGTTTCCCATGACCGTTTCCATCTCCCCGGAACTGGCCGCCTACATGGCCAGCCGTCATCGCCGCATCCTCTCCGTGGAGGTGGCTTCCGCCGACCACTCCGATATCGAAGTGACGGAACTCTATGTCCGCCTGGTGCACGATGACTTTGCGGACTACCTCGTGGACAGGAAGCACTACCGGCGCGTGCCCGCCGGCGAGTACGAGGTGCTGCTTCCCAACTACCGGCTGCACTACGATGAGGAACTGCGCTTCGGCCTCAAAAGTTTCTGGTTCTTTCATCACATCACCCTGGACGGTGTCCGCCTCTGACCGGCGGGCACCTTCTTTTCGTCCCGAAAAGCTCTTCTGCCTCACGCGAAGACCTCAAATCTTAAAAATCCATAAACTCGGATAAAATTCATCAAACACAGGTTAAATCCGCTCGTTGTCTTTGCCACTTTAAAGTGATAGGATTCTTCGTATCGCCTTAACCAAAGGAGAGACACGGTGAGATTTTACCCGGTCATCAATGGTCAGGCGGAGCCGCAGGGCCTCGCCGAAGAATACGCCGCTTCCCGGGAGATCGGTGTTGTCCGCGTGGGCAGCACGCATCTCTTTTTCCGTGCGCGCTTCAAGCACTGGTACATCCCCTACGCGGACATCACCCGGTGCTTCCGCCGGGTCTTTCTGGTGCCCGCCCGCATGTGCTGCGGCAAGGGGGACTTCCGGGTAGAAAACCTCATCGTCATGAAGGGGGATGACACGCTCGCGCAGATCCAGCTGCCGGGCACGCGCGCCGCACAGGCGCTCATCGCCGATCTGAAAGAAAAAATGCCGCACGCGGACTTCACGGCCATCGCCGCCGCACCGGCCGAAGGGGAGGCAGCCACCACATCATGACCACCGCCCTCACACCGGAACAGGAAGCCCTGCTGGAGGGAGTCCTCGCCTCCTACCGCGTCTACTACGATATCAACCGCGAGACGCCGGCCGCGCCGTTTGCGGCCGAAGCCGTCTTCAGCCATCACCGCGAGCAGTAC
This sequence comes from uncultured Lachnospiraceae bacterium, assembly GCA_946405185.1. Classification (GTDB taxonomy): domain Bacteria; phylum Bacillota; class Clostridia; order Lachnospirales; family Lachnospiraceae; genus CAKQHB01. The sequence continues at coordinate 1,329 of CAMJGH010000061.1, forward strand.
ATGTTTTCCCGCAGCATCAAGTTGTCCGAGGAAACCTCCGGCGAATACGCCTTCTTCGCGGTGACGGGTGACCTCACAGAAGAACTGTTCGAAGAGCTGGACCGCACCGCCTGGGAGACCGGCCTCTCACGCGTTGTGCCCGGTCCCAGCCACAAGAACACCGACGTCACCCTCGTCATCCTGGCGGACCATGTGTCCGACGCGCTCTGGCCGCGCGTGAAAAAGGCCTCCCATTCCAAGGGCTATCGTCTTGGCCTTCACGGTTTCTCCAACTACCGCGTCGCCGTTTACGACCGTACGGCGGGCGCGGCAGGGGCCAACCGTCTGGGGCAGGACTTGGTCAATCTTTTCAAAAAGGGGTAATACAGGAAAGGAGAATTTGCTATGACACCCTTATTGATCATTCTGGCGGCCATCGTCATCCTGATCATCGGTTACGTCACCTACGGCAGCTGGCTTGCCAAGGAGTGGGGCGTGGATCCGAGCAGAAAGACCCCTGCCCAGACCATGGAAGACGGCGTTGACTACGTCGCGGCTCCGGCCGTCGTGCTGATGGGCCACCACTTCTCGTCGATCGCCGGCGCTGGCCCCATCAACGGCCCCATCCAGGCCTCCATCTTCGGCTGGGTCCCGGTCTTCCTGTGGTGCGTCTTCGGCGGCATCTTCTTCGGCGGCCTGCAGGACTTCGGTTCCCTGTTCGCCTCCATCCGCAACGAAGGCAAGTCCGTCGGTGAGATCATCAAGTCCACCATGGGCAAGCGCGCGCAGCGCCTGTTCACCGTCTTCGCCCTGCTGGTGCTGATCCTCGTGCTGGCCTCCTTCATCAACGTCGTGGCCGGTACGTTCTTCACCGCCGCCGACGCGCCGAAGACCTTCGGCTTTGTGACCAGCCCGAACAACAACCAGACCACGGCCATCATCTCCGTGCTCTTCATCCTGCTGGCCGTCGTGTACGGTGTGCTGACCAACCGCGTGGGCATGAAGACCGTTCCGGCCACCGTCATCGGCATCCTGGGCATCGTGGCCATCACCGCCCTGGGCCTGAACGTCGGTTTCGCCATGAGCCGCACCGCCTGGATCGTCTTCATCGGCGCCTACATCACCCTCGCGTCCCTGATCCCGGTCTGGATCATGCTGCAGCCCCGTGACTACCTGTCCAGCTATCTGCTGTACGCCATGATGGCCATCGCCATCGTGGGTATCTTCGTGGCTTCCTTCGGCAAGACCGCCGAGTTCCAGCTGCCGGCCTTCACCGGCTGGAAAGTGGGCACCAACACGCTGTTCCCGGCTCTGTTCATCACGGTCGCCTGCGGCGCCTGCTCCGGTTTCCACTCGCTGATCTCCACCGGTACGTCCTCCAAGCAGCTGGCCAATGAAGCCCATGCCAAGCCCATCGGCTACGGCTCCATGCTGATCGAGTCCGCCCTCGGCGTCATCTCCCTGATCGCCGTCGGTATGATCTCCAAGGGCTACTCCGCGGATCTGGGTTCCCCGGCCTCCGCGTTCGCCAACGGTATCGCCGCCATGTACTCCGGCAACCGCGTGGTCGCGGCTCTGCTGACGCTGGCCGTCTCCGTGTTCGCCCTGACCTCCCTGGACTCCGCCACGCGTCTGTCCCGCTTCATGTTCTCCGAGCTGTTCTTAAAGGAAGGGGAGGCCACCTGGAAAGATGCCTCCGGCATCCGCAAACTGCTGGCCCATCCGCTGTTCGGCACCCTGTTCATGGTGGTGGTCGGCTGCATCCTGGGCGGTCTGTCCCTGTCCCAGATCTGGGGCCTGTTCGGCGCGGCCAACCAGCTGCTCGCCGGCATCGCCCTGCTGGCCGTCTGCGCCTGGCTGGGCAACGTGGGCAAGAACAACAAGATGTTCTACATCCCCATGGCCTTCATGCTCTGCGCGACCATCACCAGCCTGTGCCTGACCATCATCAACAAGATCAAAGGCTTCGCCGCCGGCGGCGCCGGTCTGGCCTGGGGCAACTGGTTCCAGCTGTGCTTCGCCATCGCCATGGTGGTCCTGGCCATCATCCTGGTGATCGAGTCCGTGGGCGTGTTCAAGAACATCGCCGCGAACCGCAAGAAAGCGTAAGCTGTACGGCATTCACAAGTAACCTTTTGAGCGGCTGTCCTTCGCGGGCAGCCGCTCTTCTTTCATCCGCACGGGCTGTTCCGGAGCATCCGGAAAGCCCGTTTCTCTTGACTTCCCGCCTGTCTTCCGTATAATGGAACACAGTCAGGTGCGCAGGAAGCCGCCTGCCCTATGCCGAAGCATATCCCCTGTAACTCTTCAATCCATTGACGTGCCAGGAAGGTACATTGTCCGCAGAAGCCGGCCAATGTATTTTTTGTGCGCTGAAGGCGGCCTGACGGCGTTTCGCCGCACCGCCCGCAGTGCGGAAAGGAAACTTTTATGCATATGGCAGACGCTCTGGTCACCCCTGCGGTGGCCGGCACCCTCTACGCGGCCTCCGCCCTCACGGCGGGATGGTCCGTCCGCAAAGTCCGTCTGGAAGACAACCCCAAAAAAGTGCCCGTCATGGGCGTCATGGGCGCGTTCGTCTTCGCGGCGCAGATGATCAACTTCACCATCCCCGGCACCGGCTCGTCCGGGCACCTGTGCGGCGGCATGATGCTCTCCGCGCTCCTTGGCCCCTGGGCCGGGTTTCTCACCATGATCGGGGTCCTTCTGATCCAGTGCCTGTTCTTCGCCGACGGCGGCCTCCTGGCACTGGGGTGCAATATCTGGAACATGGCCTTCTATGGCTGCTTTGTGGGGGCCCTCGCCATCTGGCGCCCGATGATGAAGAACGGCGCCTCCCGCGGCAAGATCCTGCTGGCCTCCGTCCTCGGGTGTGTGCTCACCCTGCAGATGGGCGCCTTCTCCGTCACGCTGGAAACGCTGCTCTCGGGTGTCACCGAGCTGCCTTTCTCCGTCTTTGTGGCCGCCATGCAGCCCATCCATCTGGCTATCGGCCTGGTGGAAGGCCTGATCACCGCGGCAGTGCTGATCTTTGTGCATGAAGCCCGCCCGGAACTGCTCTGGGGCGTGGACAAGACCGCGGAAGGTAAGATGTCCCTCGGCGCCACGCTGGGGGTGCTGGGCGGTGCGGCGCTGGTCATCGGCGGCGGGCTCTCGCTCCTCGCCTCGTCCCTCCCGGACGGCCTTGAGTGGGCCATCGGCCGCGTGGCCGGCACCGAAGAGCTGGAAGCCGCCGGTTCCGTCTATGAAGCCGCCGGCCATGCGCAGGAAGCCACCTCCTTCCTGCCCGACTACGCCTTCCCCGGCTCCGAAAGCGCCCTGGGCACCACGGTGTCCGGAATCGTGGGCGCGCTCATCGTGCTGGCAGTCCTGGTGGCGGCGGCGATGTTATTCCGATTCTTCCGCAATCGCAAGAAAGCAACCGCTTGACACATCGCGGGAACGATTCTTTCGCGCGGCCGGGAGCCTACCCTGCCCAGACGGCGACTTGGGACGGAGCCGGAGGGGCAGGGTATGTCCCGGCCGCTCCAAAATCACCCTGTAACTATCACAGTTCTTTTTCCAACAGGAGCATTATCCGCGTGAGCAAGATCAGCGACGCCATCAGCGAAATCCAGTCTCTCGAGGCCCTCTCACGAGGGCCCGGTTTCGTGAACCGTCTGCACCCGCTCGGCAAGCTCCTGCTGACCGTCTTCTTCATCGCCGTCACCGTCTCGTTCCCCAAATACAGCCTGCCCGGGCTCATCACCATGGCCGTCTACCCGGCCGCCGTATTTCTTGTAGCTGATCTTTCCTTCGGGGAAGCCCTGCGCCGCCTGCGCGTGGTCCTGCCGCTCGTCTGCGTGGTGGGCATCCTGAACCCCTTCTTTGACCGCACCCCCGTTCTGACCATTGGCACGCTTGCCGTCTCCGGCGGTGTCCTCTCCATGGTCACCCTGATGGTCAAGGCCGTGCTCACCGTCCTGGCCGGGTACCTGCTGATCGCCACCACACCCATCGAAGAGATCTGCCGCGCCCTGCGCCTGCTGCACCTGCCAAAAGTCTTCACCGTGGTGGTACTGCTGATCTACCGGTACGTGACCGTGCTGCTGGCGGAAGCCCGCCGCATCACGCAGGCCTACTCCCTGCGCGCGCCCGGGCAGAAGGGTGTGGCATGGAAGGCCTGGGGGCCGCTGCTGGGACAGATGCTTCTGCGCAGCATGGACCGCGCCGAGGGCGTGTACGACGCCATGCTGCTGCGCGGCTTTACCGGCGAATTTGCCGCCGGAAGGGAAGCAAAACTGCGGCCGGCCGACATCCTCTGGCCCGTCGTCTGGATGCTCATCCTCCTCGCGCTGCGTCTGTTCCCGGTCACCTCGTGGATCGGAAATCTGTTTGTCTGAAGAAAAGAGGTGCGTGCCATGAGCCACATCCACATGGATATCGAAAACCTGACCTTTGCCTACGGTGCCGGTGAGCCGGTACTCAACGGCCTGAACCTGCATGTCGCGGAGGACGAATCCGTCGGCATCATCGGTGCGAACGGCGCCGGCAAGTCCACGTTCCTGCGGCTTCTGGTCGGCCTGCACTTCCCGTTTTCCGGGTCGGTGCGCATCGAGGAGATCCCGCTGGAGAAAAAGACGCTCGCGAAGATCCGCGAGAAGATCGGCTTTGTCTTCCAGGATTCCGACAGCCAGCTGTTCATGACCACCGTGGGCGAGGACGTGGCGTTCGCGCCGCGCAACTACGGCCTGCCCGAAGACGAAGTAAAAAAGCGCGTCGACGACGCGCTTGAAAAAGTGCATATTTCTCACCTGCGGGACAAATCCATCTACCGCCTCTCCGGAGGCGAAAAGAAACTGGCCAGCCTCGCCACCATCCTCTCCCTGACGCCGGACATGATCCTCCTGGACGAGCCGACGGTGGCCCTGGACCCCCGCAACCGCCGCAACCTCATCAAGGTGATCAATGAGTACGACCATGTCAAGCTGATCGCCAGCCACGACCTGGATTTCATCTGGGATACGTGTGCGCGCACGGTGCTCATCGCCAGCGGGAAGATCGCCGCCGACGGCCCGACCGAACAGATCATGCGGGATGAAGCCCTGCTGCAGCGGTACGGGCTGGAAAGCCCGCTCTCGCTGACAAAGCGCTGACCGGGTCATCCTCTGAAAACAGCCTTCCGGCCTCCGAAGAGGCCGGAAGGCTGTCGGCTTTTCAGTGAATGGACCACGCCGCGAAGAAGCCGCCGCGGACCGCTTCGCCCACCTGGGCCACCTTCGTGCAGTCGCCCACGACCGCCGTCGGCGGGTACTTGCGGCAGATGTCTTCCACCAGGCCGCCGTTCGGCTTCATGCCGAAGGCCGCGATGACGGTATCGGCTTCCAGCTTGCATTCCCCTTCCGGGCCTTCCACGATGACGCCATCCGGAACGATCTCCTTGATCTTGGTGGAGGTCATCTGCTTCACGCCGTTGTCGCGCAGACGGAACAGCAGCGGGTTGCGGTTGTCCAGGAGAGCCGCCGCCATCCTGATGTGGGGAACCGGCGATGCCGCGGCAGCTCTGGTCGGCATCCCCTGCGGCCGGCACAAGATCCGGACACGGCTGACCGACGGAAAAAAGTCCTGGGAGGGAAGCCTGGCGATGCTCGCCGTCTCGTTTCTGAGCGGCCTCCTGATGCTCCTGATCGCGCACTGCACAATGCCGGCTGGGGATACGTCCTGCTCTCCTCCTTCCTCGGAGCGTTATGCGGCGCGGCCACGGAACTCTTCTCCCCCAGTGAATACGATACGATCACCGTACCGACGGTCATCGCGGCGATTTTGCTGGCTGTCAATCTGGCGGTGGGGTGAAAGCAGTTCAAGATAGTCATTTATGCGCAAAATGACTATCTTGAAAGTGGGAATGACGTTATTGAACGGTGTGCCCGCCTCTGGATCGTATGTCCGTTTAATCCTGACCAATAAGTTCTGTGTCGTCATCGGTTATGATGTCACCAAAGTTCTCAACAGGAAACATAAAAGATGTCAAAAAAAGCGGACCGATGCCGGCGCATCGGTCCGCTCTTTCTCTCTGTCTCACTCCGCCGGCGCCGTCTGCACGACGGTCACGCCTTCTTCCACTCCCGTTTCGGCCACACGGGATTCCTCTCCGGCTTCCGGCACGGGTTCTCCGGCATCATCGTAAATATAGATGTACCCCTGGTGGTTTTCGGTCACTTCCTTCACGAACGCCTGCACCTTCTCCCGGCCGATGAAGAAATACTTGCCGCTCTCCAGGAGGTTGGTCCACAGGTACCCGTCCTCCGTCAGGGTGATGGTGTGGTTGTGGTACCCGAGCAGGTCGATGTTGGCCGAAATACTCAGCACCGCGGGGCCAGGGTTGGCCTCGGGTTCGTTTGCCAGCGCGGCGTCCGAAAGCAGCTGCTGCCAGACCATCTCCGTGCCGATATCCTCATACACCACGTCCGGCTCCGCGCCGCGCTTCACATACACCAGGCCGGTGGAAAGCGTCTCCCGCAGGTTCAGATCATCGATGAACTGCCCCAGCGTGGCGGGGGTGTACATGGCGTTGATGTAGGCGTAGGCCCGGCCCAGCTCGTCCGGGAACTCGGCGCAGACGGCGGCTTCCGTGTTGACGCCTTTCACTTCAAACACGCGGCCTTCCAGCGTGTGGATCTCGTCCGTGTAGTTATCCTGCCCGGCAAACGTCCCGGCACCCAGCTCCGCGCCCACGTTTTCCGCGTGTACCAGGATAAGCTTCGTCACGTATTCTTTTCCGTCAAAGGACAGCGATACATACCGCTGCACGTCCCGCATGTCCTCCCAGTGGGGGACGCGGTAGATCTCAGGGATGTCCCCGTTCAGTTCCGGCGCCGGCACGTGCTTTTCAATGTAGCCGCCGGCCGGTTTCGGCGTGATCTTCGGCACCGCCCAGATGCCCAGTCCCGCCACGATGGCGAGCGCGGCGGCTGCCGCCAGGGCTTTCTTCCACGTCATCTTCTTCACGGCCGGCGCTTCCCGGCCTTCCTCCACAAACCGGTCATCCATCTGACCGATGGCTTCAAACAGGTCTTCTGCTCTCATAGGTGGAACCCCCTTTCCGTCAGGTACTCCCGGAGGCCTTTGCGCAGTCTGGCCAGGCGCACCGAGGCCGTGTTCTCGCGGATGCCGAAGCGCCTCGCGATCACCGGGATCTCATCGGCGTAAAAGTAGCGGGCCGCAAACAGCTGCCGGCGGTCTTTGGGAAGCCCGGCCAGGTAGTCATTGATGGCTTCCGCCAGCTCCTTTTTCGCCCACTCTTCCTCCGGCTCCACGCCGCCCGCAACGCACTCGGCCAGCTCGTCGAGCACCGCCGTGAACGCTCCGCCCCCGCGCTTGTTGGCATGGGCCTTCCGGTACAGGTTGAAGGACAGGTTGCGGGTGATGCGGCCGAGGTAGGCCTTCAGGCTGGCGGGCCTTTCCGGCGGGATGGACTCCCACGCCTTCATCAGCGCGTCGTTTGTGCACTCTTCGGCGTCCTGGTCATTCTCCAGGATGTTTTTTGCAATGCCCTGGCAGTACCGCCCGTACTTTTCCTGCGTCTCCCGGAGGGCTTCCTCCCGGCGCTCCCAGAAAAGGCGGACGATCTCATCGTCGTGCATGGCCATGCTCCTCACCTCCTCTCACCCCTACAGACAGCAAACGCGGGGCGTTATGACACCCCGCGTGATGGTTTTCAAAAGTTTTTATGCCTGGTCTGCTGCCTGCGCTTTCAGGCGCGCCTTGTTGGCGTACATGGCGGCATCCGCCCGGGCGAACACGTCGCCGGTGTTCCGGTCAAGCCCCGGCACGAACTCGGCCAGCCCGCAGGCGATCACCGCGCCGCCGAAGGCGGCATGCGCCTCGTTTTCGGCCAGCAGCCGTGAGATCAGCTTGCGGCGGTTCTCGTAGTCCCGGCCGGTCACGATGACCACGAACTCGTCCCCGCCGTAGCGGTAGACCGGGCTGTGCGAGAAGATGTTGCAGATGGCGCGGGAGGCGGACAGGATCAGTTCATCGCCCGCCTGGTGGCCATGCGTGTCGTTCACGGTCTTCAGGCCGTTGACATCGCACAGCACCAGCGCAAACTCGGCGATCTCCCCCTTCTCCATGCTGCGGTTCAGGCTCTCTTCCGCCTCGGAGTAGGCGTATTTGCTCTTGACGCCGGTCAGCGGGTCGCGGTTGGCGGCCTCGCGGGCGCGGTGCAGGGCGGAAGCCGTCTCCATCTCCCGCTTCATCTGCGCGTCGATGTCGCTGATGCCGATGACGATGTGCGGATCGGCCGGGTCCGGCATGCGCGTCACCTTCATGTGCACGAACGTAGGCTTTCCTCCGAACATCAGACGGTAGGTCAGCGTGAACACGCCGCGGCTTGCCATGGCCTTCATGATGTTCTCTTTGGTGAAAGCCCGCAGGAAGTCCGTGATGTCCTCCGGACACCCTACCCGCCGCATGTTGCGCCGGCTCTGCTCAAAGAAGTCTTCCCCGCTCTTTTCGATGCCCAGTTCCGCATAGTCCTCATGCGCACTGTACTCGAGGTAGCGGTCGGTTTCGGTATTCACGTAGTAGATGGAGAAGTAGTCCTGCGCGAGCGCCTTCGCGATCTGCGTGTACGGCGCGACGGCCGCCCGCAGCTCATCCGACTGCTGCTCCGTCACCTGGGTGTTCACGTTGCTGATGCCGATGACGATGTGATGCTCGTCATGCGCGCCCGCCTTCACCGCCTTGAGCGTGTAGTAAGTGGGCTCCGCGCCGATGCTCAGGCGGTAGGTGATGGAATACGGCCGCCCGTCCGACAGCTGCGTCAGCAGTGCGTTCTTGGCCAGGCACGCCGATACGCGCTTCTGGTCTTCCGAGAAGACGCAGCGCACGATGCGGCGCTTCGCGTCCGCAAAGAAGTCCGCGCCGGACCGCTCGATCTGCAGGTCCTCGAGGCGCCCTTCGGAGGTGAAGAGCACGTAGTGGTCGTTGTCCGCGTCCACGTAGTAGACGCGCTCAAAGCCCGAGGAGAGCGCGTGGCTGATGCTGCCGAAGGCGTACTCCGACCCCTCCTCCCGGGCTGCGCGGCGCCGGGTCGGCACAGGCGCCACATCCGGCTCCTGCTCCTTGCGCTCCCGCACGAAGCGCTCGTACTCCTCCGCCGGCACCGGCCGCGAGAAGTAATACCCCTGCACCAGGTCGCACCCCATGGTCTTGAGGGCGTCCAGCTGCTCCTGCGTCTCCACGCCTTCGGCGATGACCGGGACGTTCAGGTAATCAGCGATGTCGATGATCACCTCGAGCATGCGCGTGTCCTTGCGCTCGTTGAAGGCGTTGCGGACAAACTTCATATCCAGTTTAAGCGCGTCGATGGGGAGCGTGGAGATCATGTTCAGCGACGAGTAGCCCGTGCCGAAATCGTCCATCTCGATCTCAAAGCCCAGCGCGCGCAGGCGGCCTACCGTCTCGATGATCTGCTCGGAATCCTTGGTGTAGGCGGATTCGGTGATCTCCAGGAGCAGTTCGCGCGGCTCCAGGCCGTTGTCCGCCACGATCTCCTGCAGCAGTTCAACCAGGTGCGGATCGTACATGTCGATACGGGAGACGTTCACGGACACCGGCACCGAGAAGCCCAGGCGGTCCTTCCACTCGCGGATCTGTTCCGCGGCCGTGCGCCACACGTAGTGGTCCAGCGCCTGGATCAGACCGTTGTCTTCAAACAGCGGGATGAACACGCCGGGGCTGATCAGGCCAAGCGAAGGGTGCACCCACCGCACCAGCGCCTCGGCGCTGGCCAGCACCGGGATGTCCGGGCGGATGTCAAACTTGGGCTGATAATAGACTTTGAACTGCTTCTCGGCGATGGCCGTGCGGAACTCCTCCACCAGCTGCTCGGCGTACAGTTCGCGCTCGTGCAGCATCCGGTCATAGTGCCCCACGCCTTTGACAAAACTCGACCGCACGGTATCGGCGGCCATCTTGGCGCGGTCAAAGCGGCGTTCGATGGGCAGTGTCCGGTCGGCATCGGCGTAGACGCCCATGCGCAGCCGCACGCGGTGGTTCATGGTCTCATCGTCCGACAGGCCCGCGGACGCCTCGTCCAGAATGACCTGATAGTCCTTCCCGTGCGGGCAGTAGACTAAAAACGTGTCGGCCGAGCGCCGGCAGACGATGCCGCCGATATCCTGCACCATGCCGCGCAGGCGGATGCCGATGCGCTTCAGGATCTTGTCGCCGTAGGCGTTGCCGAAGCGCTCGTTGATCATGTGGAAGTGGTTGACGTCCACCACGATGGCATCCATGGACGTTTCCTTGTGGTGTTGGTCGTACTGCTCGGCATAGCGGTAGAAATACTCGCGGTTGTACAGGCCCGTCAGCGGATCGCGCTCGGTGGACTGGATGATCTGCCGGTCCTCCGACAGCTCGATGGCGCGCCGGATGCGCGCCAGGATGACGCCGGTCTTCGGGTAGGGCTTGGGGATGAAATCCGACGCGCCGGCACTGAGGCTTTCCACCTCCGCCTCCGCGTCCCCCGTGATCACGATGACCGGGATGTGCCGCAGGTCCTCCTCACCCTTGACCGTCCGCAGCACCTCCGCGCCGGAGACAACGGGCATCATCAGATCCAGCAGGATCAGCGAGAGTGTGTCGGCGTTGGCCCGCACCAGGCGCAGCGCCTCGGCGCCGTCCTCTGCGAACAGCAGCTCATACGTATCTTCCAGGATGCCGCGCAGGATCTCGCGGTTGATCATCTCATCCTCGGCGATCAGCACCAGGCGCTTGCCGTTGGCAGAGTGGAATTTTTCATGGCTCTTTAACATGGAAACCTCCCGGACGAGGACTGCAGCAGACATTCGCGGCAGGCTCATTATAAAAAGTTTACCATAAAAAAAGGTCCCTGTGAACCGCCGGATGGCGGCACAGGGGCCGGAGGGCAGCCGTTTTTTCCTTTGTCACCCCATCTGCCGCGCCGCCTGCATCAGCCGCACCACGGTCTGCACGCGGCCCGACTTGCGGGCGGCGTCCAGGAACACCGGCAGGTCGTCTTTTTTGAGGATGCCGGCGTTGATCAGATACGTCAGTGCTTCCTCATCTCCCGCCGCCGCAAACGGCAGGCAGGCTTCCTGCACATGGGCGGCCAGCCACGCCTCGTACCTCTCCTTTGCGCTGGCGATCATGCCGCGCGGGGACAGCAGCCTGGTGACAGCCACGCGCCCGGCCTCAGCCGGCGAGTCCTTCAGGCACGCGATGGTGAAATGATTGTCGTAGGAAGCGATGTCAAACGTCTTTCCGTTGAAGAACTTCCGGTACACGCGCCCGGACCCGTGCGTATCCTCGTCGAACACGCGCGCCTCCGGCAGCTCGATGTACTCGATGAAATACTCGGGGAAGACCACCGAAAAGCGGCCTTCGGCGTCCTCAAAGGTGACGCGCACCTCATGGAAAAGTTCCGAGAGGATGGGCTTTAAGCACCCGTAGTTGCCGTGGTCCGCCAGAAGCGTCATCTCCCGCAGGTTCTCGCAGGCAAGAAACGCCGCGTTGTCCGCGTCCGTCACCGCGTCGTGCAGGGTGACGGCCTCGAGCGCCTTGCAGTGGTAAAAGGCATACGGGCCGATGACCGACAGATCGGCCGGCAGCTCGATCTCCTGCAGCGCCGCACAGTCCGAAAAAGCGTATGCCGCGATCTCCGTGACCGAATCCGGCAGCCACACCTCCGGCACCGCCTGTCCTTCAAAGGCGTGCGGCGCGATGCGCGTGACCGGAAGGCCGTTCACCTCGGCCGGCACCTCCACGGAAAAGAGGCTCTCCGCCACGCCCGTCACCTCCGCATGGTCCGGGAAGAGGGCAAAGCGCAGCCCGCTGTATAAGTCATTGTATTCAAATGAAGTGGGTGTCTGTTCCATGGTGAATACTTTAGCGAAACAGGAGGCTGCGTGCAAGTCATTTTGACAGCGGAGGGCAATACGCAGCGTTTTCTAGGTTGTTTTTTACCTATATCCGCTGTATAATGCCCGCAGGAGGTGAGCATCATGACCATCGATACGCAGACCATTGTCTCTGTCAGTGAGGCAAATCAGAACTTCTCCCGTGTCACCCGCATAGCGGACCGCAGCGGTCAGGCGGTCATCTTTAAAAACAACAAGCCCAAATACCTGCTGCTGGACATCGACAGCAATCCCCTGCTGGATATGACCGACGATGAGAAGATCGATGTGGTCGCCGCCCGCATTCTGAAGCGATACCGGGAAGCCTTTGAGGACCTGGCAAAATGATCCGTTTTTCAAAAGAAAAAGTGCTTCTTCTGCACCAGCTGATCATCGTAAAGAGGAAGATATTATGAGATTTGTGATACAGCGGGTTTTAGAGGCCGGCGTCACGATTGGCGGCGCGGAGACGGCACGCATCGGGAAAGGGTTTCTGGTGCTGGTGGGCGTCAGCAGAACGGACACCAGAGAGGCGGCCGATAAGATGATCCGCAAGATGATCGGCCTGCGCATTTTTGAGGATGAGAACGGAAAGACGAACCTGAACCTGGCGTCGGTTGGCGGAGAACTGCTCATCGTCTCGCAGTTTACGCTCTACGCGGACTGCCGGCACGGCAACCGCCCCGGCTTTACAAACGCGGGGGATCCGAAAGAGGCCGAAGCGCTGTACGAGTACGTGCTGGCCGAATGCGCGAAGCAGGTGCCGGTGGTCCGGCACGGAGAGTTCGGCGCGGATATGAAAGTGGGGCTCGTCAACGACGGGCCGTTTACGATATTACTCGACTCCGATGACTTATAACAAGCAGAGAAAGCGGCCTGCCGGTTCCCGGCAGGCCGCTTATCGTAAATCATTTAATATGCTTTGCCCCACGTCACCATGATCTTGGCGGGCTTGCCGCAGCAAACGCATGTGTCGGACAGGTGCTTCTGCTCGAACGGCATGCAGCGGGAGGTGGCGGTGGTGTCCTCTTTGATCTTGGCCTCGCAGGCGGCATCGCCGCACCACATGGCGTTCACAAAGCCCGGCTTGTTGTTGATGGTGTCCACGAAAGTCTCGTAATCCGTGGCTTCGTACAGGTGGGAGTCACGGAACACCTTGGCGCGCTCGTACATGGCGGCCTGCATCTCCTCGAGGATCTGCGGCACGCGCACGGGCAGGTCGGCAATGGCGACCACTTCCTTGCTGCGGTCATCGCGGCGCACCACCACGGCGGTGCCGGCCTCGATGTCCTTCGGGCCCAGCTCCACGCGCACCGGGATGCCGCGCATCTCCTGCTCGGAGAACTTCCAGCCGGGGGTCTTATCGGATGCATCGATCTTCGTGCGGAGCACGGCGGACAGCGCCTGGCGCACTTCCTCAGCCTTCTCCAGCACGCCTTCCTTGTGCTGCGCGATCGGGATGACCATCACCTGCGTGGGCGCGATGTGCGGCGGCAGGACCAGGCCGGAATCATCGCCGTGCACCATGATGATGGCGCCGATGATGCGGGTGGACAGGCCCCAGGAGGTCTGGTTGACGTACTTGAGCTGGTTGTCCTTGTCGGAGAACTGGATGCCGAACGCCCTGGCAAAGCCGTCGCCGAAGTTGTGGCTGGTGCCGGACTGCAGCGCCTTGCCGTCGTGCATCATGGACTCGATGGTGTAGGTGGCCTTCGCGCCGGCAAACTTCTCCTTATCGGTCTTGCGGCCCTTGATCAGCGGGATGGCCAGATCCTTCTCCACGAAATCCGCGTAGACGTTGAGCATCTGGATGGTCCGCTCCTCGGCCTCCTCCGCGGTGGCGTGGGCCGTATGGCCTTCCTGCCACAGGAATTCGGCGTTGCGTAAAAACGGCCTGGTGGTCTTCTCCCAGCGCACCACCGAGCACCACTGGTTGTACACCTTCGGCAGATCGCGGTAGGAGTGCACGATCTTGGAATACAGATCGCAGAAGAGCGTCTCGGACGTAGGGCGCACGCACAGGCGCTCCGGGAGCTTCTCCTGGCCGCCCTCCGTGACCCACGCCACTTCCGGTGCGAAGCCTTCCACGTGGTCTTTCTCTTTGTTCAGCAGGCTTTCCGGAATGAACATCGGCATGTAGACGTTCTCCACGCCGGTCTCCTTAAAGCGAGCGTCCAGATTTTTCTGGATGTTTTCCCAGATGGCATAGCCATTGGGACGGAACACCATGCAGCCGCGCACGCTGGAGTAGTCGATCAGCTCCGCGTTCTTGACGACGTCGGTGTACCACTGGGCGAAATCCTCCTCCCTGGAGGTGATCGCTTCCACAAACTTCTTGCTGTCTTTAGCCATTGCATCCGCCTTTCCGACGGCACCCCTTGTGCCATCGCGTATTGTTGGGTGGTCTGTGCAAAAATGCACTTTCCCCATTATACCCAAAGGAGCCGGGAATGCAAGTGCACCAGTTGGGGACGTATCAAAAATGGTGCATTATGCACCACTTGGGGACAGATCACCAGGCCCTCATTCCCGCCGCCGGAAGAACCCTGCCAGCACGGCCCCGGACAGGTTGTGCCAGACCGAGAAGATGGCCCCCGGCACGGCCGCCATGGCCAGCCCCGGGAAGGCGGACGCCGCCAGTGAGACGGCCAGCCCGGAATTCTGCATGCCAATCTCCACGCAGAGGGCTTTTCGCTTCGGCAGGTCCAGTTTCAGCACCTTCCCCAGGCCGTACCCGCAGGCATACCCCAGGAGGTTGTGCAGGATCACCACCGCAAAGACCACAGCGCCGGTGGTCAAAATCCTCTCCGCGTTGTGGGACACAACGGCCATGACGATCAGGCAGATGGCGATGACCGAGACCATCGGCAGCACGCGCACGGCCGATTCCGTAAAGCGCCCGAAAAACCGCCGGATGACAAGCCCCGCGCCGATGGGCAGGATGACCACCTGCACGATGGACCAGAACATCCCCCACACATCCACCGACACGCTGGTGCGCAGCAGAAGCCACGTGATGGCCGGCGTCAGCACCGGCGCCAGCAGGGTGTTCACGCTGGTCATGCCCACCGACAGCGCCACATCGCCTTTGGACAGATAGGTGATCACGTTACTGGCTGTGCCGCCCGGGCAGGTGCCCACCAGGATCACGCCCGCCAGCAGCGCCGTGTCAAGCGAGAACGCCTTCCCCAGCGTGAACGCCAGCAGCGGCATGATGGTAAACTGCGCGGCGCACCCCAGCGCTACGTACCCCGGCTTTTTAAAGACGCCGGCCAGGTCTGCCCAGCTTAACGTCAGGCCCATGCCGAACATCACCAGCATCAGCAGGTAGTTCACCCACCCCGTCTGCACCCACAGCGCCGCGCGCGGCACAAAGAGCGAGAGCGCCGCGGCCGCCAGCACGATGAGCGCCATATACCGGCCCGTAAAGGCGCTGATCTTTTCCAGAGTTTTCATTGTTCTCTCACCTCATGCATATTTGGCATGTGAATCAGAGGTTACGATCATGATGATGATAAATACGATCGCAGATCCCATCAAGCTGACCAACTGTATCGTTCTGATCGTTCTGGTGCGAATTCCAAACAGAAACAGGACACTGGTTATAACACTGACAGCGGCAAGAACGATCTGCAGATATATCAGGAATGACTGACCGGCAATATTCAGTCTTGCTATCGGGCTGCGGCGCCATTCCCGCACCTCCCCGGTCGGCATTTTTGCCCGGTCCGTATAGATGTTCAGATTCAGAACAACAAAAAACGCAATATTGGCGATGATGGAGAGTATCGTCATCAGCATCTGTCATCTGCTCCTTCTCATTTTTTGTCCTTGCAAATCAGAATTATGCATCTTCAGTACCATCAAAAGCGTGGTTTTCTACATAAGCCATCATCGTGTTATTGCGTATCGCATGAAATACCGGCAACAGAACGAAACAGGTGATCATCATGTAAGTATTCCTTCGTATTACCGCCGCAACAGCCACCGCTACTAAGATAAATCCCATTATAACCATAAAGAAAATATGCTCTCGCAGCCATTTCTTTTTGTAGTATTCGATTCTGTC
>CAMJGH010000062.1 GCA_946405185.1 uncultured Lachnospiraceae bacterium
CGGCGCCATGATGTACGTGGTGGTGGAGGAACTGATCCCGGAAATGTCGGAAGGAAAACACTCCAACGCCGGCACCATCGCGTTCTCACTGGGGTTTGTGCTGATGATGATATTGGATGTCACGCTGGGGTAAACCATTCAGACCATTTAGACCACTTGGGACGCAGCAAACTGGTACAGAAATGTACCAGTTTGCTGCGTCCCAAGTGGTCTTCCCGGTCAGTCGGTTTCGCTGTCAATGTCCGGCTTGATACCGCTTCCGATGAATTCCGTGCCGTCCAGCAGGCGGTAGCCGACGGAAACGACTTGGGCGCGCCCGCCGCAGCGCAGAGGGATCATGCAGGGGGTTCCGGTGGACCCAAAGGTGGGTTTGCCGATGAGCACGGCACGGTGATTGCTTTTGAACATGGCGGTGAAATCTTCCGCAGCGGACATAGTCCTTCCGGATATCAGAAGCTCCAGCGGACCATTGTACAGGGCGATGCTGTCATCGGCACCGAATGTGTCGGTGTAGGTTTCATACTGGGTGTGAAGCATGTCTTTTCGGGCTTCCAGAAGGTCTTTTTCTGTCAGCAGGCCATCCTTCAGATACTTCTGTATCCGCTCTTCGCTGTCACGCATCAGCTGACTGGAACCCGCTATATCGACGGCTTTCCGGAGCTGAGTCCATTTCTGACAGCCGTGGAAGACACCGGAGATAAAGAGCTGAGCTACTTTGGCGGCATAGAACGTGTTTCCGCCGATGTTGTCCCGGATGTCCAGCCTGACCAGCGAGACGTCAGGGTGTTTTTCGAGCAGTTCCCGGACATAGGGAGAGTGGTCGGACAAAAACTCGTTGATCCGGATGGTCAGGACATGGCCGTCCAGGGTATGGGAAGGAGCCTCGGGACGCACAAACGGCTTGGATTCCCGGTAAGGGGCCGGAGGAATGTACTTCGTGTGTCCGTCATGCAGGCTGTCCATGAATTCCGCGAGAAGCCGGTGAAAGCCTTGTTCATCGTCCGTTTGAAGGACTTTTTCAAGATAAAGACGGTACTGTTCGTCCCAGTCGAACGGCAGACGGTCGAAGTAGGGAAAGATTTCCTTCACGGCTGCCCACAGGGAGGAGAGGTCGAAGATCTGATCGGTTTTGTTCATGCTGTCCCTCCGAAGGATTTCCTGGTCGATGTACGGATGCAAGACAATTCTATCAACGGATGCACAGGGGGACAAGACTTGAAAGAAACGGCTGTCCTGTGTATAATATTTACAGAAAAGTGAGATGCCGCTTTTATGCCGTGTCCGGACCGCTGCTTGCGGTCCGGGCTTTTTTTTGTCAGAATGATCTTGTGGACAGGAATGACTGCGGCGGATGCCGCCCGCAAAGGAGGAGAGTCGTGAGCCCCGAACTTCCCGGCCTTTTTCGCCTTCTCGGCCTCTGCTTTTCGTGCCTCCTCCGCAGCCATGGCCTTTTTCATGGCTTCGGTGGGGTAGGTGCCGTTGGCGGTCATCTCCACGATCCGCTGCTGGCAGATCTGGCTGGTGCGGAGGCGTCTGGCCATCAGGTCTTTTTCCCACTGGCCCTGCAGTTTCGGCAGGTCCTTGCGGTAGGCCTGATCCTGCGTGAGCTCTTCCATCTTTTTTCGATGGCGCCGGTCCGGATCATGTGGCCGATGTTGGCCAGATCGTAGGACGAGGCGGCCATCAGGATGGCGGCCGCGGCCTCCAGATCTTTTCCGCCGATGAAGGAACCATACATGGCCGGGTCCTCCTTGAGTGTTTGGAATGAGCATAAAAGGGGCTGTCCGACAGATGTCCATCAAGTGGAAAAGAAAACCGCCCGGAGGGAAGATTTCTTCCGTCCGGGCGGTGTCTGGTGACGATGAGCCGTCAGACTTCTTCGATCGTGAAATGCACGACGGGCCCCACGTCGTCGTAGGAATCCCGGAAGACGTGCTGACCGTCGTCAAGAGCAGCGATGGCCGCGATGTCGTCCGCGTCCAGCGCAAAGTCAAAGATGTCGGCGTTCTGCCGGATGCGGGCCGGGTTGGCGGATTTGTTGATGCAGACCACGCCGGTGTCCAGCTGCCAGCGCAGGCAGATCTGATAGATACTCTTGCCGTACTTGTCGGCGATGGGCTGCAGGACGGCGCGGGTCTTCGGAAGGTCGGCCAGCTGCCCGTTCATGAGGGGGCTGTAGCACTCCAGCTGGATGCCGCGGGCTTCGCAGAAGCGGCGCAGGTCATGGCGCTGATAGTGGGGGTGGCGCTCCACCTGGTTGACCATGGGGAAGACGCCGAGTTCGCGGTGGATGCGGTTTAACTGGTCGGGCACGAAGTTGGAGACGCCGATGGCGCGCACCTTGCCGGCCTTTAGCAGGTCCATCAGGGCCCGGTAGGCTTCCACGTACTTGTCCTCGTGAGGGCGGGGCCAGTGCAGGAGATAGAGATCCAGGTACTCCAGCCCGAGGCGCTCGAGCGAGTTCTCAAACTCGGAGATGGCGCGCTCGTAGCTGTTGCCGCCGGAGAGCTTGGTGGTCACGAAGATCTCTTCGCGGGGGACGCCGGCGCTGCGCAGAGCCTCGCCCACGGCTTCCTCGTTGCGGTAGCCGAGCGCGGTGTCGATGGAGCGGTAGCCGCACGCCAGGGCCGCCGTGACGGCGTTTTTGCACTCGTCAGAATCGGTGATCTTGAACACCCCCAGGCCAAGCCACGGCATGCGCACGCCGTTGGCGAGGGTGGCCGCGGACTGCAGACTGTTGATCATGTGATTACCTCCCGGTAAAGACGGCACCAGATGCCGCTTTGATTATCCGAAAAAGCCTGCCGCCTGTCAAGCGAAGCGGGTGGTCAGCGGGCCATGGAGACGGCGCAGTCCAGCGCGTGCAGGAACGCACCGGTGTCCGCCACGCCTTTTCCGGCAATGTCCATGGCGCTGCCGTGAGCGGGCGTGGTGATGGGGCAGGGCAGGCCTCCCTCGATGGTGACGCCGCGGTCAAAGCCCAGCAGCTTGATGGCGATCTGCCCCTGGTCGTGATAGAGCGTGACCACGCCGTCAAACTCTTTCCGGCTGAAGGCGCGCACGAAGATGGTATCGGACGGGAACGGCCCGGAGACCGGCATGCCCAGTTCGCCGGCTTTCTTTATGGCCGGCGCGACCACATCCAGCTCCTCCCGCCCGCAGGTGCCGTTCTCGCCGCCGTGCGGGTTTAAGGCGGCCACGGCGATGCGCGGGGCGGCATTGCCGGCGGAGACAATGGTATCCCACAAAAGCTTCACGGCCGTGAGGATGGCGTCTTCGGTGATGGCGGCGGCCACCTCCGCGAGCGGGATGTGGCTGGTGACGCGGGTGGTGTACAGGCCGTCCAGCTGGTTGATCTCGCAGCACGGGCCGGTGTAGTGCAGCTTTTCGGTGAAGTAATCCATCTCGCCGTGGATGGACTCGCCCAGATACGCCTTCAGGGACGCCTTGGTAAACGGCGCGAAGCACACGGCGTTCACCAGCCCGCGCTCGTAGAGGGCGATGGCACAGTCGAT
Source organism: uncultured Lachnospiraceae bacterium (assembly GCA_946405185.1). Classification (GTDB taxonomy): domain Bacteria; phylum Bacillota; class Clostridia; order Lachnospirales; family Lachnospiraceae; genus CAKQHB01. Next base: position 3,516 of record CAMJGH010000062.1, read on the forward strand.
CTGTTCGGCAATCTGCCGGCCGCAGACGGCGCCGATGGTGCCGAAGGGCACGGCGTCCGCGCCGGCGAGCGGGACATCCGCAAAAAGGATCTCGTTCTCTTCCGGCACGCGGCTGCCGTCAAAGAGGGTGTACGGGACGTCCAGAGAAAGGGAAGAGCAGATTTCTTCAAAGACCGTGCGGCTGCCGATCACGAGGGGGCGGCAGCGGTCCGTCAGTTCTCCGGACGCGGCGGTTTTGGCGGTCAGTTCCGGGCCGATCCCGGCCGGGTCTCCCAGCAGTATGGCGACGATGGGTTTCATGAGGGTCTCCTCCTTGTTATTTCTTGCCTGCTATCATAACGCCAAACGCCCGGCGGCGCAACGTCAGCCGACGGTTCCCTGCCGGCGGTAGGCCGTCGGTGAGAGATGATACTCCTTCTGGAACACGCGGATGAAGGACTCGGGGTTTTCGTAGCCCACCAGATCGGCGATGTCCGCCACGGAGGTGCGGGTGTTGAGCAGCAGCGCGGACGCGTGGTTCATCCGGATGCGGCGCACAAACGCCACAAAGCCGGTGCCGGTCTCATCGCGGATGAGCTTGGAACAGTAGGGAACGGAGTAGGAAAACCGTCTGGCCACCTCCTCGAGGGTGACGGTCCGGTAATGGTCGTTGATGTAGCTGAGGATGCGCAGCGTCGGGCTGTCGGTGTCGGTCCGGGCGCTGCTTCCGGTATAGACGGCTTTGTCGGAGTACCCGCGCAGGATCCGGGCAAACAGCACCGGCACGAGGTTGTTGAGCAGGCGCCAGCTGTAGGCGTCGTCCAGCTGCACTTCTTTATACATTTCCAGAAACAAGCCTTCGATCTCCCGGTCCGCGCCCGTGTGAAAGAGCATGCCGCTGACCGGCTTTTTGCTGTACAGACAGCTCATGAAAAAGTCGGAGAGGATGTTGTTGTAGCGCAGGGTGTTGAAAAAGACGTCGGCGAAGGTGTCGCGCCGGATGTGGAGGTTGAGCACGAGGCTGTCGTCAAAGACTTCGATGGTCTGTTTCACGTAGGGGGGCAGGAAGAACACATCCCCCTGTTTCATGGGCAGGTCCGCGCCGTCCACGGTGTGGCCGCACTGCCCTCGCAGGACGTAGAACACCGTAAAGAAGGTGTGGCTGTGCGTGAAGACGGGCGTGTAGCGCAGATGCCGCACCACGTTGACGTTGGAGCCTTTGGTGATGGAGAGGTGCTCGTACAGATCCTCCTCACGCAGCAGCTCCGGGTGCGTGACGAACGGATAGTCGAAGATGAGCAACCGGTGCGTGCGGACGTACTCTTCCATCTGATCGGCGTAGGCCTTGCGGGCGGCGGGGTCGTCCCGGAGCTCATAGAAGCGCCGGTAGACCTTCTCTTCTTCGGTCAGCGGCAGCAGGCTGTTTAAGATCTCTTCGCGGATATCCATGGCAGGACCTCCCGGCAGGTGTGAACGGCAGCCCGGCAAACGGCTGCGCTTCCATAAGAAAACTATAGCGCTCATCTTAAAAACGGTCAATCCTGTTTGCTTGAAATGAACATTGTTTGCGGGAAACGCGCCCGGTATAGTGAGGGCAGAGAAGGGGAGTGCCAAGGCATTCCGAAGTAGAACGACCAAACCAACAGGAGGCAACCATGAAACACACATTTCGTAACGTCATCGCGGTCATCCTGGCGCTGACCATGATCCTGTCGCTGTCCGCCTGCGGCGGCAGCAACGCCAACCCGTCGGCATCGGGCTCCTCGCAGTCCGGCACGCAGGCCGCCGATGCCAAGAGCTTCAAGAAGACGAAGATCGGTGTCGCGCTGTACGTGGACAGCGGCTATTATCCGAACAACGTGAAGACGTATCTTGGCGAGATCGGCAAGGCCATGAACGCCGAGTTCATCTACACGGTGCTGTCGCAGACCGACGAATCCGTCAACCTCACCAAGGTGCAGGAGATGATCGCGGCCGGCGCCGAGGGCATCATCCTCACGCTGGACATGGGTACGGCCACCATCCTGAAAGAGTGTGAAGAGGCGGGTGTCTATGTGGGCGGTTTCCTCTGCGACTTCAACACCTCGTACAACACCGCGTACGACGACGTGTTCAAGAATCCGTACTTTGTCGGCACCGCGGCCGATGGTCCCTGCGGCGATGACCTGCGCGCCGGGTACGATTTCTTTGACAGCCTGATCGAGTACAACGAGGCCCATGCCGACGCGCCCGTCCTGCATGTGTCCATGATCACCTTCCCGGCCTGGGCGTTCCCGGTGCAGCAGGTGTTCGTGCAGCAGTTCACCGAGAAGGTGGAAGAGTACAACAAGACGGCCGAGAAGCCCATCACCCTGGATCCGCTGGACGAAGCCGTGGACGTGCTGCCGTTCCAGCCGCTGGATTCCACCTACTTCACCAAGCATGAAGGCATCGACGGCATCATCTGCTTCGCCGACGGCAACACCTTTGTCTACCCGACCATGATCTCCACCAACATGACCGGCAAGATCAAGCTCTTCTGCGCCGGTTACGGCGAGAACACCGACCAGAACTTCGGCTCGAAGGGCAACGGCACCTTCCAGCAGGAGACGGTCAGCGCCATCGAGGCGGTCATCTACCCCGTGGTGCTCATGATCAACAAGATCAACGGCGTGACGTTTGCCGATCAGCCGGCCGAGGCCGAGCGCAAGAGCTGCTTCTCCATCATCATCAACAGCGATGAGGACATGGACAAGTTCGTGAACCACAGCTTCTACATCACGGGCAAGATGGAGGACGCCCTCTACACGCCGGAGCAGGTGGCCAACATGACGGCGGTCGCCAACCCGAACGCCACCTATGCGGATCTTGTCGCCATCATGGACAAGATGACCATCGAATATATCCACTGATCCCAAAGGAGGACGGCGGCCCGGACGGACCGCCGTTCTATTTTCGTTCCGGCGGAGGAAACGCCCGCGCATTGGCACTGGCCGGTACGAAAGGAATACGCTATAATGAAAGAAATCTCCCGGAAAGAGGAAAACGACATGTCGGAAATGTGTGAGTTTGTGCGCACCAATTTCGCCAAAGGCGATGACGAGCGCGACCGCGGCCTGACGACCCCGGCGGACATCGTCCGCTTTGACGATATCGTCTACGGGCAGGACCCGAAGTGGCAGAGCCTGGACGTGTACCGCCCCGCGGGCCATGAAGGGGAAAAACTCCCCGTGATCGTGAGTGTCCACGGCGGCGGCTGGGTGTACGGCGACAAGGAGCGCTACCAGTTTTACGCCATGAACCTGGCGGAGCGCGGCTTTGCCGTGGTCAACTTCAACTACCGCCTGGCGCCGGAGGTGAAATTCCCGGCAAGTCTGGAGGACACGAACGCCGTGTTCGCCTGGGTGCTCGCGCACGCGGAGGAGTACGGGTTTGACACCAAAAACATCTTCGCGGTGGGGGATTCCGCCGGCGGCCACAACCTGATGATGTTCATGGCTTTGTGCACGGATCCCGCGTACGCGGAAGCGTTCCCCTTTAAGGCGCCGGCCGGGTTTGTTCCCCGCGCCATCGCGCTCAACTGCGCGGCGGTGCTGATCCGGATGTCCGACCGGGAGGAGGATGTTTTCTTTACCGGCCTGATGAAAGATTACCTGCCCGAAGGGGGAAGCGAACGCGAGCAGCGCCTCATCCACACCCTGGACTATGTGTCCGAAGCCTTCCCGCCGGTCTTTGTCATGACGGCGCAGGAAGATTTCCTCAAGGCGGACGCGATGGCCGTGTCGGAAAAGCTGCTGGAGAAAAACGTCCCGTTCGTGTTCCGGTTCTACCGGGATGCGGAGGAGAAGTTGGGCCACGTGTTCCACCTGAACATGCGCTCGCAGGCGGCCACTCTCTGCAACGACGAAGAATGCCGGTTCTTTAATAGCCTGCTGGCCTGAAAGAAGTGAAAAACGGTCAATCCGGAATGATGGGATCGCTCCTTAGCAATAAGGAGCGGTTTCGTTATACTGGAGGCAAGAACAGCGAAAAGGCGGGAGCGGACATGACAGTACTGGGGATCGATATCGGCGGCACCAACGTGCGCATCGGGCTGGTCCGGGAGGATCAATCTGATCTTTACGGACGATGAACCCGACAAGAGCGTGATCGGCGGTGCCATCTACGCACACCGAATGATCAAAACTTCCTGACGGCAAGGAGGAAAAGCGATGCTGACACTCTATGATCTGAAAACCGAATACCGCACGGATCCGATCGGCCTGGATGTACGGCAGCCGGCCTTCTCCTGGAAGCTGTCCTCCGACCGCCGCGGTGTGCGCCAGGCCTCCTGCCGCATCACGGTGCGGGAGGCAGAGACCACCGTCTGGGACACCGGCGTGCTGGAAACGGATCAGTCGCTGTACCACGTGTACGACGGCGAAGCCCTGAAGCCCCGCACTGCCTACACCGTCACGGTGGAAGCCGCGGATGACCAGGGGGAGACGGCCGACGTCACGGGGCATTTTGAAACCGGGCTTTTCGATTACCGCGCCATGGAGGCGGACTGGATCACGCACGCCTTTGAGGATGCCTGTGAGCCCTGCGCGGTGTTTGTAAAGGAGTTTGCGCTTACCAAACCCGTCCGCCGTGCCCGGGCGTACGTCACCGCGCTGGGCGTCTACGCCATGGAGATCAACGGCCGGCGCGTGGGGGAGGACCGCTTCGCGCCCGGCTGGACGGCCTATCAGGAGCGCCTGCAGGTGCAGACGTACGACCTGACCGGATACCTGGGCCGGGAAAACCGCCTGGCCGTCACGGTGGGAAGCGGCTGGTACAAAGGCATCCTCGGCTTTTACGGGCAGGGGAACCACTACGGGAACCGCACGGCGCTCATCGGGCGGATCGAGCTGGAGTACGCAGACGGAACGTCCGAAGCCATTGCTACGGATGAAAACTGGTTCTGCACCACCGGCCCGCGCCGGTATTCCGAGATCTATCACGGGGAAGTGATCGATCTCTCCCTCCCGGAGCAGCCGGAAGTCCCGGTCCGGAAGTACGACTACACGAAGGATATCCTGACCGGCCAGGAGAGCGAGCCGGTGCGCATCACCGAGCGCGTGGCGGTGAAGAACGTCCTGCACACGCCGGAGGGCGACACGGTGCTGGATTTCGGCCAGAACCTGACCGGCGTGGTGGAAGCCAGGCTGTGCCTGCCGAAGGGAAAAGCCGTCACGCTTCGCCACGCGGAAGCGCTGGATGAGAACGGCAATCTCTTCACCACGAACCTCCGTACGGCCCGTGCCACGGACACGTACATCGGCAGCGGCGAAGAGGACGTCTTTTTGCCGGAGTTTACGTATCACGGCTTCCGCTACGTGGCGGTGGACGGCCTGGAGGCGGTGGATCCCGCCGCCTTTACGGCCTGCGTGCTGCACACGGATTTCACCCGCACCGGGTATTTTGCCTGTGCGGACGAGCGGATCACCCGCCTGTGGCAGAACGTCGACTGGACCATGCGGTCCAATTACCTGGACATCCCCATGGACTGCCCGCAGCGCGATGAGCGGCTGGGCTACACCGGCGACGCGGAGATCTTCCTGCCCACGGCGCTCTTCCACGGCCAGTTGGCGCTGTTCTACCGCAAATGGCTGCGCGACCTGCGCGTGGAGCAGACGGACGATTTCGGCGTGCCGCTGGCGGTGCCGGACATCCTGCGGACCCGCACCTGCGTGTCCATCTGGCACGAGGCGGCCACCATCGTGCCGTGGCTCCTGTACGAGGCCTACGGCGATGCCCGCGTGCTGGCCGAACAGTACGGCAGCATGGCGGCCTCCGTGGAGTACACCAGACGCCTGGCCGGGGAGTGCGGGCTTCTGCAGAACGAGACCAGCTCGCAGTTCGGCGACTGGCTGGCGCTGGACTACCCGAAGGGGCCCGAGCGCAAGACGCCCGAAGGCATCCGGCACCCTTCCAACGAGGAGAAGGGCGGCGGGACCGAGCTGCACTTCATCGGCAACGCCTACTATTTGTACTCGATCGACATCATGGCCAAGACCGCCGCAGTGCTGGGAAAGACGGAGGAGGAAGCCCGCTGGAAGGCACTGTACGCGGATGTCCTGCAGAAGTTCCGCGACGAGTACGTGACGAAAAACGGGAGACTTGTCAGCGACACCCAGACAGCGGCCGCCCTGGCCCTGCGCTTCGGGCTGGTGGAGGACAAAGACCGCCAGCGCGTGCTGGACTTCCTGAAGCTGAACCTCATCAAGAACAAAAAGCACCTGCGGACCGGCTTTGTGGGCACCGAGTACCTGCCGCACGTGCTGAGCGCCAACGGTCTGCACCAGCTGATGGGCGACATCCTGTTCAAAGAAGACTGCCCTTCCTGGCTGTACGAGGTGAACCTGGGCGCCACCACGGTCTGGGAACTGTGGGACGGCGTCAATGAGGACGGCAGCTTCCAGCTGTTTGAGATGAACTCGCTCAACCAGTACGGGTTCGCGACCATCGGCGACTGGCTGGTCAAGGACTTGGCCGGGCTGCGGGCGCTGGAACCGGGCTACAAAAAGAGCCGCATCGCGCCGCGCCTTATCAAAGGCATCCCGGAGGCGGAAGCTTCTTACGAGACGCCGTACGGCGAACTGTCCGTGAAGCTCTCCTGCAAAGACGGCCGAATGAACGCGGCCGTGCGCGTGCCGGAAAACACCACCGCGGAGCTGGCGCTGCCGGAGCGGGAGGAGCAGACGGTCGGCTCGGGCGAGTACACGTTCTCGTATGCAACGGAGCTGTCCTTTGAGAGCGAACCGTTCTCGGAGGATTCGACGCTGGGCGAACTGCTGGCGGTGCCGGAAGCGGATGCATACTTCACCGAGCGGGCGCCGGAACTGGCCGGCAGCGGCTTCATCCGCACGTTCGTGGCCGGCATGCCCATCGTGGCCATCAAAACCACCATGCCGCGCAGCTTCGTGCCGCAGTACGCCATCGACCTGTTTGAAGAGATGATCGCCCTGTGCAACCGCCGGGCGAAGGAGGAAAGCAGATGAAACTTGCCATTGGAAACGACCATGTGGCCATCGATATGAAAAAAGAGATCCGCGCTTACCTGGAAGGCAAGGGGATCGAGGTGGTGGATGTGGGGACGGACTCCCCCGAGCGCTTCAACTACCCTATCAGCGGCTACAAGGTGGCCCGCCTGGTGGCGGACGGTGAGGTGGACGGCGGTGTGCTGATTTGCGGCACCGGCGTGGGCATCAGCCTGGCCGCCAACAAAGTGCGCGGCATCCGCGCCTGCGTGTGCAGCGAGCCGTACACGGCGAGGCTCTCCAAACAGCACAACAACGCCAACATCATCGCGTTCGGCGCCCGCGTCATCGGTATTGAAACTGCCAAAATGATCGTGGATGAGTGGCTGGCGGCCGAATACGAGGGAGGCCGGCATCAGACGCGCGTGGACATGATCACGGAGATCGAGCAGACGCAGCACCTGAGAGCGGCGGAGGAAGAGGCATGAGAAAACTGCTTTGCCCCAGCATGATGTGCGCCAACTACGGCCATCTGGCGGCCGAGGTGCGGGCGCTCGATGACGCGGGGGCGGATATCTTTCACTGCGACATCATGGACGGCAGCTTTGTGCCCAACTTCACCATGGGCGTCATGGACGTGCAGACCATCCGCCGTTACACCGACAAACCGGTGGACTGCCATCTGATGATCGAAAACCCCGGCAACAAGGTGGACTGGTTCATCAAAGCCGGTGCCGATATCGTCTACATCCACCCGGAATCCGAGCGCTACGTGGTCAAGACCCTGGCGCACATCAAGGAGATGGGCGCGGCGGCGGGCATCGCCGTCAATCCGGACACCAGCGTGGCCAGCATCTCGGAGATCCTCAACCTCTGCGACTACGTGATGGTCATGACGGTGAACCCCGGCTTTGCCGGCCAGGGCTTCATCGACTTCACGCGCCGGAAAGTAAGACAGCTGGCCGAACTCAAGGAGCAGTACGGGTATAAACTGATGATCGACGGGCACTGCAGCCCGGATGTGATCGCGGATCTGTCTGCGGTGGGCGCGGACGGGTTCATCCTGGGCACAAGCGCCCTGTTCCGCAAGGGGAAGAGCTACGCGGAGCTGATCGGGCAGCTGCGGGAAGGAGAGGAAGCATGACGGAAACGAATACCCTTCGCCCGACGGTGGGCATCGTGGTGCCGACCGTGGACAATTCCTTTTTCTCCCGCCTGGCCGACTGCGCAGCCGGGTGCCTGTACGAAGCGGGGTACGATGCGCTGATCCTCAGCAGCGCCAACAGCGCCGAACGCGAAAAGGAACACCTGCGGACGCTCGCCGCGGCCGGCGTGGAAGGGATCCTCTGCGTCAGCGGCCTGAGCGCCCTGCCGGACGATCTGCTGCCCGAAGCCCTGCCGCTCGTGTGGATGGACCGCCGCCCGGCCTCGAAGCGGGAGATCCCGTTTGTGGCCAACGACGATCAGGCCGCCATGGCGGAAGCCACGGAGTATCTGATCGGCCGCGGGTGCGAGAAGATCGTGCTGATGCCGGGGTATCTGGCCGAGACGCGCACCAGCCCCCGCGTGACCGGGTATGAGGAGGCGCTGCGGGCGCACGGCCTCACGCCGGATCCGGCCTACATCCTCAACCGCCCGGGGAAGAAATCCTCCGAAGAAGAAACGGAAGAACTGGTGCGCGGCCTCATGGGCCGGGGGATGGCGGTGGATGCCATCATCACCAGCAGCGACCGGGCCGCCTTCGGTGTGGTGACCGCCCTGCACCGTGTAGGCCTCTACGTGCCGGAGGACGTGAAGCTGATCAGCTTTGACAACACCCCGTACTCCGCCATGGCCTCGCCGGCCATCACGGCGCTGGACCGCAACCCCCGCCTGCTGGCCGAAACGGCCTGCCGGCGCCTGCTGGATGTGATCGCCGGACAGCCGGTCCCGCATGAGACCATCATCCCCGTCAGCCTCTGCCGGCGGGATTCCACCCGCTGAGGTGACCAAATGGGACGCAGCAAATTGGTACATTTTGTTACCAATCTGCTACGTCCCATTTGGTTTCCATTTGGATTTTATGATGCTGGGGTCAAAACAAGTTTTGCCCCCAGCTATGACACGCAGCACGCACGCTGCGCGTGCCATGTGCTGCTAAAACACTCAGAACTCCCGCCATTTTGCGCTTTTCAAGCGCAAAATCGCTCCGTTCTTCGTGTTTTGCGGGTCAAGACGTCAGAAACGTGCATGCAAGCATGCCCGTTCTGACCTTTTGACCCTAGTGTCATTTTATTGTGCTGGCGTGCATTTTCTGGGATAATCGGAGCAGAAGAAAACAGGAGGCATACCGCCATGGAAATGTCATTCAAGAACGGTTCACCATCCACCAACGACCGGCCGCAGGGTGAGAGTGCGCCCATCCGCCCGGCTTACGGGACTATCCCCGGCATCACCCTGCCCGTCTCCCGCGTGCTCTTCGGCACGGCCATCGGGCCGATGTTAAAAGGCGCGGATGTGAACCGCCTGCTGGACGCCGCCATGGCGCTGGGCGTCAACACGTTTGACACCGCGCGCGGGTATGGTCTGGCGGAAAACAGCCTGGGCCGCTGGATCGCTGCGCGCGGCAACCGCGACCGGCTTGTGCTGCTCAGCAAATGTGGGAACGTCAGCCCGCGCGGGGAGGTCTGCGTGAACCGTCAGGTGATCCTGACGGAACTGGAGCAGAGCCGGCAGGCTCTGGGCGTGGACTGCATCGATATCTACCTGCTGCACCGGGACGACCCGCACACGCCGGTGAGCGAGTTCATCGACACGCTGAATGAATGCAAGGCGGCCGGGAAGATCCGCATCTTCGGCGTCTCCAACTGGACGCACGGGCGTATTGCCGAGGCCAACGCCTACGCCGCCGAAAACGGCCTGGAAGGGTTTTCCGTCTCCAGCCCGCACTACGGCCTGGCCCGGCAGGTGTGCGACCCGTGGGGCGGTGACTGCGTGACGGTGGCCGGGCCGGAGAATGCCGGTGCCCGCGCCTGGTACGCCGAGGCCGGCATGCCCGTCATAGCGTATTCCAGCCTGGCTCGAGGGTTCTTCGGCGGGAAGTTCCGGGCTTTTGATTATGAGGGCGCCCGGCAGGTGCTGGACGGCCCGGCCCAGAAGGGGTATCTGTGCGAAGAGAACATGCGCCGGCTGCGCAACGCGGAGATCCTGGCCGAAAAGCACCGGACCACCGTGTCCGACATCGCCCTGCGGTATCTTTTCGGCAGCAAGATGAACGTCTACGCGTCCATCAGCACCACCAACCCGGACCGCCTGCTGGGGAACATCCTTGCCTCCGTCCGCCCGCTGACGAAAGAGGAAACGGCGTTTCTGGAGCGGGATACCGAGTAAGATCTTATTTTTGCCCGGCACGGGGCCTTCGAGGCTCTTTTGTGTGCGGGAAGGAGTCGACTGTGATATGATGGACCGGAGCGGGCCCATGTCATCCGCGTGTGTGATGCCTGGCATCTGTCGGACCGATGAAAAGGAGAGAACGGTCATGGAAATGGTGAGATTTACCGATATGCCCTACACCCGGCCGGATACGGAAGCGCAGTGGCGCGCGTACGAGACCGCCATCGAAACGCTGGCAAGCGCCGGGTCCTACGAAGAAGCCCGGAAAGCCTGCTTTGACCTGCAGGAGGCCGAGACGGCCGCCCGGACGCTCGCGTCCATCGCCCACGTGCGCAATACCATCGACACCACGGACGAGTTCTACGACGGCGAAGTCCGCGCCATCCGCGAGGGCAGTGCCGAGCTCATCCCGGTGCGCAAGCGCTGGCAGCAGGCACTGGCGGACTGCCGCTTCCGCAAAGAGTTTGAGGAGGAGTTCGGCGCGCAGCTGTTCCGCCTGACCGATGCCGCCCTGAAGACGGCTGACGAGCGCATCATCCCGGACGTGATCCGCGAGGGCGAGCTGACGCAGGCTTACCAGAAGGACAGCGCGGTGGCGTTCACGACCTTCCGCGACGAACAGTGCAACTTCTACGGGCTCTTAAAGCACATGGAGAGCACCGACCGCGCAGAGCGGCGTGAGGCGTTCCTGGCCTGGGCGGGGCTGTATGAGAGCATCAGCGGGAAGCTGGACGCACAGTACGACGAGCTGGTGCACCTGCGCGACGGCATGGCGAAAAAGCTCGGTTTCTCTTCCTACACGGAGCTGGCCTACCTGCAGCGCCGCCGGTTTGACTACACGGCCGAGGACGCCGCGGTGTTCCGCAGACAGATCAAAGAGATCATCACCCCGGCGGTGGCGAGGATCCGCGAGAAGCAGCGCGTGCGCCTGGGCGTGGACAAACTGCACTGGTACGACGAAGGACTTCTCTTCCCGGAAGGCAACGCCGATCCGGAGGGAACGCGCGAGGAGCTGGTGGCCAAGGCCCGGCAGATGTACCGCGAGATGAGCCCGGAGACCGGCGAGTTCTTTGATTTCATGACCGACTACGAACTGTTTGACCTGGAGACAAAGCCCGGCAAGCGCATGGGCGGCTACATGACCAGCTTCCCCGGCTATAAGGCGCCGTTCATCTTCTCCAACTTCAACGGCACCAGCGCCGACGTGGACGTGCTCACGCACGAGGCCGGTCACGCGTTCCAGGGGTATCTGGCCATGCGCTCCATCCCGGTGAGCGCCCTGGGCGGTTCCACCTCCGAGATCAACGAGATCCACTCCATGAGCATGGAGCACTTCGCCTACCCGTGGATGAAGAGTTTCTTTGGTAAGAAGAGTGAGGATTACATCACCGGCCACCTGATCGGCGCGCTGGCGGTCCTCCCGTACATGGCCTGCGTGGACGAGTTCCAGCACCGCGTGTACGAAAAGCCGGACATGACCGCCATGGAGCGCCGGGCCGTCTGGCGCGGCATCGAAAAAGAGTACATGCCGTGGCGCGACTACGACGGCGAGCCGTTCCTTCAGGGCGGCGGCTTCTGGATGCAGAAGCAGCACATCTTCCTGTATCCTTTCTATTATATTGACTACGCGCTGGCGCAGATGGGTGCGTTCCACTTCTACGGCCTCATGAAGACGGACCGCGAAAAAGCCTGGAACAACTACCTGACCCTCTGCCGCGCCGGCGGCACGAAGGGGTATTTCGATCTGCTGGCTCTGGCCGGCATCCCCAACCCCTTCACGGAGGGGAGCGTGGAGCAGTGCGTGCGCCACGTGATCGACGAGATCGAAGCGCGGTACTAAGGAGGCTTGACATGCCCAAAGTCAGTATCATCATCCCGGTCTATAACGCCGCGGATAAACTCCCGCGGCTGCTGGACAGCATCCTGTCGCAGGATGAGCCGGATTTTGAAGTGATCGCGGTGGACGACGGCAGCCGCGACGGGTCGCTGGCCATTTTGCGGGAATACGCGGAAAAAGACGCCCGCATCCGCCCGGTGCATCAGGAAAACGGCGGCGTGTCGGCCGCGCGCAACCGCGGGCTGGCAGAGGCCTCCGGCACCTACGTGCAGTTTGCCGATGCCGACGACTGGCTGCCGATGGATTCCGTCAAGCTCCTCTCCCGCGAGATGGAGAGCACGCAGGCGGAACTGGTCATCGGGGATTTCTACCGGGTGATGGAGGAGAACGTCTCGCGGAAAGGCTCCATCAAGGAAGGCGGCGTGCTGGACATCCGCGAGTACGCGGACGAACTTTTAAAGACCCCGGCGGATTTCTACTACGGCGTGCTGTGGAACAAGCTCTACCGGCGGGACATCCTGGAAGCGCACCAGGTGCGCATGGACGAGTCCGTGCACTTTGCGGAGGATATGATCTTCAACCTCCAGTACCTCCCGCACGTGAAGCGCGTGGCCGTGTGCAAGGCGCCGGTCTACTACTACCTCCACAACAAGGGGTCGCTGGTGGACCAGAGCGGGAACCTCCCGGACATCGTGCGGATGAAGCGCACGGTGATCAAGTATTACGATGCGTTCTTCCGGGAGACTTTTGAGGCGGAGGACTACGAGGAGCGCCGCGTGGCCATCTACGGGTTTTTGCTGGCCGTGGGGCGCGACGGTTTTTCGCTGCCGTTCTCCCCGGGCACCAAAAAGCTGGGGCGCGAGACGGGCCCGGCGGCGGATGCCGGAGCGCTGACGCCCGGCACGCCGGCCGCGGATGTCTACGTGCGCCTGCGCTACCTCGAGCGCCTGCTGGACACACTGGCCAAAAAGCACGGGCGGGATGAGGTGGACCTGCAGATCCTCTACTTCCTCCGGTGCCGGCAGGAGCCCTGCGGCGCGTCGGAGATCTCCGCGTTCATCGGGCACTCCCGGCCCACGGTGCTGGCGGCGCTGCTGAAACTCTCCGCGGACCATCTGGTGGCGCGCGTCAAAGCGGTCGAAGACGGCCAGCCCGAGGGGTATACGTTTGCCGCCCCGGAACTGGCCGCCGAACTGGAACAGGTGGATGCGGATTACGAGGCCGCCTGCGCCGGAGCGCTCACGGAAGAAGAGAGCACTTTGCTGCGGCAGCTGAACGCGCGCGTCACCGCGTATCTGCTGGGGCGGCTGCGTTGACATCCTCCCACGGTTAAAACCGTGGGATTCCAATGGGCTGACGCCCAGAGG
>CAMJGH010000063.1 GCA_946405185.1 uncultured Lachnospiraceae bacterium
CTGCTTTCCACTGTTTAGATCTGCATAATAAACATGATCAGCATCCGAAACCGGAACACAAAAAAAGCCAGACACGTACTCTTCTACACATTGCGAACCTCCCATACTGTAAAACGGGTACTGTAATCCCAACGTCTGAAGGTTTTCAGGGGAAAATGCAGCATGTGTATCACTATCTTCCGACTGTAAAGAAACAGAAGAAGCGACGGATGATGTATTGTTTCTTTCATTCGGGTCCGGTATACAGGCAGAAATAACGAAAACTCCCAGTAGCGTGATCAAGGCGACCCATTTTTGCATCTTTACTACCCTTCCGGCCAGTTTCATACAAGCTCTTCCTCTGTTAAAAACACATAGGGCAGCCTATAAAAAAGCTGCCCCTGTGAGAATAACAGTTCGTTTTACATGGTTAGTTTAAGGGAGAACAAACATATCCGTAGCTCTTGTCTTGGTTCCGTTTACATAACTGCGATAACGTGCAAACCCTACCCCTGCTCCGGTTGGCGCATTCCAGGAAACATATGTATATGTACTCATATTGCTGTTGTATGCAGAGTAATTGTTTTCTCCGTCCCAATATGCACCAGTTGGATTTCCCGGTTTATAATAATACATAAAAACACCAATTGACGTGTAGTCGGCATTTGAACAACTGATGGATCCTTCTGCTTTTACGTAAGTCACATTCATTGTCTGTGAATAGCTATAATTAAGTCCCGGCACTGTACTAGTCAGTGTTTCAGAACTGGCAAATACTGCTGTTGAGAACAACAGAACCAGCATCAAACACAAACATGCTGCTTTTCTTCTTGAATGTCTCATGATAACCTCCCTCTTTGTAAAGGACCAACCGCCATCGATACATTTATATGAACATTATCATTTATAATTACATGTGTCAAGTATTTTGGCGCTTCTTTTTGTGCTTTTTCCCTTTTCCGAATCAATAATCTGCCTAGCCACAATAGGTACGACGATGATTTAGGAACGAAGTCATCATTCGACCTTCCACTGAAATTTCACCCGTTCAAAATAGACCAGGGACAGAACACCTTCAAATACATCCTATTTCCGGTAGATCTCATAACGCTCCGACTCTCCCTAATAGCGGAAATAAATATAATTCAGTTTTGTACTTTCATTGAATTGCAGAACATGGATCCGTATCTTTTTTCCCGGTGAGGGTTATGTCACGGCGTACACGCCGGACGATGTCTCGGATGCCCTTCACATAGTTTTCAGCTTTTACACGGACTGCCGGATCATCCCGCTGAAGGCAATGAAAAAGCTCCTGGCACAGACAAAAAATGATCGTATTACCAAGTGGCGATCCATGAGCAGAGCCCCCGCAAGCGGTGTATCTACGCCATTTGCGGGGGCTCTTGGATTAAAAACTGTCAAAGTCCGGATTATAAACTATATGAAAAAAATTGCCAGAAAAAATATTTGCCGGTCACGGTCTCAGAACGATTCGTACCCCACCTGCGTGGCGCAGATGAGGAACGCGAACGCGATGATTCACCACATGATGAACAGCTACACCAGGAATACCGCCGCCGTCAGCGGGACGAGCAGGGAGCTTTCGGTCAGTAAGGCCGCGCGGTCCGTCCTGCTGTGCGCGGAGATGAACAGGATCGCTTCCGCAAAGAGGGTGAGGAAAACCAGCCGCAGAAGGTAAATGAGTGCCAGAAACTGCCCGCAGGTAAGCGGGAGCGCCGCCGTCCGCCAGGCTTCTAGGCTCTGTATGGGAGCTTTCCACCAGGAGAACGGATACATCCGGAAAACGGACCGGAAAGAAAGACCGTAAACAATCCCCCACACCAGCAGGACGGTCAGAAGAGCCAGCAGCTGGCGGCGCGCGAAGACACCGCGCTTTCCGGCGCGGGTGACAGCCAGGACGTTATCCATGCCCGAGCGCCGGTCGCCCGAGAACAGTGTGCCGAGGATCAGGATCAGCATGACGGCGCCGGCCAGCACCGGGAAGCGCTGCATACGGTCCCGGCTGCTTCCGGCCAGATGGTCAAAAAGATTTCCCAGAATCAGCCACAGACTCCGTCCGGTCCTCTCCCGGAACAAGGAACTGTATTCCTGCAGGGCGCGGATCGTCTGCAGGGCTGTCTGCCGGCCAAAGACCGGCGCGCTGATCGCCGTGAGGACCTGCCACTCTTCTTCGGTCAGTTTTCCTTCTTCATACAGGGCCCTCTGTGCCTCCAGATCCCGCATCTGTGCCTCAACGGCTTCCTCTTCCGCCTCCAGCGCCTCTGTCACGGCAGGGTCGTCAAAAGACCCGTTGATCTTCCGGATCTCCCACTCCACATAGTCCTGCGCATAAGGGTTGGGGGCACCGCTTTGCGGGAACAGCTGCCACATGACCAGGATGCCGGCCGCCAGGATAAGCCACCGCTTCCCGGACACATACAGCCGCACGGCTTCCGCCCGCAGACTTCCCCGCCCGGCGGCGAGGCGCCGGAGGAACCGCTGCAGTCCCCTGATGATCCGTCCGGTCCCGGGTGCCGGCAGTCCCCGCCGGCGGCAATCAAGCAGGATACAGACGGCAGTGACCGGGAAGATCAGCAGCAGCGCGGCCGCCGCGGCCGCCTCCGTGACCTGCACAGGCCGGCCGAAGACGTCCAGATTGGTATAATGCTCAAACCAGGTGTGGATAAAGGCCGGTGTCCAGAGGTTAACTGCCTTTAACGACCGGAAGCGGCTGACAACGGGGACGGCGCGGCTCAGGATGAATTCCGCGCCCAGAAGCGCTCCCGCGGCAAGGGTTCCGATAAGCGGCCGGCGAAACAGGCTCTGCACCAGCCAAAAGCTTCCGTTCAGCAACAGCAGCCCCACAAGCTGCAGCCCCAGGAGGATGAGCAGGTATCCGCCGATGCTCACCGGGATCACCACATCCTGGAGAAACGATACGCTCTGTACCGGGGCCGACAGATCCGTCCCTCCGGCGATCAGCCGGACCAGGACCGCTTTCTGGGCCGTCAGCAGGCATAAGCAGACACATCCCGCAAGCGAGAGGATGGCAAACCGCCGCGCGGAAAGCCGCACCCCTCCGCCGGGCGTCTGTCTGAGCAGGCGCCGCAGGGAATCGTGCGGTTCTTCGATGATCTGTGTCAGCAGAAAAAGACAGAACAGAAAAGACAGCAGAAACACCCCCGTGCCATCCGATAAGGCGCACACAGGGAGCTCATTGACCGCCCGGAGAGAGACCCCGGACAGTTTCTCAAAATCCGCTACGGTCTTCAGGATGTTGCGGTATGTGTAACTGTCCGAATCCGCAAAGAGGGAAATACCCGTCAGACGCTCCGCCTGCTCGCGCACCGCCTCAAGGCGCTCCGGATAGGCTTCCCGCCTGCGCACCTGAGGAAGAAGCGTGTTTTTGAGGAGGTTCAGGCGGAGGGTATACGTCCCGCCCGCCGCAAGATATTCCGTCTCCAGAAGGGAAACTTCCTCCGACAGTTCCTCCGCCGTCCGCTCCGCGCATTCTTCCGTCAGAACCCGGTATTCCTTCAGATATGTCCACGGGGAGACACCGGACCACCGGGCGAGATCCGCGCTGTCCTTCCAGAGGCCTCCTGCCGTGAGCAGGGCGTTCAGCAGGAAAACAGCCAGAAAACAACCGAGAAACCGGGGGCCGGCGCAGATCCTCCGAAACTCACTCATCTTCTCCCCGGATCTCATGCGCGTTCTCTCCGCTTCTCTTCCGGATAATAAAACCGGTACAGTTCTTCCAGGTTCCGGGCGTTCCGCATCCCCTCACCGTCCGGGATCACCGGCCGGGACAGTACCTCCGGCAGCGTGCCGGAAAGGACCAGTTTCCCTTTCTGAAGGAAAAGGACCTGGTCCGCCGTCTGCTCGATGTCGCTGATGATGTGGGTGCTCAGGAGGACCACACACGTTTGGCTGGCCTCCCGAAGGCTGCGGACCACACTCTGCCGGTCCGTAGGATCCATGCCGGCTGTCGGTTCATCTAACAGAAGGATCTCCGGATTGCCCAGGAGTGCCTGCGCCAGAAACAGGCGCTGCCTCATCCCGCCGGAATACCCGCGGATCTTCCGGCCGGAATCCTCGAGCAGGTGGACCTGCCGCAGTTTTTCTTCGATTTCCTCCCGGCGGCCTTTTTTCGGCAGGCCTTTCAGTCCCGCCAGGTAGGCCAGGAAAGAGAATCCAGTCATTTCCTCGTAAAAAGCCGCTTCCTGCGGCATATAGCCGATCTTTGCCCGAAAAGAGGCGCCAAGTGCTGCCGGCTCCCGGCCGTTCCACAGGATCCGGCCGTCGTCCGGCTTCAGGTTTCCGGCGATCAGTTCGATCAGCGTGCTCTTCCCGGAGCCGTTCTCCCCCAGAAGGCCATAGAATCCGGGAGGAAATGAGAACGAGAATTCTGAGAGGGCCGTGACAGAGCCGTATCGTTTGGTCACCTTCTCCAGTTCCAGCATCATTCATCCTTCCACTGAAATTTCACCCGTTCAAAACAGACCGGGGACAGAACACCTTCAAATACATCCTTTTTCCGGTAGATCTCATAACGCTCCGACTCTCCCTGATACCGGAAATAAATATAATTTGGTGTCGTGCCTTCATTATAGCCTTCCGGCAGCGTCTGCGGCACAAGGACGCTCAGTAATCTTCCTTCCATATCGTAAATATACATCCCCGGCTTGGCCACCTTATTAATATAGATACAGGTGCCGTCACAGGTGAGAGTACCGCCATAATCATCGATCAGGGTCTCCGTTGTCCCGTCAGCGCGTAAACGATAGACTCCATCCTCAAATTCCTGAACCTCCTGATCAAACAGGCTGTAATAGATATCACCTTCCCATTCAAAGAACGAAATCAGTTGGTCGACCGTTAGTATTTTCTGCAGTACCCCCTCCGTTATGCTGTACCGATATACATCTGTCTGCTGTTCCAGCACACCCGTTTCCTCATTCTGCCGGAACTTGGAAACCCCGAACCAGACGAAGTCGGTCCCCACATAAAAATCGTTGATCTGCTGCTCCGGCCATTTGTTATCCTCTGCCAGAAAGATCTGCTCTGCTTTTCCGCTTTCGTTCAAGGGCCGTTTCCAGACAGAGTCCAACTGGAAACCGTTGTCGTTATAGCCCATGGGGCTCATGGTGAAAACCGTATCCTGCGTGATGCCGCTGTAATAGACGGTTATACGAAATCCTTCCGGCGTGATGATTCCTCCCATGTCAACACGGTTCCGGCCGTCCAGATCCGTCCGGTACAAGATCTTATCCATCTCAGGCATGGCCCAACAATAGAGATGCCCGTCATAGACCTGCATGCTGCCCGCCGTAATAAATCCATAGAAGGCATCGCAGTTCTCGTCATACTGGTGCGTACAAGAAGGATCCGTACACAGGAAGGCCGTCTGTCCCGTATTCCAGTCGAAATAATACATGTGCGAGTAGTCAACGCCGTTGGCCTGATAGAAACCGCCAGTTGTTTCTTCTATTGAACTATACATTGTTCTTGAGAACGGTATTGCAAGGCGGGCGGAAGCCGAATCCGTCTCCCGGAACGCAATCCCGGAAAAGCCGATACCGGAAGGCAACACAGAAGGCTCCGCTTCTGTCGACAGAACCGGAAAGGCTTCTTCTGTCTCATTCCCTTCCGATTCCGATTCCGTGGAAGTCCCGGATACCGTTTCGCTCCTGTCCTGTGGAGTGCTTCCGGTATCTTCTGTCGCATTTGTTTCATGACTGTGCTCCCGGGTCCGGCAACCACAGAGAATCAGCGCAGGGATCAGGAAGAAGACCGCTGCCCGTTTTAAATATCTCATATTTCCTCCCGCAACAGTTATACCAAAAGACCTGTATATCGCCCTGATATTACACATATCAGGACGATATACAGGCATCTTTCATCAGACCAATCGCCAATCAATTCAAAGACAGATAATAATCGTTGATTCTGGTCTTTGTTTCGTTCACAAAAGAACGGAAATACGCCTCTCTGGCAGCTCGGTTACTGCCTGCTGTCCATGTGGCGGTGCAATAGGTGGAAATGGCACTGTTGTAAGCTGAATAATAGGGATTATCCCAATATCCGTAGGAACCGTTTGCCGTCTGCCGGAAACAGACAAAGATCCCCGCCGCCACCGTATCCGCCGCCGCACAGGAAATGGTTTCCGTGACAGTAGGCGCCAGCACGGTCATCGTCATAGTGTAACCGTAACCCGTCCCATTCGCGCTGCCGCTCAGGGATTCGGTTTTGGCATAGGATACCGTCGAAAACAGCAAAACAGCAGACAGCACAAATGACAGATACACTTTCTTTTTTATCTTGCCCTCCTTTGCAAGAGATAAACCATTTGCTACAAAAAGAGAATACCATATTTCTTTCTATTTGTCAAAGTGCATCTGTGAACGTTTGCGCTATATAAGAACCGTTTGCGCTTGGCACCATTCAGGACGTAACAAAACCAAGGAGGAATGCACCAAAACGATGTGTCCGCAGCCGGTATGATTGTCCATTCTCTCCTCTTCTGCTACACTGTTTCTGAGGGCGGATTGACCGCCCGGGCCGGCATCCCGGCATAAAAATGAGGCTCTATGAGCATCATCACCCTGATCGGCTCCGGCCAGATGGCCTCGGCCCTGACCTTCCCCCTGTTCGAGAACGGGCACGAAGTGCGCCTGGTCGGGAGCCCTTTGGACGATGAAGTCATCGCCCGGCTGCGGGCAGACAATTACCACATCAACCTGCGCCGCACGCTGCGCGAGGGCGTGAAGTACTACAACATTTCCGCCGTGAAGGAGGCCCTGGCCGGCGCGGATCTGGCAGTCTGCGGCGTGTCCAGTTTCGGTGTGGAGTGGTTCGCGGAGGAGATCCTGCCCATCCTGGACGAGGACGTTCCGCTGATCTCCGTCACCAAGGGCATGCTGGACCGCGAGGACGGGACGCTGCAGACCTATCCGGATTACTGGGCGTCGCGGCTGCCTGTGGGGAGCCGCCTGCGCATCAACGCCATCGGCGGGCCCTGCACGGCCAGGGACCTGTCCGACCACGCCCCCTCGTTCGTGGCCTTCTGCGAGCCGGACCTGGAGGAACTGGCGAAGATCCGGGAGCTATTTGCCACGGATTATTACCTGATCAGCCTGACAAAGGATGTGACCGGCCTGGAATGCGCCGTAGCGCTCAAGAACGGGTACGCGCTGGGCACGGCCCTGGCCATCGGCATCAAAGAGAAGCTGGGCGACGACGGCATCGACCACAACAACATGCGCTCCGCGCTCTTCCAGGAAAGCGTGAAGGAGATGCTGGACCTGCTGCGTTTAGCCGGCGGCGGCACGGATATGATCATGTTTGCCGCGGGCGACCTGGACGTGACAGTGGCAGCGGGACACAGCCGGACCGTAGGACTGCTTCTGGGCAAGGGGTACCGCATCGAGGAGGCGCTGGCACAGCTGAAAGGCCAGACACTAAAGGCCGTGGTCATCGCCACCCGCACCGCACGGGCCGTGAAGGCGCTGGCCAGACGCGGGATCGTGAGCGAGGACGATTTCCCGCTGCTGATGCACGTGAACGAACTGCTGAACGAGGGGAAGGAACTGAATATCCCCTGGGGGAAATTCCCGGGGACGATGTGAGGAAAACCTTGACTTACTATCTGGGACTGGATTTGGGGACCGGAAGCTTGAAGACTGGCCTCCTGTTCCGAGGACTATCCTCTCTACCAGCCGCACAACGGCTGGTCCGAGCAGGAGCCGGAGGACTGGTACCGCACGGCGGTCACGACCGTGCGCGCCGTGATGGAGGAAAGCGGCGCGGATCCCGCGGCCGTAAAGGGCCTGGGCATCTCCGGGCAGATGATG
The DNA here is from genome assembly GCA_946405185.1 of uncultured Lachnospiraceae bacterium. Lineage (GTDB taxonomy): Bacteria > Bacillota > Clostridia > Lachnospirales > Lachnospiraceae > CAKQHB01. The sequence goes on from CAMJGH010000063.1 coordinate 7,833, forward strand.
GGCGCGGTGATGCTGGATGCCGACGGTGTGCCGCTCAGGCGGGCCATCCTCTGGAACGACGGGCGCACCACGGAAGCCTGTTAACACGTGCGACAGATCGTGGGGGATGAACTTTTCCTGCGGGATACGCTGACGCCGGCCCGTCCGGGCCTGACCGCTGCCAAGATCCAGTGGGTGAAGGACAAACAGCCTGAGATCTACCGGAGAGCCGCCCATATCCTGCTGCCTGAAAGGGGATCCGTCATGACTGCTGTTGTAAACCTGCAGCTCACCATCTTCCTGATCACCGGCACCGGCTTCCTGATCAAGCGCATCGGTCTGATCAACGATGCCGGCCAGAAGGCCATCACGGCGCTGGTCCTGAACGTGGTGATGCCCTGCAACATCATAAAGGCCTTCGTCAACAGTTCCCTGGACGGGAACACAGCGGAATATCTGTGGGTGTTCGTCATCGCCACGGCCATCCAGGCCCTGGCCATCGTCTACAGCCGCATCTTTTTCCACCACCACTCCGAAGGCCACTACAAGTGCGAGAAGTACGCCAACCTCATACCCCTGCCTCCTCGCGGAAGTGACATATTAATCCTAATCATACATACCCACCTGAAAAAGTTGTTATGAATAGCGTATATAACAAATCATCTAAAGTTTGACCGGTGCCGCATGGCGGTCCTTATTCTACATGACTCTTTCGCCGGTTTTGAATTCCTCATTTTACTGACAAATTCAAAACGGAACAAGCCTATGTTTTAGAGTTATTTGTCAGGATTTTTGGGTCAAATTTTGGTCACGAAGCATAAAAAAGCCCCGAAAACCGCGTAAAACCGTGGCTTTCGGGGGGTATGCGATTACTCGTACTCGATGGTGCTCGGCGGTTTCGCTGTACAGTCAAACAGGCAGCGCGAGACGCCCTTCACTTCGTTGACGATGCGGGTGGTGGCGGTCTTTAAGACCTCCCACGGGATCTCGGCGGCATCGGCCGTCATGAAATCGGATGTGAGCACCGCGCGCAGGGCTACAGCATAGTCGTAGGTGCGGAAATCCCCCATGACGCCGACCGACCGCATGTTGGTCAGGGCCGCAAAGTACTGGCCGAGGTTCTTGTGCGCACCGGCCTTCTCCAGTTCCTCCCGGTAGATGGCATCGGCCTCCTGCACGATGCGCACCTTCTCCGGCGTCACCTCGCCGATGATGCGGATGCCCAGGCCCGGGCCCGGGAACGGCTGACGGAAGACCAGCGCCTCCGGGATGCCCAGTTCCAGGCCCACCCGGCGCACTTCGTCTTTAAAGAGCATGCGCAGCGGCTCCACGATCTCCTTGAACTCCACGTGCTCCGGCAGGCCGCCTACGTTGTGATGGCTTTTGATGGTGGCGGATTTGCCCAGGCCCGATTCGATCACATCCGGGTAGATGGTCCCCTGTGCCAGGAACTCCACCGCGCCGATCTTCTTGGCCTCAGCCTCAAACACGCGGATGAACTCTTCGCCGATGATCTTGCGCTTCTGCTCCGGGTCCGTCACGCCGGCCAGCGCCGCGTAAAAGTGGTCCTGCGCGTTGACACGTATGAAGTTCAGATCGTACGGACCGTTCGGGCCGAAGACAGCCTCCACCTGGTCCCCTTCATCCTTACGCAGCAGGCCGTGGTCCACGAACACACAGGTCAGCTGCCTGCCCACCGCGCGGGATAAGAGCACCGCCGCCACCGAGGAATCCACCCCGCCGGACAGGGCGCACAGCACCCGCCCGGAACCGATCTTCTCACGCAGGCTTTCAATGGTCTCGCGCGTGAAGTCCTCCATCCGCCAGTCGCCACGGCAGCCGCACACGTCAAACACAAAGTGGGCCAGCATCTTCCGGCCTTCTTTGGTGTGCATCACCTCCGGGTGAAACTGCACGGCATAAATCTTCTTTCCGGCATTCTCCATGGCGGCGCACGGGCAGTTTAACGTGTGTGCCGTCACCCGGTAGCCTTCCGGCACGCGGGCGATGCAGTCCGTGTGGCTCATCCAGACAAACGTCCGCTGCGGGACATCGCCAAACAGGCGGCTGTCCGGCACGTCGATCTGCATATCCGTGTGGCCGTACTCGCTGACCGGCGCGGTCTTCACCTCACCGCCCTCCAGATAGGCGATCAGCTGGGAGCCGTAACAGATGCCCAGCACCGGAATGCCCGCTTCCAGCAGGCGCTTTTCGCAGCGCGGGGAATCCTCCCCGTACACGCTGTTGGGGCCGCCGGTAAAGATGATGCCGGAAGGGTTTCTCGCCAGCAGTTCTTCTACCGGCACCGTATAGGGGACAACCTCCGAATACACGCCGCACTCACGCACGCGGCGGGCGATCAGCTGGTTATACTGTCCTCCGAAATCCAGGACAAGGATGGTCTCTTTGTTCATACAGGCCTCTTTCCGATAAAAACAAACACAGCGGGACGCCAGCACGCGTCCCGCTTTATTGTAGCATGTCCGGTTTACTTGGACAACACTTCCGTCCAGGCGTTGTTGTAGAGGTTTTCGACCTCCGGCTCCAGGTAGGCCAGGATCTCGCAGCGGGAAAGGATCTCCTCGTCCGGGAAGATGGCCGGATCGTTGAGGTACTCTTCCTCGATCAGCTCCTGCGCGGCCACGTTCGGCGTGGAGTACCACAGGTAGTCGAAGTTCTGCGCGGCCACTTCGGCGTCGCAGAGGAAGTTGATCCAGGCTTCGGCGTTGGCCTTATGCTTGGCGTTGGCCGGGATCACCCAGGCGTCCGTCCAGTAATTGGAACCTTCTTCCGGCACCACGTAGGCCAGATCTTCGTTGTCGTTCTTGGCTTCCATGTAATCTCCCGAGTAGATCACACCCAGGACACCCTCTTCGGCGATCATCTTGTCGCGCGTCTGATCCACGAAATACCCCTGCACCAGCGGCTTCTGCTCGATCAGCATGTTCTTGGCTTCGGTGATCTCTGCTTCGTCGGTGGAGTTGATGGAATACCCCGCACGGATCAGCGCCACGGCGAACGAATCGCGGATGGATTTGGACATGAAGATCTGCCCGGAGTACTTCTCATCCCACAGGATGTCCCAGCTGGTGACCGGCTCCGTCACTTCTTTGGTATTGTACAGGATGCCCACCGTGCCGAACACGTACGGCACGCTGTACTGATTGCCCGGGTCATACTGCTCGCACATCTTCAGATACTGTTCGCCGATGTTCTTGATGTTCGGGATGTTGTCGTAGTTGATGGGCTGCAGCAGGTCGTGCGCCATCATCTTGGCGATGGTGTACTCGCCCGCGCAGATCACGTCGTAGGCGATGGCGCCGGACTCGATCTTGGGATACATTTCCTCGTTGGTCTCGAAGACGTCGTAGATCACCTTAATGCCGGTCTGCTCTTCGAAAACGGCGATGAGATCCTCGTCGATGTAGTCGCCGTAGTTGTAGACGACCACGGTGTTGTCCTCCTTGGAGGCTTCCTCCGTACCTTTGCCCTCTCCGCCCGTACCGGGCAGGGACCGGCCGCAGCTGAGGCAGGTGATGGCGGCCATCATCATGGCCAGGAACAGGCAGAGACGTTTTTTCATGTTACTTTCCTTTCTTGGAGTCGTCCCGGCTCTTGGCGGCGGGAGCAAAGTTGGTGATGAGCAGCAGTACCATGACCAGCACGAACAGGATGGTGGACAGGGCATACATGGACGGCACGATGCCGCGGCGCACCTGCGTGTAGATCATGGTGGAGATGGTGTTCACGCCGGCACCCTTGGTGAAGTACGTGATGATGAAGTCGTCGATGGACATCGAAAACGAGAGCAGGAAGCCCGATACGATGCCCGGCATGATCTCCGGCATGACCACCGCAAAGAACGCCCGCACCGGGCTGGCGCCCAGATCCATGGCGGCTTCGTAGGTGGAACGGCTGCTGTTCTTCAGCCGCGGCATGACGCTTAAGATCACGTACGGCACGTTGAAGGTGATGTGCGCGAACACGATGGTGCCGTACCCCAGCGAGATGCCGAAGAACACATAGGTGAGCATCAGCGACAGGCCGGTCACGATATCCGCATTCAGGAGCGGGATGTTGTTGACCGCCATGGTCACTGTCTTGCCGCGCCGGCTCATGGCCATAATGCCGATGCAGGCCAGCACGCCCAGCACCGTGGCCGCCGCCGAACTGATCAGCGCGATGGTGAACGTATTCTTCACCGCGTCCATGATGCTGGCGCTGCGCCACAGTTCCTCATACCACTTGGTGGAAAAGCCCGCCCAGACCGCGCGCGACTTGGACGCGTTGAAGCTGAGCGCCATCATGATCACGATCGGCACGTACAGGAAGAGAAAGACCAGCAGGAGGTAGACTTTCGAAAACGCTTTTTTCATAACGCAGTCCCCTCCCCGTCTTTATCGAAGATCTGCAGCACCGCCATGGAGCCGATGACAAAGATCATCAGCACGATGGACAGGCCAGACCCCACGTTCCAGTTGTAGGTGGTGGTGAACTTCTGCTCGATCACGTTGCCGATCAGCAGGATCTTGCCGCCGCCCAGGAGGTCTGAGATAACGAAGGTGGTCAGCGCCGGCACGAACACCATGGTGATGCCGCTGATGATGCCCGGCACCGAGAGCGGCACGGTCACCCGCACGAACGTCCAGAAGCTGTTGGCGCCCAGGTCTCTTGCCGCCTCGAAGATGGAATCGTCGATCTTGGTCAGCACGTTGTAGAGCGGCAGCACCATGAACGGCAGGTAGTTGTAGACCATGCCCAGCACGATGGCGCCTTCGGTGTTGATCATCTTCGCCTTCGGCAGGCCAAAGAAGGTCAGCACCGTGTTGATGACGCCGTTGTTCTCCAGCAGGATCTGCCAGGCGAGTGTCCGCAGCAGGAAGTTCATCCACATAGGCAGGATGAAGATGAACACGATCAGGCTGGCGCTGCTTTTGGTGTTGCTGCGCAGGATCATGGCCAGCGGATACGCCAGCAGCAGACAGATGACCGTGCACAAGAGCGAGAGTTTCAGCGACAGCAGCAGCGCTTTCAGGTTTTCTTTCTGCCCCACCGCCAGGATGTTGGCCATGGTCAGGCCGCCCTGCGGCGCCGTAAAGCCATAGACAAAGATCATGGCCAGCGGCACCAGCGTGAACAGCACCATCCAGACGATGTAAGGCCCCGCCAGCAGCCGGCGGCGCGTGCTTCTTCTGTCAGACATCCAGTTCCACCGCCTTTTCGTCTTCGGATTCCGGCTTGTTCATGATCTGAATGTTGTCCGGCTCCACCCGCAGGCCCACATGAGCGCCCACTTCGTGCATGTGCGTGGACTGCACCAGCCACTCAAAGCCGTTTGCCTCCACTTCCATCTCGTAGTGGACACCCTTGAAGATCACGCTGGTGACTACGCCGTCCATGGCGCCTTCGCCGGGCCCGGTCAGCTCCACATCTTCCGGACGGATGACCACATCCACCGGCTTGTTCAGCCCGAAGCCCGCATCCACGCAGGCCATGCGCGTGCCGAGAATCTCCACCAGACGATCCTGGATCATGATGCCGTCCAGAATGTTGGAGTCCCCGATGAAGTCTGCCACGAAGGCGTTTTCCGGCTCGTTGTAGATGGCTTCCGGCGTGCCGATCTGTTGGATATACCCCTGGTTCATGACCACGATGGTATCCGACATGGTCAGCGCTTCTTCCTGGTCATGCGTGACATAGATGAAGGTGATGCCGATCTCGTTCTTTAAGCGGATCAGTTCATACTGCATCTCCTGGCGGAGTTTCAGGTCCAGAGCGCCCAGCGGCTCATCCAGCAGCAGCACCTTCGGCTCGTTCACGATGGCCCGGGCAATGGCGATACGCTGCTGCTGCCCGCCCGAGAGCGAATCCGGCATGCGGTCCTCATAGCCTTCCAGGTTGACCAGCTTTAACGAGTATTTGATCTTGTCGCGGATGTAATCCCGCGATTTTTTCTTGATCTTCAGGCCGAACGCAATGTTTTCGGCAATGGTCAGGTGCGGGAACAGCGCATAGCGCTGAAACACCGTGTTCAGCTGCCTCTTGTAGGCCGGCAGCCCCGTGATGTCCGCGCCGTTGAACAGCACTTTCCCGGTGTCCGGCGTCTCAAAGCCGCCGATGATGCGCAGCGTTGTGGTCTTGCCGCACCCGGAAGGCCCCAGGAGCGTCACGAACTCGTTTTCGCGGATATACAGATTCATCTCGTCCAGCACCAGCTGCCCGTCGAAGGACTTGCTGATATCGACCAGATCGATGAGATGATCGGACATGGTTACAACCCTCCTGATGCGGGAATGGCCGTCAGAACGACGGCGGCGTGGAGATCCACAGCACCTGCGCGCCCTTCTTGGACGTCAGGTAGTGTGTGCTGTCGGGCGTGAAGTAGAACGACTCCCCCTTCTTGGCCCGGTATGTCTTGCTGCCGTTGATGATGGTCACGGCCCCGGAGAGAACGTAGCCGAACTCCTCGCCCTCGTGCGGGTCATCCGGCTCGGAGCTGCCGCCCGGCGCCAGTGTCAGCAGGATGGGCTCCATGCGGTTCTTCTGCGCGTTGGGCACGATCCACCGGATGAGGCTGCCGGCTTCCCTGTCTTCCTTTTCAAAGGCGTCTTCCGCCGTAAAGACCACCTGAGCCTCTTCCATGTCGCTGAAGAATTCGCCGACGCCCACGCCAAGACACTGCAGCAGGTCCATCAGCGTGGCGATGGAGGGCGATGTCTGGTTGCGCTCCACCTGCGAGATGAAGCCTTTGGTCAGTTCACAGCGGTCCGCCAGTTCTTCCTGCGTCAGGCCGTTCCGGATCCTGATGTCACGAAGTCTCTTGCCGATATCCATGAGTTAAACTCCTTGTTTAGCAACCGTGTTATCACAATAATAGTTGACTCTCGGTTTACTTTCACTAAACTTCGATGGTGTCATTATACACGCATTTTCTCGCACGTCAACATTGAAATGAAGAAAATCCTGTGATACACTGCAGGGGAAGTTTTTTGAACGAGGAGCCTTACGATCATGTCTGGATATGTCGCCTATATCGGCTGCTATACCTTCCACGGCACCAGCAAAGGCATCGAGATCTTCGATGTGGACGTGGAAAAAGGCCGGATGACCCGCCGCGGCGAAGTGGCCGTCAACAACTCTTCCTATCTGGCGCTCTCCGTGGACCAGCGCTTCCTGTATTCCCTAGTGGATGAAGGCATCGCCACGTTCGCCATCGAACCGGACGGGAACCTTACCTATCTCTCCACTGCCACCATCAAAGGCATGCGCGGCTGCCATCTGTCGGTCGACCCCCGCGGAGAGTTCATCTTCACGGCCGGCTACCACGACGGCAAGGCTACGGTCCTGCGCATCAATCCGGACGGCACCGTGGGCGAGATCACCGCAGAGCTTTACAACCGCGGGCTTGGCTCCATCGCCGAGCGCACCTTCCGCCCGCACGTCTCCTGCGTGCGCATGACGCCGGATGAAAAGTACCTGCTGGTGGCGGATCTGGGCATCGACCAGATCAAAGTCTTTGAGCTGCAGCGTCCGGCCGGCACCCTCCGCCTGGTGGATATCATCCGCTGCGAGCTGGAAAGCGCCCCGCGCATGATCCAGTTCTCCCACGACGGCCGCCACATGTACGTCATCTGCGAACTCAAGAACTACATCATGACCTACAACTACGACGGCTCCGGTGAGATCCCGCAGTTTGAGTTCAAGCAGCTGGTCTCCGCCCTTCCGCGCAAGAGCACGGCCGTCAGCGCCGCCTACATGCTGCGCGTGGCGGATGATGACCGCAGCGTGTTCTGCACCAACGCCGGTGACAACTCCGTGGGCTTCTATGACCGCGACACCGAGACGGGCCTGCTTTACCCCCGCTCCTTCCTGCCCATCTCCGGCGATTACCCGAAGGACCTCATGCTCTTCCCGGACGGCAGGCACCTGTGCTGCCTCAACCAGGATTCGGATACGCTGACGTTCTTCACCATCGACTACGACAAAGGTGTCATCATCATGAACGGACTGCCCATCCGGTGTGATAATCCCAACCGGGGCGTTTTCAAAAAACTGTGATCATTCTGCCGGCTGTCACCACTGACAGCCGGTTTTTTATGCCGTTTGCATGACCAAAGCCTTTGCGGATATCGCCACCGATCTGCTGCAGCCGGAAGGCCAGAGTAAGTTTGAGGACCGGTTCCGGAAATACCTGAAAGACCTGCCGGCCGGCAAACTCAAACTGGCCACGGAATACGATGATCCCGACGCCATGCAGATGCTCCAGCAGCGCCTGCCCAAACTCCTTGCCAACGCCCAGACCATCCTGCCGTTAAAGGATTACCCGGTGGAAGAAAGCGTCATGCCCAAAGAACTGCGCGGCAAGAACGTGAAAGTGACCTCCTCCGATGCCGGCCTCCCTTCCCTGGAAGTCGAAAAGAGAGCCAATGAGCAGATGTCCCTGGTGAATCCGGCACTCTTCGAGCATCCGGACAAGATGAAAGAAATACTTACGGCCATCGAAAAGAAGGACCCGGATAAAGTGAGCAAGCTGTTTGATGAGCAAACGTGGCTGAAGCCGGCCGAAAACAAAGAGGCAGTCGCCAAGAAGCAGGCGAACGGACCAGAGGCTGGTTGAACCAGCATGGAGCTCATCGGCAGGTGCTTTTCAGGCACGTTCCCACTCCCCTGCTCAAGGCAGCGGTACTAAACTCGCTTGCATCTTCGATGCTTCGCTCGTTAAGTGCCGGCCTTCGCAGAGGGGCCTGAAAAGCACCATGCCTTCTTCGCTCCGTGAGTAACTTCCGGCCGCCACTGCAGGCGGGCACCGATGATCCCTGACTGCGCCCTGTGAGCGACGCCCGCTTTTTTGCCGGATGCCGCCCGCCCCGGAGCCGACCCGCCCTGATGGAGGCGGGAGGGGCGGGCATTTGGCGGAGGCAAAAAAGCAAGGAGCGAGGATAAGCAGACAGGGACATCGGTGCTGCCGGTTCTCGTAGCCGGAATGTTTTACTTACAAATGCAGAATCATACAAAGCAAAAAGCGGACATAAAAAAGAACCAGCCTTTCGGCCGGTTCTTTTTTCTGCTGCCTTAACCACTGCATACGGAAGATAAAACACTCCAGAAACCTGGATCAAGCGTTCGACCGATT
>CAMJGH010000064.1 GCA_946405185.1 uncultured Lachnospiraceae bacterium
ACTCCCGCCATTTTGCGCTTTCCAAGCGCAAAATCGCTCCGTTCTTCGTGTTTTGCGGGTCAAGACGTCAGAAACGTGCATGCAAGCATGCCCGTTCTGACCTTTTGACCCTGACGTCATAGTACAAATACACATCCTCCAGCGACAGCCTCCCCGTCACCGGCTCCGTCACATAAGGCTCCACCTCCGCCATCAGTTCCGGCACCGTGCCGTGCTTCACAAACACTCCCTGCCGCATCAGCACCACCTCATCGGCGATGGTCTCCACATCGCTCACGATGTGCGTGGAAAACAGCACGATCTTATCTTTCCCCAGTTCATGGATGAACTGCCGCAGTCTTATGCGTTCCCGCGGGTCCAGACCGGCTGTCGGCTCATCCAGAATAAGAACCTTCGGATCACCCAAAAGTGCCTGTGCCAGCAACAGGCGCTGACGCATGCCGCCCGAATACCCGCCGGCCTTCCGGTGGGCGTCCGCTTTCAGGTTGACCACTTCCAGAAGCCGCTCCGTCTCTTCCCGGGCCGTCCGCCCTTTCAGCCCTTTTAAACCTGCCATGTACAGCAGGAACTGCCGCCCGGACATATTTTCATACAGTCCCTGCTGCTGAGGCATGAAGCCCAGCACCGCGCGGAAATCCGCGCCCATCTTCAGGATGTCCGTCCCGTCGAAGAGGATCTCCCCCGCCGTGCGCCGGATGTTGTCCGTGATCAGATTCATCAGCGTGGACTTGCCCGCGCCGTTCTCCCCCAAGATGGCCGTCAGCCCCTCCCGGAAGGTGAAGGTCACCCCGTCCAGGGCCTTTTTGCTGCCGTATGCTTTACTCAGATTCCGAATAACCAGTTCCATAACCCGCCTCTTTTTGTCGTCCTGAGATCCTTCGTCGCTCCGCTCCTCAGGATGACATGGTCTGTCATCCTGAGCGAGGGGCAAAGCCCCGAGCCGAAGGATCTCCCCCACGACACCCTCACATCTTCTCCGGCGTCCGGCACCACCTGCGCGCAGCGAGCAGCGCCAGCGCGATCCCCCCGGCCGCCACGCCGCCGTACACCAGCATGACCGTTCCGCCGTCGAACCGCACCTGCCTCAGAAGCGGAACCGCCTGCAGGACCCTGGCCAGGCTGACCTTCTCGAACAGCGGGATCCCCGCCACCCACAGGGCGGAAGGCCCCGCCGCGGCCAGCGCGGACATCACCGCCGCCGTCCGCTTTTTCCGGAAACACCCCGACAGGAACAACGCCAGCTGTCCCGCGCACCACAGCACCGTCACCCGCAGGGCCAGCACGATCCCGCACAGCTGCCGCACCGTGACCGGGAGGCGGCAGTCCCGGAACAGCCCTTCCATCGCTGCCGGGGCCTCCCACCCGGTGACCGTACAGCCTTTGGTCAGGCAGACATATTCCGCCCCGTACAGCACCGTGCCGGCAAAGACCGCCGCCGCCAGGAGGATGGCCTGCCGCCGCAGGATGAACCGGGCCCGCCCCCTCCGGCTGCCCCGCACGGAGGCCTTCATGCCGGTCTCCGTCTCGCCCGCCAGCACCGTACCGGCCGCCAGCGCCATGAACAGGATCCCCAGCAGGCCCTCCGCCCGGGAGAGCAGGGTGTCCTCGTACCACCGTTCCAGCCACTGGCCATTGAACAGCCAGGCCCGGATGCCCGTCTCCTCCTCCTTCGCCATGGCCCTAGCGGCCGATGCCTCCACCTGCGCCAGCGCGTCGCTACGCGCCATGGTGGTATCCAGCAGTCCCTGGGCCACCGCGAACTCGTAATCGCCCACCCGGCCGGCATCGTGGGCGAGGGAGAGCTCTTCAAACGCGGCATATTCCGCTTCAATCGCCGCACGCTCGTCCGCCATGGCCCGCAGGGTCTCCTCCGTGAGAGGTCCCTCATACAGCGCCAGGTAATGGTCCTTCGTGGAAACCGCCGCAAAGGGCTTTTCTTCCCACACGGGATAGATCCGCAGCACCAGGAAGACATAGAGCGGCACCATCCACCATCCTCCCTGGCAGAAGAAGGCCTTGGCCCATTCCGCCGCGGCGCCCGTGACCCAGCCGACGGTCCGGTCCGCCAGCCGCTGCGCCTCGTCTGCCAGCTTCCTCCACCACCGTCCGGCCCCTTCCGGCCGGGCGGCGGCCATCAGGAAGGCCTCCAGCACCAGGCTGCCGGCCCCCAGCACGGGCAGCGCCGCTTCCAGCAGCACCCGGTTGTTGACCGGGTATCCGAAGAAATTGAAATTCAGATAAACGCGGTACGCCTCCTCCGCGAACACGAACGACATCAGGTTGCCGTATTTGAGCACGTTGAGCAGGCTCTGCACCGGCAGCAGGGCAAACAGGCCGTATTCGACCGCCGCGGCAGCCGCCGCGAGCGCCATGCCGGCCGCGGTATCCCGGGCCGCCGTGAGGATCATCCAGAACCACAGGCCCACCAGGACCATCCCGCCCGTCTTGACGGCGGCGAAGCGGACCAGGAACCGCCCCAGCGTGACCGGCAGCACCAGCTGCTTCAGGGACATCACCGACTGCGCGCCCGCCGAAAGGTCCGGCCATCCGTAATACCGGCAGGCCAGCAACCACGTGCTCCCGTACAGGGCCGCGCAGGCTGCCAGAGCCGCCGTGATCCATGCCGCGCATCGCGCGGCGGCCAGCTTCAGGCGGCCGTCACGGGCAGCCCGGACCAGGCCCCAGAGGCCTTTTTTCCGTTCTTCCAAGGTAAGAAAACCGACATACAGCATCAGCAGCAGTACCAGGATGTCCGCCGTGTGGTAATCCAGCACCGCTTCCACCGCAAACGGGCGGGCACTGCCGGCCGCGTCCGCTGGGACACCCGCATAATCCGCGGCCGACATCCGGATATTGCGCCAGGAAAAAGAATGAGAGTCCCCGCCGAAGACCGGGAGGACGGACATGACGCGGGCGTTCTCCTGCACCTGTTCCAGGTAAGCGGGATAGTCCGCCAGATAAGAAAGATAGGGAATCACAAACTCTTCCGCCGCATAGACCGGGAGCGTCCAGTCCCCGCCGGCCTTTTCCGCCTCCGAATAGGCCCGGCAGGACGCCAGGCCGTCGGCGTAAGGAGCCTGCCCGTAACGCTCCAGCTGGCGGCCGATCTCCTCCCGCAGTTCACGGGAGGACGCCCCGGCGTAGCCGGCCACCGTGCCGTAACGCGCTTCCTGCGTCCGCCAGAACAAAAACAGGTTCAACAGTACAGCCCCCGCCAGGAGCAGCCAGAAACGCCCGTTTCCCAGCAGGCGCCTCCCTTCATTCACCGCTCGCACCCCATCCGTCAGGATCGAGGGCATCCGGCTTATAGAGGCGCAGGGCTTCCTTCAGTTCTTTTCCATAACGCCTTCTGCCAAAAGGGACCGTCTTCCGAACCGGCGGCAACCCTTTCCCGGAAGGAATGGAGACAACCACCGTATCTGTTTCCATTTTTTCAAGATAGCGGATGTTTATCAGATAACTCCGATGGATCCGGACAAACCCCAGCCGTTCCGTAACACGCCACCAGTCCAAAAGGCTTCCTCCGACCCGGACCTTTCCTTTTGAGACCGTCTCGGCTTCCGCTCCGTCCGTTTTATCTACACTGAACCAGACCACATCCGCCGCGTCCAGAAACACGGTATCGCCGTTTTCCCAGTAGGAGAGCCGGTATTCCGCCTTCCGGTACTGCTCCGTATTCCGGCATATGGCCTCCTGTACGTGCATGTCCCGTTCCGGTATCCTCAGAATACGGAAACCTATCGGGGAAAAATCCGCCTCTTCCTCTTCTGCCGTCAGCAGCATCATAATAACCAATCCCGGGAACGCTTTCCGGATACAATCGGCCCGGGCCAGAAGGGAGAGTACCTGGGACTCCGGCGCTTCCAGGACTACCCCGATGCTTTCCCGACCGGCTTTCTGCAAGGCATGAAAGAAGGTATCTGAGTTCAGGAATGAAGAAGAGAGGAATCCCATTGCCTCCCACTCACGCAGAAGCCACTGAAGTGCCGGCTTCTCCTCGGACAGCATACCGGTTTCTTTCGAATAGATGACCAGTGATGGTTTCTGTTTCGTTTCTCCCATAAGCCCTCTTTCAAAAACGGATCATTTCGACTCCTTTATTTTATATTCTACAAAATTTACAGGAAATGGTCAACAGGAATATCCAAATATACTATGCATTTTGCGGCCATTATTTGTATGTTCGTGACATGCACGGCTCATGCATTCTGTATACAGGTGCTGTTTACAGTCTGTTTTCTGCATTTCGCGAATGTCACTTGAATTCTATTCGCCCAATTGTTAAAGTATAATTAACAGCACATCCTAAACGCAGCTTGACCAACACAGGAAAGGAGTCTCATATGATAAGAAAAGCCCTTCGTCCTCTGTCAGCCATCATCCTGGCATTCGTTCTCTGCACACCGGCTTTTCCCTCCTATGCATCTGCTGCCTCCGGTCATGGAAGCGGCAGTTCATCCGGTACAAAAAGTGGATACCACTACTCATGTGAATGGGTGATAACGTCTGCTAAGGCATATGGGAAAGTGACCTGCAATAATGCTCATGATGTTTCCGTGTTCCTGAATGTGTATTATCTGGAAGGGGGAACATATAAAACCGCAACTCCATACACCGTCTCAGAACCTGGAACTGTGGCCGCATGCACCTGGATTGCCGGAAGCGGGAGGGTGATTCAGGATGACTATCGAACAAATGTAACATTCAACTGTGAAAGCGTTGAGGTTCCGTAAACCAGGCACCGGAAGATTCCGAGGAATCTTCCGGATGTTTTAAATAGTGGATGGGGTGTTATTATGAAAACTGACAGGGCCATATGTCTCTTGCTGCTTCTCATCGGTATCCTGATGACGTCCTGCACCGCCCACCAAAATAATACCGAAACTGTCATTCCCACTGTCGGCGGTTTTTCACGAACCAGTTGCAGTACGGAAGTCATGACCGAGCATGGTTTTATTTTCATGCCTGATGAGTTCTCCGGCCTCAACCTGCTGTACTATTTCGATACATCCTCCGGGATGTGTGTGCCTCTGTGTGCAAAGCCTAATTGTTCCCACGATGACAATTCTTGTAATGCCTATTTCGGCTCATCTTCCAGTACACACCCTTCCGGCTATACACTGCAATTACTCAATGGCTACCTCTATCTTTGGGTGAATGAACCCGGGCGTTCATCGCTGTGGAGATGTCTTCCTGACGGTTCCAACCATGAAAAAGTCTGTACGCTACAGGTTACGGATGCTCCGTCCGGCGGTCAGGTGATCTCCTCTTTCATTCGCGAAAACGATTGCTACGTTCAGGTTTCTTATCCACAGGATGCTCGTGGCAGTGATGTGGACGGGCTGTTCCGGGTATCCCTCCCGGACGGAGAGGCCCGCCTGATTACCATGAGCAATGATGATACAGACTGGGTCGAGCACCGTATGTATGATGTTCGCTACGAAGAAGGGACGCTCTACTACCGTCTCACGGAATTCCGGCCGCAGGAAGCCCGCAGCCGTGTATTTGCCTATGATCCCGAAACAGAAAGCAGCACGCTGCTCTATAGCAGTGACAGGCCCCTTTCCTTTGTGGTGATGAATGATAACCTGTTAATCTATGAATATCAATATGGCAGTGAACAGCAGAATATTGACGAACACATGATCCTGTATTCCCCTGCGGATCACACGAAAGAAACGCTAAGTATTCCAGCGGGTTATCTGACCTATGACGGAACATATCTTTACATCAATCCGGTTTCCGATCCTCCCAGCAGCATTATCCTGGACAACTCCCTGAACGAGGTCACCGTTGTCACGTCGACGCTCAGGAGCGACAGCAGCGGTTTCACGGCTTCCTATACCAACGAGGAATACGTGGTTTTCGAGAAATTATGGAACAAAAAGTATGCTGATGAGGCAACGGCTTCGATAACCTATCAGTTCTTTCCGAAGAGTGAGATTGGAAAAGACTCCCTGCACGCATATGAGATTTCTTTCGATTAAGTCCATAATTGGCTGCAGCACTATGTTACCCAATACCGGGACCTCCTCATTCTTTTCTTTCACCGGGTCTCCGTTTTCCCGGGCCGGGTAAGGGGCTCAACATGAAAATGAATGTTTTGACTGCTTCACTGCTTATCTCCGTGCTGATTTACGGCTGCAGTCGTAACAGCACCCCCGATCCATCAGCCGCCGACCAGGTAATGGGCTTTTCCTGTTCCTATGGCTATCATCCGGAATACCTGACGGAAAACGGGATCTGTTTTTTTGCTGATCCGGAGGACGGACAGGAGCTTCTTCTGCTTTACTACTGGGATACCGCCTCCGGTGTCTGTGTGCCTCTCTGCGGGAAAGCCAACTGTGACCACTCGGACTAGACCTACGATGCTTACTTCGGGGATCGGGTGAGTGCTGATACCCTGCAGTTCATCGATGGCCGTGGTTATGTCTGGGTGAACGGATCATCCGGCCAGACCCTCATACGTTTCAAACCGGACGGTTCCGGTCACGAAAACGTCTGCACCGCCGCAACGGACGGACAGGGGATAAGCCGGTCGGTAATCGTTGGGGACATCTGCTACGCGGATGTCTATTACGCACAGGATCGTCTGAGAAGTGATGTCGAAGGGATCTGCGAGATCTCGCTGAAGACGGGGGACGTGGCCCTGATCGCCATGAGCAATGAAGGCAGCGGCTGGAGCGAACATCAGATAAAATCTCTTTACTTTGAAGAAGGCGCTCTTTTCTACCAGCTCACCGAATATCGCAGCGGAGAAGCGCGCTCCCGTTTTTACACCTGTGACTGCTCAAAAAAGGAAAACGCTCTGCTCTATGAGACCGATCACGCGGCTGCCATCACAAAGATGGACAACACCCTGATCTGCTATGAATACATGGTATACGGCATGGATCGCGCGGAAGAATCCGTCTGGCTCTTTTCCCTGGAAGACGGATCCCGCAGTCCCCTGTCCATCCCGTTCGGCAGCCCTAGCTGGGACGGGGAGCACCTGTTTATCACGACCATCGGCCAGGAGGACGTCCGCGTCTATGTCTTTGACAGCGATTTCCGGGCCGTTACTGAGATCGTCCCTACCCTGGACCCGGCCCTCGGCTTCATCGTCCGGCACACCCTCAAGGACCATGTGGTCTTCACCCAAAGATGGCTATATGACGACGACCCCGCACTATACGCCACCACCTGCCAGCTGTACCCCAAGTCCCTGCTCACGGATCCTTCCGGATCCGCGTTTGAGGTGACCATCCTCCCGGAAACTGACTGACCGCCTCCGCCCGCTTCACATACCGCCCCCACTCCCACTCCCCGTCATGCGGCATGGCGGGGAGTGCTTCCGTCAGATGCGCGGCATCCGTCACACGCACCACGCCCGTCCGCAGCAGCGTATCTGCCAGCCTTTCGCGTTCCGCTTCCGGGCACAGCAATGCTGCCGACTGCAGGCGGTTCTTGTACGGAAAGAGCACACGGATGATGTCCGCCTGCGGCAGCGGCCTCACCCAGACATTCCCGTACGGCAGGGACATCTCACAGGCCGCATCCGGCAGCGCCGTCACCGTGCCGTAAGTGTTTTCAAAAACAGCTGTCCGGGGATCCGCGGCTTCTTCGCCCCGGAAAGTCCTGGCCAGTGTCTGCGTGCGGCGCTCGAGCGTCCGGGCTGCCGCAGCGCGCGCATCGCTTCCCAGACGGTTCCGGTAAGCCTCTTCCAGAACCGTCACGAAACACCCGGCAAACCGGCAGACTTCTCCAGGATCATTGGTATCGCAATAGATTCCCTGGCAGGAGCTGCACAACAGCCCCTCCGTGCCGGCAATGCTTTCGGCCAGCGCCCGCAGTTCTTCTTCCGGCACAGCACCGGAAACATACGCAAAGCTGATCTTCGGCCCCCACTCGATGACGCGTGTGCCCACGCCCGCCAGGCGCCGCACACCCAGAACAGCCTCCTCTCCGCCCCAGACGGACACCGCGTCCGCCAGATCACAGAGGGATTTTGTCAGGGCTTCGTCGCGGGAGGAATACCGCACAAAGACCATCCGTCCGGCCAGTGCGGGAAAGGCTTCCGCAAAGCGTTCGGCCAGAAACTCCGTGACCATATCCCCGTTTTCCGGGAGTTTCACCAGCGAGATGTTGCCGGTGATCAGCCCCTCGGCCGCCGCATAAAACGGCACCGCTTCGGTGTTGCCGGCCGGGATGTGAAAGATGACGCCTAACGGCCGGCGCAGGATGCGGGCTACAGGCTGCACAGAGGCGGCCTCTGACACTTCCTCCGTCTGCTGGCCGTCTTTGGTGACATATACAGGAATTTCCGCCGGCGGCAGTTCCCGGCGGATGCGGGCCGTCAGCGTCTCCCGGGAAAAGAGCGCCGCGGCCTGTCCGATCTGTGCTGCGGCGGCCGCTTCGGAAAAGCCGAGCGCGCGCAGGGCGGCCTGCCCCTCTTCTCTGACGCTTTCGGCAAACGAAGCCAGCGCTTCCGCCGCCTCTTCAGGGGAGGGGATGGGAGCGGCCAGAAGCCCGGCCAGTGTCTCCGGGAAGGCGGGAAGCGCGGCTTTCAGTTCGGAAGCGGTAAAAAACAGCCGGGACATGGTTACCTCCTTTTGCCCTCATCCGTCACCGAGCTTTGCCCGGTGACACCTTCCCCCAAGGGGGGAAGGCTTTTTTCAGCCGGTACTCTGTGCACAGGTGGTGATGCCGGCGGCGCCGGCGCGCCCATGCAGGTCAAAGTACGGGGCGCTGCAGCCGCACGGGCAGGGGGTGTGGCAGACGCACCCCAGATCGTCCGTCATGACCGACAGAAGCGGCTGGCCGGACATGAGCGGAGTGATGAAATCAAGGATCCCCTCCTCCCCGTCCGAAAGGGGTGTAAGCGTCACCGGATCGCGGGCTGTCACGCGGGAGTAGACCGGAATGTGGAAATGGCCGCACGGGCATTTCAGGTACGGCACCGGGTGCTCCACGGCCGAGAAGAATTCGTGCACGTGATCCGCGGGGATACCGAGGCGTTCTTGAATGCGGCGGCGCAGGGCGGCATCCGGGGTTTCCTCCGGCCGGTCATCCGCGCCGAACGCCCTGCCAGTCTCCGGCTCTGTCTGATTCGGAGCTGCCGGCACACTCCCTTTCCACCCGCCGCCCAGCAGTACTCTTGAACCGGCGGGCAGCGACAGACTCAGATTCCGGGCTTCCATCTCCGCGAGCAGCCCGGAGAGCACCGCCGGAAAGCCGACAAACCGCACCGGAAAGGGGCTCTTATCCGCGGCGGCCGCCAGTTTCACGAGTTTCTCCGTCTCCGGGACGATGCGCCCGTCCGCCGTCTTCTTCAGCGCATAGATCTTTTTCACCACCGGTGTCAGGTGCGCCGCGCCGGAGGCCGTGCGCATGCCGCCGGGCACGTCTTTCCCCTTCGGCGGCCAGGACAGCAGCACCGCCACGTGGGGCCTGGCGCTGATCAGTCCGTGGAAGTGGAAGAAGCTTATCACCATGGGTACGGCCCGGGCGGCGGTGGCCGCATCGATGTGAATGTGCGATTTCCGCCCGGATGTGCCGGAGCTGGTGACGGTCAGCGCCGGCAGACGCCGGCCGGACTTCCCCTCCCCGGCCTCCGGCTTCACGTCAAACCGCTTGAAAAAGAGCGTGGAAAACGGAGGGAGCCTGTACAGGTCCCCCTCCGTCTGAATAGTCTCTATGATGCAGTCTTCTTCCGCCAGCAGGCGGGCATACCACGGGTACAGACGCGCCAGCTCCGCCGCGTTTTCGCGCACCGCGGCCAGGAACGCCTGCGACGTTCCCGCGTGGTCGTATGGATCCTTCGCGTGAAATAACGCGTCAGTTTGCGGCCGGCTCCTCCTTTTCACGGGCAGCCTCCTCTTCTTCCAGCACCCGGTAGGCCACCTTGCCCACCAGCGTCTTCGGAAGTTCGTCGCGGAACGCGATCTCCTGCGGCATGGCGTACTTGGCGATGTGCTCGCGGCAGTAGTCCATGAGTTCCTGCCTGGTCTCCTCGGTGGCGGGAACACCGGGCTTTAACATGACAAACGCCTTGACCGCCTGGATCTTTAACGGGTGCTTTACACCGATGATGCAGCTCATCTGCACCTTCTCGTGCGCGTCCAGGATGTTCTCCAGCTGCGCCGGGTAGATGTTGTACCCGGAGCTGATGATCATGCGCTTGGCGCGGCCGCGGAAGTAGATGAAGCCCTGCTCATCCTGCACGCCCAGATCCCCGGTGTACACCCAGGTGAGGCCATCGGCGTGCCTGCGCAGCGTCTGCGCCGTCTCCTCCGGATTGTCCAGGTACTCTTTCATGACGGTCGGACCGGCTAAGAGGATCTCACCCTCCTCACCATAGGGCACTTCCTCCTCCGTACCCGGCTTCACGATCTTGATGAACGTGTCCGGGAACGGCAGGCCGATGCTGCCCTCCTTGGCCATGTGCGGCGGCGTCAAGCAGCAGGCCGTCACCGTCTCGGTGGTGCCGTACCCCTCGCGCACCTTGATGGTGGCGTGGTGCTCTTCGAGGAAGGCATCCATCTTTTTCTTCAGCTCCACGGAGAGCGAATCCCCGCCGGAGAACACACCTTTCAGGCAGGACAGATCCGCCTTCTCCATGGACGGCAGGCGCAGCAGCGCCTCAAAGAGCGTGGGCACGCCGGCGATGAAGTTGCACCGGTACTTGACGATCAGTTTGGCATAGCTCTTGGCCGTGAAGCGCGGCACCAGGATGCAGCGCCCGCCGTTGACCAGCATGGTGTGGATGCACACGCCCAAGCCAAAGCCGTGGAACAGCGGCATGGCCGCCAGCATCTTGTCGCCCGGCGCAAACATGGGGTTCACGCCCACCACCTGAACGCCCAGGGCGTTGAAATTGCCGTTGGTCAGCACGATGCCCTTGGTGGTGCCGGTGGTGCCGCCGGAGTACAGGATGACCGCCGGGTCCTCCGCCTTGCGGGCCACCTTGTAGTTGTAGAAGCAGTGACGGCCCAGCTGCATGAACTCGCGCCAGCGGATCACCGGGGCGTCCTTCGGGATCTTTTCGATCTTGCGGCCCGCGGTCAGCATGTAGCCGGCCTTCACGGGCTTAGAGAGCTCATCCTTCACGCTGGCGATGATGATGTTCACCACCTTGGTGTTGGCGCGGATGCGCTCGAACTTGCCGTAGAACTGGTCCAGCGTGATAGCCGTCACGGATTTCGACATGTTGAGGTAGTTCTCGATCTCCTTCTCGGCCGACAGCGGATGGATCATGTTGGCGATGGCGCCGATGCGGTTCACGCCGTAGAGCATGAAGATGGCCTGCGGGCAGTTGGGCATCGCGATGGTCACGCGGTCCCCCTCGCGCACGCCGATGGTCTTCAGAGACCTGGCACACCGGTCGATCTCGTCCATCATGCGGCGGTACGTGGTGGCCCGGCCCATGAAGTCAAACGCCACCGCGTTCGGATACTTGTCAGCGATGCGCTCCACCGCCTCCACCATGCTGCCTTCCGGGTATTCCATGTGTGACGGAAGATCCCCCAGGAACGGAAGCCACGGTGCTTTTACCTGTTGTGTTTCCATACTCATTCTCCCTCGCCGGCCCCTGTGCCGGCACTCTGCATGATACCAGAAGGCACGTGAAAAGGCAAGGGAAGGTCTTCACAGCCGCTCTTTCCCGTTCCGAAAGCGCTTTCATAATTCCCGGTGTGTGTTATAATGTATAGACGGATCATCGGTTGTGACGGGAGGTGCGGTATGGTATCCCTGACAGAATCCATTCCCTGTGCGGGAAGTTATGATGTGATCGTGGCGGGCGGCGGCGTGGCCGGCTGCGCGGCAGCGCTGTCCGCGGCCCGCAGCGGCTGCCGTGTGGCGCTGCTGGAAAAGTCCGTCAAGCTGGGCGGCCTGGCCACGCTGGGGCTGATCAACTACTACGAGCCTGTCTGCAACGGGCGCGGGAAGCGCATCATCACCGGCATGGCCGAGGAGATGCTCTCCCTCTGCATCCGCTATGGCTACGGGGATATCCCGGAGCCGTTTGCGGAAAGGGATATCCCCGCGGAGCGCCTGGCGCAATACCGGGAAGCCGGGCAGGAACCGCCCCGGCTGGACACCGTCTTTTCGGCGGAGCTTTTTGCGCTGGCGCTGACGGACCTGCTGGTGAGAGAAGGTGTCTCCCTGCATTTTGACACGCTGATCACCCGCACCGTGCCGGACGGTGAGGACCCGCACCGCGTTGCGGCCATCGTCACGGAGGACAAAGCCGGGCGGCGATACTATGAAGCCGGAATTTTCATCGACGCTACCGGCGATGCGGACGTGCTGCGCCGCGCCGGCGTTCCCACCCTCTCCCGCGGCAACTTCCACACCTACATGGCCTTTGAGGTGAACCTGGACACCTGCCGCAGGGCCGTGGAGGCGGGCGATATCCGCCTGGCCCATAAGTACGTGAACGGCGGCTTCGCCAACCTCTGGGGGAAGAATCAGCCGGAGGATGTGGCGCTGTATGACGGCACGGACCCGGACGATGTCAACCGGTATCTGATCGACAACCAGCGCGAGCTGCTTATGCGCTTCGCCGACACCTCCTGCCGGAAAGAGCGGGATATCGTCACGCTCCCGGGCATGCCGCAGTTTCGCACCACGCGCTGCCTGGACGCGGATTACGTGCTGCAGGAAGACGATGTGTACCGGCACTTTGCGGACTCCGTCGGCGCCATCTGCGACTTCCACTACCGGGACCGCGTGTTTGAAGTGCCCTACCGGACGCTGGTAAAGACCGGCTTCCCGAACCTGATCACCGCCGGCCGCTCGGCCGCGGCAAAGGGGTATGCGTGGGATGTGCTGCGGGTCATCCCGCCGGCCATCCTGACCGGGCAGGCAGCGGGCCTTGCCGCGGCGCAGGCGCTGCGCCTGGGGCGCGCGCTGCCGGATATCGATATCACCGCCCTGCAGAAAGCGCTGACCGCCGGCGGCGTCACGCTCCACTTTGACGACGGGGACATCCCCGCCTGAGGTTTTTTCATGGCTTATGTGCTTCTCATCCTGACCACGGTCGCTTTCAGTTTCGGCGGCGTCTTCATCAAATCCGCCGAGGAATTCCTGACGGCGCCCATGCTCTCGCTCTCCCGCTTTGTGCTGGGGGTCTTTTTCCTGAGCATCCTGCAGCTGCTGCGGCGAAAGAAGATCCGTTTCACCTTTGTGAGCCCCTGGATCTGGGTGGGCGGCATCAGCAAGGCGGTCAACTATCTGGGCGAAAACTTCGGCGTCTCCCGCGGGTACTCCTACGGCAACGTCATCATCCCGCCCGTCAAGACCGTCGTAATCCTGGCCATATCGGCGCTCATCCTGCATGAGAAGCTGCGCGTGAGGGATTACATCGGCACCGTCCTGTGCACCGTCGGCGTCATGGCCATCGCCATGGGCGGTGCGGCCTCCACGGCCACCGGCGCCACGGACTGGGTGGCGTTCGCGGCCTTCTTTATCGGCGGCGTCGCCGTGGCGGTCATGTCGCTGGCGCAGAAAAAGCTGGTGCAGGACATGGACACGCTGGTCATGAACGATTCCATGTTCACCGTCGGCGGCCTGTTCACCTGCGCCGTCCTGGCCTTCATGCCGGGGCAGCTGGCGCTCACGGGGCCCGTCACGTCAGCCGGCATCTTCGGCCTGCTGGCGCTGGGGCTGATCACCGGCGTGGCCTTCTGGGTCCTGTCGGAAGTCATGAAGGTGCTGCCGCTGTTCGTCATCTCGGTCATCCAGAGCGGCCAGTCGGTGCTCACACTGATCTGGGCGGTACTGATCCGCCACGAGCCGGTCTCGCCGCAGGCGGTGGCCGGAACGCTGCTGTTTATCGGAGGCATTTTACTGATGCAGCTGAAGATCGGAAAAAAAGGAGCGGCCAGGGCCGCTCAAAAATGATATAATGTCAAATATTCATCGTTAAAAGAAGGCATGGCATGGCACCGTACAAGATCGAACTTCATCTTCACACCACTTACGTTTCCCAATGCGGCTGGATGGGCGCTGACGCACTTCTCTCCGCCTACCGGGATGCCGGGTATTCCGGCATCTGCGTGACGGACCACTACAACCGCACCACGTTTAAGTATCTGGAACGGGATATCACGCAGCCCGGCGGCCACGCGGAAGCGTTTCTGTTGGGCGTGCGGCGGATGCGCCGGGTGGCGGACAAGTACGGCATCCGCATCTATGAAGGGCTGGAGCTGCGCGTGGACGGCATCGACAACGACTACCTGTGCTTCGGCGTGCCGCACGACATGCTGGAAGACCCGGAGGCTGTCTTCTCCGCACCGTTCGCGACGTTTTCGGAAGAGGCCCGCGCCCGCGGCGCGTTCATCATCCAGGCTCACCCCTTCCGGCCCGGCTGCGCACCGGCCGATCCGGCGCTGCTGGATGCCGTGGAGGTGTGCAACACCTGCATCCGCCACAACTCCCACAACGACCTGGCGCTGGCTTTTGCGCAGGAACACGGCCTGATCCAAACCTCCGGTTCCGACTGCCACCGCCCGGAAGACCCCGCCAAAGGCGGCATCGAGGCGGATGCGCTGCCGGAGGATGAACAGGGACTGATCACCCTGCTCCGCTCCCGAAACTACCGGCTGATCCTGCCCGAGCACTATCCCGCGTAACGTTATTCCAACACGATCTCCACGCGCTCCCGCAGACCATCCGGCAGGAAACGTCCGTCCCGGATGTGCGGGGTTTTCAGGACGATGCGCCGCAGGCGCTTGCAGCCGAGAAACGCTTCGTCATCGATATAGTCCACCTTTTCCGGGATCACGATCTCTTCCAGGTGCTCGCAGCGCTGGAAGGCGTGGTCCCAGATCTGTTCCAGGGACTGCGGCAGCACCACCCGCCGCAGGCCGGTGTCATCGATCAAGGCGCTGTTGTTCATTTCCACAACGCCCTCCGGGATGATGAGTTCTTTCAGGCGCCGGTTGGCGCCCACCGCGGCATAATCCAGCTGCGTGAAGCCCACCGGGAGCGTCACTTCTTCCAGCCGGTCACAGTTGCAGATGGATTCGTACCCCAGATAGGCCGCCTTTTTAGGCAGCGTAAGCCGCCGCAGGTTTTTGCAGCAGAAGAACGCGTAGGCCGGTATGCCCTCCACCGACTCCGGGATGATCAGTTCCTCCAGCTGCGTGCAGAACGAAAACACCGAGGATTCCAGCACCTCCAGACCGTCCGGCAGCGCCACGTGGTGCAGGTAGTGGCTGTGAGCAAAAGCACCATCCGCGATCCTTCGCACCGTGTCCGGCACGGCGTAGGAAGGCCGGCGCCTGGCGGACGGGTACTTGATCAGGGTGGTCATATCCTTCGTGAACAGCACGCCGTCCACGTCGCAATAGGCGGGGTTGTCCGCGGAAACATGGACGGCCCGCAGGCGGCTGCCGTCCCCGATGTAGAACGCGTTGTCTTCGATCACGCGGACGGAAGCCGGGATGAACACTTCGGTGATGCGGTCATCGTCCTGAAAGGCGTAACTGCCGATGCACTCAAGCCCGTCCGGCAGGAAAAGAGCCCCGCCCGGCCCGATTGAAAAAGGCTGCATGGTCAGGCCACCTTCCGGTAGAACGTGAAGATCATGGCCAGGTAGCAGATAGTCTTCGGCAGCATCAGCATGCCAAGCATCGGCACCAAGCCGGCAAAGACCGCCACCGGGATGTAGAACAGGAACGATAATAAGATCCACAGCCAGATCAGCCGGAACCGTGGGATGTCCGTGCGGTGCCGGAAAAAGAGCGCAAACACCAGCGCCCCCAGGCAGACGAACGGGATGTTGCGCAAAATTCCCCAGAGCATGCTGCTCTCGTTCGTGATCCAGCCGTTTTGCGGAAACAGGCAGATGATCACGCGCACGATGGCCGCCAGATACACCCACGGCAGCCAGTGTCTTTCTTCTTTGGCCTTGTAAAGACGCACCCCCACGTGAAAGACCAGCACGTAAAAGACGGTCATAGTGATGGACGTGACCAGCTTGCCAATGCCGAGCGCCGCCGTGAAGTCCGCGTCCACGAAGTAGTTCAGCACGCGCGGCACCAGGTGGAAGGCATCGCCGCACCCCAGGACCAGCACGCTGATCCCCATCAGTTTCTCGGTCCGGTGTCTGGCCTTCTTCAGGATCAGACACCCGATGACGATGGCCGTCACCAGATAGAACACATCAAATGCGGATTCCCCGTATTTCATACCGTACACCCCCCTTTACAAAGTTTCGTTCTGCCGGGCCAGCCGTCCAGCCAGGCCCCGCTCAGGCAACGGCATCAAGCGCGGCCAGCAGTTCTCCTGCCTTTTCGGCCGCTTCCCGGCTGCCGTGCCGGAGGAGATTTTGCAGCATTTCTTCCAGATCGGCCCGGTACACGGGGCCGGATTCCTCGTCCTCTTCCGGTTCCGGCTCCTCCTCCCCCCGGCGCCACGGCGCCTGGCCGGGAATGGCGTGATCCGAGAGTTCCTGCACGTGGTCCTGCAGGCAGGCCAGCATCCGGAGAACGGCTTCTTCCTCCTCCGATTCCAGCACCTCTTCGATCATATCCGTCCCCCAGGCGAGGCACTGCATTTCCAGCCGGCCGTACGGTGCCGCATAATGCCCGAACGGGCCGCTTATGCCCTCCAGGCTGACCACCTCCGCGATGTCGTCCCGGTAAAACAGGATGGGATTCATCAACAGGGCTTCCTGCTCCACACCGTACTCGTGAAAGACATATTCTTCGCCGCAGTGGGAAACGGTCCCCTCGTACACCTCTCCCGCGGCCGTCGTGAGCCGGACGCAGCGGCCATCATATTGTTTCAGATCCATTGGTGTCTCCTTCTGCCCGGCCAGTTCAAAGAACGGATCATCATGACTCTTCCTTTCCGCGCAGCGTCTCTTTGTTCAGCCACCAGGTGAGGTCTTCGGGCTTGTCGAT
>CAMJGH010000065.1 GCA_946405185.1 uncultured Lachnospiraceae bacterium
ATACCGCTCGTTGTCGCGGTTGGTCACGCCATCCGTCTCCAGCTGGCAGGCCTTTTCGCACAGTGCCGGGCAGACGCGCCCCGTAAACTCCGGAAACGGCGCCGTAGCGGCCAGCCGCTCAAACGCTTCTTTTTCAAAGCCGCGGAACAGCAGGTCGTTCCACTCCGGGATCCGGTTGTGCAGCGGACACCCGTACTCCGACTGGCAGAACGGCACCCCGCAGTTCATACACCGGGATGCCTGCAACCGGCGTTCCTTTTCGCCAAGCACCCGGTGCAGGTCCGCAAAGTCGCCCAGCCGCTCGGCCGGCCGCCGGAGCGGGTTTTCCTCCCGCGTGATCGTCAGAAAGCCTTTCGGATCTCCCATCTCATTCCCCTTTCAGATAACGCTCATACTCGTGCGGGATGACGGCCGCAAAGGACGGCAGCGTCTCCTCAAACGTCTCCAGCATGGCGCGCGCCTTCGCGGAACCGGTGGCCAGCACATGGTGTTCCAGAAGCCTGTGCAGATCGTCGGCCAGACTTCCCGTGACCGGGCGTATGCCGACGGCACTCTGCCGGATCTTTGCCGGAAGCATCCCCGCCGGGTCATAGACGAAAGCCACACCGCCGGACATGCCGGCCGCAAAGTTGTCGCCGACCGTCCCCAGCACGGCCACACGGCCGCCGGTCATGTACTCGCACCCGTGATCGCCCACGCCTTCCACCACGGCCCACGCGCCGGAATTGCGCACGGCGAACCGCTCGCCTGCCCGCCCTGCGATGCAGGCCTCTCCGGATGTCGCGCCGTACAGTGCCACGTTCCCGATCAGGATGTCCTCCTCCTGCCAGACGGCATCCGCCGGAGGGCAGACCGCCACCATGCCGCCCGACAGGCCTTTGCCCAGGTAGTCGTTGGCCACACCGTAGAGGACGATGGACTGCCCGGCCGGCAGGAAGGCGGCAAACGACTGTCCGCCGCATCCCTGCGCCTGGATATGCCGCCTTCCGTGCAGCATCGTCCCGAACGCCCGGTCGGCGTTCGTCAGATGCACATGGTCCCGGAGGAGGCGGACATCCGCCCGCTCCTCCAGGCGGAAATCGTGCTTTCCTTCCGGCTCCCGGTGGACGTTCCGGGCAAAGCCGGTCAGGGCGGACAGGTCCGCTTTCACCCCGTCCTTCACCCTCAGCAGGTCGCTGCGGCCCACCAGTTCATCCACCGTGCGGGCCCCGAGGTCTGCCATGATCCGGCGCAGCTGCCCGGCGACCATCCGCATGAAGTTTTCGACGTATTCCGGCTTTCCCGCAAAGCGCGCGCGCAGCCGTTCGTCCTGCGTGGCGATGCCGTACGGGCAGGTGCCCAGATGGCAGACGCGCATCATGCGGCACCCCATGGCGGCCAACGGCGCCGTCGCAAAGCCGAACTGTTCGGCGCCCAGCAGAAGGGCGACCGCCACATCGTGCCCGGTCATCAGCTTTCCGTCCGTCTCCAGCGTCACCTTGCGGCGCAGACGGTTGCGGCAGAGCACCTGATGCGCTTCCGCCAGTCCGATCTCCCACGGAAGCCCCGCGCGGTGGATGCTGCTCATCGGGGCGGCGCCGGTACCGCCCTCCCCGCCCGAGATCAGGATGCCGCCGGCACCGGCCTTGGCCACGCCGCTCGCGATCGTCCCGACACCGGTGGAGGAGACCAGCTTGACGGTGATCTTCGCCCGGTCGTTGGCGCACTGCAGGTCGTAGATCAGTTCCGCCAGATCTTCGATGGAGTAGATATCGTGGTGCGGCGGCGGAGAGATCAGCGAGATGCCGGGCGTGGAGCACCGGGTCCTGGCCACATCGCCGGTCACCTTCGCCCCCGGCAGATGGCCTCCCTCTCCGGGCTTGGCGCCCTGCGCCATCTTGATCTGGATCTCCTCTGCTGAGAGCAGATACTCTCTGGTCACCCCAAACCGTCCCGACGCCACCTGCTTGATGGCCGAGTTGGCCGCCGTTCCGAAACGCTCCGGCAGTTCCCCGCCCTCGCCGCTGTTCGACCGCCCGCCCAGGCGGTTCATGGCCGTGGCCAGGCACTCATGAGCTTCCCGGGAGATCGAACCGTAGGACATGGCGCCGGTGCGGAAGCGCTTCACGATCGCCTCCACCGGCTCCACATCCGAGAGCGGTACCGGCCGGCACCGGTCATAGGCGAAGGTCAGTTGGCTGCGGATGGTCTTGGGGCCTTCCTCTTCGACGGTCCGGGCGTACTCCGAAAACACCGCTGCATCGCCCGTCTGCACGGCCTGCTGCAGCAGATGAATCACCCGCGGACTGTACAGATGCTCTTCGGTTCCTTCTCCCGTACGCAGCCGGTGCCGGCCGATGCTCGCAAGGCCCGGAAGATCCGGCTGCCCGAAGGCCTGGGCGTGATGCCAGCGCGCGTTTTGCTCCGCGCGGGACATCCCCGCGCCGCCGAGCACACAAGGCGTGTTGGTAAAGTACTGCTCCACGAACGGCTCCTCCAGCCCCACGGCTTCAAAGAGCTGCGCGCTCTGGTAAGCCTGCAGGGTGGAGACGCCCATCTTGGAGGCAATCTTTAAGACGCCCGCCGTCAGGGCAGCATCATACCGCGCGATGGCTTCCTCCGGGGAACCCTCCACTTTTCCTTCGGCGCAGGCGCGGCGCACCCAGGCGTGCGCCAGATACGGGCAGACGGCCCGCGCCCCGTACCCCGTCAGCATGGCCAGGTGATGCACGTCGCGCGGCTCGCCGCTCTCTAAGATCACGGAGACGGCCGTACGCCGCCGGATGCCGATCAGGTGCTGTTCCAGTCCCGATACCGCCAGCAGCGACGGAATGGCCAGATGGGTCTCATCCACCCCGCGGTCCGAGAGGATCACGATGTTGGCTCCCGCGCGGCAGGCTTCATCGCACGCCGCAAACAGCGCGGACATCGCCTCCTCGAGGCGCGTGTCTTTCCCGTACAGGAGCGACACGTCCTTCACCCGGAACGCCGGGTGGCGCATGGCGCGGATGCGGGCCAGTTCCTCTTCTGTCAGCACCGGACCGGGGAGTTCGAGCACCATGCTGTTGTGGTCTTCGTGTTCGAGAAGATTGCCGTCGTCCCCGATGTAAATGGACTCGTCCGTCTTGCAGGCCTCGCGCAGGGCGTCGACAGGCGGATTGGTGACCTGCGCGAAGCGCTGTTTAAAGTAATCGAACAGGGACGGATGCGTACGGGAAAAGACAGCTAACGGCTCGTCCGCCCCCATGGAGACCACCGGCTCGGTGCCGGTGGCGGCCATCTCCTCCACCACGTCCCGGATGTCTTCATAGGCGTAGCCGAAAGCCGCAGACAGTTTCTCCAGGGCGCCGTCCGGGAGCGTCTGCCCGTCCGGGGCCGCCGGAAGGTCGGAGAGCCGCACCATCTTCTGCATCCACGAAGCGTACGGGGCCTGTGCCGCAAAGTGGTTTTTCAGCGCCGCGCTCTCCCACAGGATACCGGTGTTCAGATCCGCCATGAGGATGTCGCCGCCGCCCAGTTTGAACCGTCTTCTCAGATGGGCGCTCTCTTCCCATAAGACCCCCGCCTCCGAGCACAGGATCAGCCGGCCGTCGTCGGTTTCGGCCCCGCGCAGCGGGCGCAGGCCGTTGCGGTCCAGGGACGCGCAGACCACGTCACCGTCCGTGTACAGCACGGCCGCCGGGCCGTCCCACGGCTCCATCATGCAGGCATAATAGCGGTACAGATCCCGCCAGGGCGTCTCCTCGGCCGCTCCCTGCCAAGGTTCCGGCAGCAGCACCATGCCGGCCAGCGCCGGAGGGAAACCGTTCATCACCAGAAATTCCAGCGTGTTGTCGAGCATCTGCGAGTCGCTCCCGTCCGGATCCACCACCGGGAGCACCCGGTACATCTCTTCGCCCATCACGGGCGAGCGCATGGTCTCCTCGCGGGCCTTCATGCGGTCGTGGTTGCCGCGGATGGTGTTGATCTCGCCGTTGTGCAGCAGCATCCGCTGCGGATGCGCCTTGCTCCAGCTGGGGAACGTATTGGTGGAAAAGCGCGAGTGCACCATGGCCAGGCGCGAGAGGTACCGCACGTCCTGCAGATCATCGTAAAACGTCCGCAATTGTCCCGCCAGCATCATGCCTTTGTAGACGATGGTGCGGGAGGAGATCGAACAGATATAGGTATCGGTATCCTGCTTCTCGAAAACGCGCCGCAAAATGTACAGCCGTCTGTCAAACGGCAGGCCCGCCTCCACGCCGGCCGGCTTTCCGAGGAAGCACTGGCGGATGCGCGGCATGCTCCGTCTGGCGCCGTCGCCGAGCTGCGCCGGGTGGCAGGGAACATCGCGCCACCCGAGCATCGGCAGGCCTTCCGCAGAGGCCAGCTGTTCAAACACCCGGCAGGCATCGGCAGCACCCACTTCGTCTTCCGGCAGGAAGAACATGCCAACGCCGTACTCCCCGGGGCGTCCGAGCGCGATGCCTTCTTCTTTGGCCCACACGGCAAACAGCTCGTGCGGGAGGTCGGTCAGAATGCCCACGCCGTCGCCCGTGGTGCCCAGGGCGTCGGTGCCGGCGCGATGCGCCAGGCGCTCCACGATGGAGAGTGCCTGATCGACCGTCCGGTGTGTGAGGCGGTCTTTCAGATCCACGATGGCACCCACGCCGCAGGCATCGTGTTCCATCTGGGGGTTATACAGCGGATAACGTTCGTCCCGGTCTTTCATGGGAAATCCCTTTCCTTTCCTGTAAAGAAATAAAAAAGAGCAACAGACAGCCGACAGGGATCCCTCCCTGCCGGAGCGCCGTTGCTCCTTCCTTAAGGATAGTCACCGCGTTTTTCCCTGTCAACCTGAAAAATGCTGTATTCGGCGGCCCGAAAAATGGCACGATTTTGTCATTTTGACGGTTGACCGCCATTTCGCTCCGTTTTATGATAGGCCCATCGAGAGACAACGGCGTCTCGCGGAATGTTTTTTCCGCACGCCGGGGTCTCTCTTTTTTTATTTTCATCCATCTGACAAACACGAAAAGGAGACTCGCTATGACACCGTTACCGGAATACTTCGCCAGCCACGTGTTCGATGACAAAGAGATGCGCGCCCGCCTCTCGGCCGATGTGTACGCCTCGCTGCGCAAGACCATCGACGAAGGCACCCGCCTGGACGAATCCGTCGCCAACGCCGTGGCCGCCGCCATGTGCGACTGGGCGGTGGAGCACGGCGCCACCCACTTTACGCACTGGTTCCAGCCGCTGACCGGCATCACCGCCGAAAAGCACGACGGTTTCTTAAACCCCGCGCCGGACGGCCGTATCATCATGGAGTTCTCCGGCAAGGAACTGATCAAAGGGGAGCCGGACGCCTCCAGTTTCCCGTCGGGCGGCATCCGCGCCACGTTCGAGGCCCGCGGCTACACGGCCTGGGACCCTACCAGCTACGCCTTTATTAAGGAAAAAACGCTCTGCATCCCCACGGCCTTCTGCTCATACGGCGGAGAAGCGCTGGACAAGAAAACGCCGCTGCTGCGCTCCATGGAGGCCTTAAACCGCCAGGCGCTGCGCATCCTGAAGCTTTTCGGCGCGGACGATGTCACCCGCGTGACCACCAACGTCGGGCCCGAACAGGAATACTTCCTGGTGGACCGCGACATGTATCTGAAGCGCAAGGATCTGATCTTCACCGGCCGCACGCTCTTTGGCGCGAAGCCGCCAAAGGGGCAGGAACTCGAAGACCACTACTTCGGCGCCATCAAGCCCCGCGTGCAGGCCTACATGGAAGACCTGAACGACGAGCTGTGGAAGCTGGGGATCCTGGCCAAGACCGAGCACAACGAAGTGGCTCCGGCCCAGCATGAGCTGGCGCCCATCTACTCCACCACCAACGTGGCCACCGACCACAACCAGCTGACCATGGAGATCATGAAAAAGGTCGCCAGACGTCACAACCTGGTCTGCCTGCTCCACGAAAAGCCGTTTGCGGGCGTCAACGGCTCCGGCAAGCACAACAACTGGTCCATGTCCACCAACACCGGCGTGAATCTCCTCTCGCCCGGCGACACGCCGCACGAGAACGCCCAGTTCCTGCTCTTCCTCGCGGCCGTGATCAAGGCGGTGGACGACTACCAGGAACTGCTGCGCCTCTCCGTGGCCACGGCCGGCAACGATCACCGGCTGGGCGCCAACGAAGCGCCGCCCGCCGTCATCTCCATCTTCCTGGGCGATGAGCTGAGCGCGGTGCTGGATGCCATCGAGCACGACACCCCCTATGCCGGCGTGGAGAAAAAGCGCCTGAAGCTGGGGGTGGACAGCCTGCCGCGCTTTACGCGTGACACCACCGACCGCAACCGCACCAGCCCCTTCGCCTTCACCGGCAACAAGTTTGAGTTCCGCATGGTGGGTTCGAGCGATTCCATCGCCTGTGCCAACATCATGATCAACTCCGCCGTAGCCGAATCCCTGCGCGTCTTTGCGGATGATCTGGAACAGGCGGATGATTTTGCTTCCCGCCTGCACAGCCTCATCCAGGAGACCATCGTGGCGCACAAGCGCATCATCTTCAACGGCAACGGGTACGACGATGCCTGGATCAAAGAGGCCGAAAACGTCCGCGGGCTGGCCAACCTGCGCACCACCGCCGATGCCATGCCGCACTTGCTCGATGACAAGAACGCCTCCATGCTGATCCGCCACGGCGTCTTCACGCAGACGGAGCTGGAATCCCGCTGCGAGATCAAGCTGGAAAACTACGTGCGCACGGTGCACATCGAAGCGCTGACCATGGTGGATATGGCGCGCCGCGAGATCCTGCCGGCCGTGAGCGCCTACGCCGCGGCCCTGGCCTCCGGCATCAGCGCCAAAAAGGCCGTGGATCCGCTCCTGGTCTGCGCCTCCGACACGCTCATCATGCGCCGCCTCTCCAACCTCTCGGACGCCATCGACGACGACACGCGGATCCTGTCGGATGCCGTCACGGCGCTCGATGAGATCGCAGACACCACCAAAGCTTCCGCTTTCGTGCGCGATCAGATCCTGCCGAAGATGCAGGCCCTGCGCGCCGACTGCGACGAGGCTGAGGCCATGACCGCCGCTTCGTACTGGCCGTTCCCGACCTACGGGGATCTGCTGTTCGGGGTCTGACCTGCAACATAACCGGATTACTCCGCCGCCCGCCGGCGGCGGAGTTCTGTTTTTCAGGAAGGAGTTATGTATGAGCGTGGAATTCTGGTATCTGATCGGTGCGGCGCTGGTGTTCTGGATGCAGGCCGGTTTTGCCATGGTAGAGACCGGCTTTACCCGGGCCAAAAACGCCGGCAACATCATCATGAAGAACCTGATGGATTTCTGTATCGGCACCGTCGTCTTCTCCCTGCTCGGCTACACGCTGATGATGGGCGAAGATGCGTTCTTCGGTCTGATCGGCAAGCCCAACCTGGATCTGTTCACACACTTCAAGGACTTCATCGCCTCCCCGGAGGAAGGCTTTACGGACGCTTCCGTTTTTGTCTTCAACCTGGTCTTCTGTGCCACCACCGCGACCATCGTCTCCGGTGCCATGGCCGAGCGGACGCGGTTTGTCTCCTACTGCCTGTATTCCGCCATCATCAGCCTCGTGATCTATCCCATCGAGGCGCACTGGATCTGGGGCGGCGGCTGGCTTTCGGCCCTGGGCTTCCATGACTATGCCGGTTCCTGCGCCATCCATATGGTGGGAGGTCTCTGCGCCCTGGTCGGTGCTGTCATCCTTGGCCCCCGCATCGGCAAATACGTCCGGGACGCGTCCGGAAAAGTCACAAAGGTAAACGCCATCCCCGGCCATTCCATCCCGCTCGGCGCTCTGGGCGTCTTCATCCTGTGGCTTGGCTGGTACGGCTTCAACGGCGCGGCGGCCACCACCCCGTCGGAACTGTCTTCCATCTTTCTGACCACCACCATCGCCCCCTCCGTGGCCACCTGTACCACCATGACCGCCACGTGGCTGCGCAACGGAAAGCCGGACGTCTCCATGTGCCTGAACGCGGCGCTCGCCGGCCTGGTGGCCGTTACCGCCGGATGCGATGCCTTTGACGCGGCCGGTGCCGCCGTCGTTGGCCTCGTCGCCGGCCTCCTGGTCATCTGGGTGGTGGAGTTTCTGGACCTGCGCTGCCACGTGGACGACCCGGTCGGCGCCGTGGGCGTGCACATGGCAAACGGCGTCTGGGGAACGCTTGCCGTAGGGCTTTTAGCCAACCCGGATGCACCGGCAGGCCTCGCCGGGCTTCTTTACACCGGATCCGCAAGACAGCTTCTCATCCAGACGGCGGGCGTCTTTTCGGTCGGAATCTATACCGTGATCCTGATCATTGCCGCCTTCCTTCTGATCCGAAAGGCCGTCGGCCTTCGGGCCGATCCGGCCGACGAAATGACGGGCCTCGATATCTCTGAGCACGGCCTGCCGGCCGCCTATGCGGACTTCGCGCCAGCCGTGGACAAATACGCCGCCTTCGCGGGTGAGGCTCCCATTACGGTGGTGAGCGGCACGGCCCCGCCAGCCGAAGCCATTCCCGTACAGCGCGAGCTGTCGTTTGCCCCCGCCGGAGCCGGCCCGAAATTCACGAAGGTGGAGATCATCTTCCGCGAAGAACGGCTCTATGCCCTGAAGGAAGCCATGAACCGCCTGGGCATCACCGGCATGACGGTCTCCCACGTCATGGGGTACGGCATGCAGAAAGGCCATACCGAATACTACCGCGGCGTTGCCGTGGAGACCGATCTGCGTCCGAAGGTTCAGATGGATATCGTCGTCTCCGCCATCCCGGTCCGCGACGTCATCGAGACCGCCAAAAAGGTGCTCTATACCGGGCACATCGGCGACGGCAAGATCTTTGTCTACGACGTGGAGAACGTCGTCAAAGTGCGCACGGGTGAGGAAGGGTTTGATGCGCTGCAAGATGTCGAATGACCGGGAAGGATAAGGAGAACCTCCATGTGTTCGATCATGGGTTTTGAAGAAACGAAACTGTCTCCGAAGGAGATCCGGCCGTATTTTGACCGGACCCTCTCCCGGGGGCCCGATATGTCGCACCTGGAAGCAGCCGGCCGCGGGATGCTCTGTTTTCACCGGCTGTCCATCATGGACCTCTCGGAGGACGGCATGCAGCCTTTCCGGCTGCACGGAAGCGCGGTGGTCTGCAACGGCGAGCTGTACGGCTTCCGCCCGGTGCGCGAGCGTCTTATGCACCTGGGATACTCATTTACCGGCCGCTCCGACTGTGAGATCCTGCTGCCCCTCTGGGAACAGTACGGCACGGATATGTTTGCGATGCTGGACGCCGAGTTCGCGCTGATCCTGTACGACGCGGAGACGGACTCGTTTGTCGCCGCACGCGATCCGATCGGCATCCGCCCGCTCTATTACGGGGAGGATGCTGACGGCCACACCGTCTTTGCGAGTGAGCCGAAAAACCTTGTGGACCTGTGTGCGGCGATCCATCCGTTTCCGCCGGGACATTACTGGAAGGGCGGACGCTTCATCCGGTATGCGGATCCCGCCGCCGTTGACAGCCCGCTGTCCGCTCCTCTCCCGGAGATCTGCGCAGGCATCCGCACGCGCCTGATCGAGGGCGTGCGCAAGCGCCTGGACGCGGACGCACCGCTGGGATTCCTTCTCTCGGGAGGACTCGATTCGAGCCTTGTCTGTGCCATCGCGGCAAAACTCCTGCCTCACCGCATCCGCACCTTTGCCATCGGCATGGACAAAGACGCCATCGACCTGAAGTACGCCCGCCGGGCCGCCGACTATATCGGCGCCCTCCACACGGAGGTCATCATGACCAAAGACCAGGTGATTGAGGCGCTGCCGGAGGTTGTGAGGCTTCTGGGCACCTGGGACATCACCACCATCCGTGCCAGCATGGGGATGTATCTGTGCTGCAAGGCCATCCACGAGACGACGGATATCCGGGTGCTCCTGACCGGCGAGATCAGCGACGAGCTGTTCGG
Source organism: uncultured Lachnospiraceae bacterium (assembly GCA_946405185.1). Taxonomy (GTDB): domain Bacteria; phylum Bacillota; class Clostridia; order Lachnospirales; family Lachnospiraceae; genus CAKQHB01. Next base: position 9,943 of record CAMJGH010000065.1, read on the forward strand.
CTACAAGTACACCGACTACGCACCGTCTCCGGAGGCGTTTCAGGAAGAGGCCGCCAAGCGTCTGCGCGAACTGCACGCCTACGACGTGCTGCGGGCGGACCGCTGCATCTCGGTCAATTCGCTCGAAGCCCGCGTCCCCTTCGGCGACCTGGCCTTTGTCCGCTACGTCATGAGCATCGACCCGGCGCTCAAAGTCAACACCTACGGGTGCGGCAAGTACCTGCTGCGGCAGGCTTTTGCAGGCGACCACCTGCTGCCGGATGCCATCCTCTGGCGCCAGAAGGCCGCCTTCTCCGATGCCGTCGGCCACTCCATGGTGGACGATCTGAAGGCGTACGCCGAAAGCCTCTACACCGACGAAGAATACGAAAAAAAGCGGCAGGCCTACACCTACTGCCCGCCGTTTACCAAGGAAAGCCTGCTCTACCGGGAACTGTTTGAACGCTTCTATCCCGGCCAGGCCGCCATGATCCCGGATTTCTGGATGCCCAACAAAGCCTGGGAGGGGTGCGATGTGAACGACCCCTCCGCCCGCGTGCTGGCCAACTACGGAGCCAGCGGGGACTGAGCCCCGCCGTTCTCCGAAGAAAGGACTCCTCATGAAAAGCGCTCCCTCCTGCGGGGATAAACTTCACGAAGAATGCGGCGTTTTCGGCATCCTCGCTCCGCCGGGAACCGCCGTGGCCCCGGATATTGCCACGGGACTTCTGGCGCTGCAGCACCGCGGCCAGGAGGCCGCCGGGATGTCTGTCTCCCGGACGGACGGTCCGCGCGGAAACCTTCTGACGAAAAAAGGCCCCGGCCTGGTCGCCGAGGTGTTTTCGGAAAGCGATATGGTACGCCTGAACGGCAACATCGGCATCGGCCATGTGCGCTACTCCACCGCGGGCGGATCCGTACCGGAAAACGCGCAGCCCATCGCCATGAACTACATCAAGGGCAGTCTGGCCGTGGTGCACAATGGCAACATCATGAACGCAGAGGAACTCAAAGACCGCCAGCTTCACCGCGGGCAGGCGCACGTCACCACGTCCGATACGGAAGTGCTGGCGTACGAGATCATCACCGCGCGCCTCCACTCCCCCAGCATCGAGGAAGCCGTGATCCGGGCGGCCGGAAACCTGCGCGGCGGGTACGCCTGCCTCATCATGAGCCCCCGCAAACTGGTCGGCATCCGGGACCCCTACGGCATCAAACCGTTGGTTCTGGGAAAGAAAGGGGATGCCTGGCTGCTGGCCTCCGAAAGCGCCGCCTTCCAGGCGGTTGGCGCTGAACTTATCCGGGACATCGAACCGGGAGAAGTGGTGGTCGTTGACGAAAGCGGCGCAAAAAGCATCCGCACCCTCTGCGGAAAACCGCCCGCCCACTGCGTGTTCGAGTACATCTATTTTGCCCGGAACGACTCCGTGATCGACGGGATCGAAGTCCGCACGGCGCGGTTTCAGGCCGGCCGCGCGCTGGCGCGCCAGTCCGCCGTGGAGGCGGATATCGTCGCCGGCGTGCCGGATTCCGGGCTGGTGGCCGCGGAGGGCTTCGCTGCACAGTCCGGCCTCCCGTTCGGGCTGATCTTTCACAAGAACAGCTACATCGGCCGCAGTTTTATCAAGCCGACGGATGCCGAGCGGCAGGCGGCCGTCCACCGGAAACTCTCGGTCATCAAAAGCGCCGTGGAAGGCAAGCGGATCGTGCTGATCGACGATTCGATCGTCCGCGGTACCACCATGCGGCAGATCATCGACATGCTGCGCGCGGCGGGCGCCCGGCAGGTGCACGTGCGCATCAGCTCACCGCCCTTCCTCCACCCCTGCTATTACGGCACGGATGTGCCCACCGACCGGCGTCTCATCGCTTCCGGCCACTCAACGGAAGAAGTCCGCGCACGGATCGGCGCGGACTCCCTGGCGTATCTGAATCTTGATGATCTCCCCGCCATGGTGGGCGGGTTGGGCCTGTGTACGGCGTGCTTTACCGGCAAGTACCCGGTCAGATAAGCCATTTGACCTGTCCCTCTGACATATCCCGCCGGATAAGCCATCTGACCTGTCCCTTTGTCATATTCAGGCGCGGATCTTCGCGGCGAACTCCCGGACGGACGCCTTCTGCGCTTCCGTGAGCATTCCGCCTTTTTTACCCAACAGCGTGTTCCCCTGTGCGCCCAGTCGCAGCAGGAACGAATCCGCCACCGTGATGCCCTTTGCCTGCAGGGCCGCCGTCATGCCGTTCACGCCGTGCTTCGTGCCGGAGGCGGTGGCCAGCACATACGCCTTTCCGGCTTTTCCGGCATCCAGGCTGCCGATGAACGCGCTCATCTCCTTGTCCGGCTTGAAAGCATACGTGCCGCCGCACAGCACCAGCACATCCGCCGGTTCCTTAACCGGCACGGTAATGGGTTCCGCCTTCACGCCCAGCGCTTCGGCCAGGGTTTCCGCCGCCGCTCTGGTGTTTCCGCCTCTTGACTGATATCTCACTGCAACGCTCATAATCTCTTCCTCTCTCCGAGCATATGCCTCGGAATGTGGCAGTACCCGTCCGGGTTTTTGTCCAGATATTTCTGATGGTACTCTTCGGCCGGAAAAAACGCTTCCAAGGGCTTTACTTCCACGGCCAGCGGCGCGCCCAGTTTTTCTGCCAGCGCCTTCGTGCAGGCTTCGATATCCGGCAACAGCGCCTCATCGGTGTAATAGATGCCGGTGCGGTACTGCACGCCCGTATCGTGCCCCTGGCGGTTGACGGACAGCGGATCGATGACCGCGAAATACTTTTCCAGCAGCGCCGGCGTGGAAAGCACCGCCTCATCGTACACCACGCGCACGGTCTCCGCGTGGCCGCTGCCGGCACAGACTTCCTTGTAGGTGGGCGCCTCCGTGCTGCCATTGGCATACCCCACTTCTGTCTCCGTAATGCCGTCAAACTGATCCAGATAGGCCTGCACGCCCCAGAAGCAACCGCCGGCCAGATAGATGGTCTTCATTTTGATTTCCTCAAATATAATATTATAAAATTGAATATACCACGTTCCCGCGGCACGTCAACCTCTGCCGTCACAGATCATCGAGCGTCCAGACCGGCCCGTCTTCCTCTTCGCGGGTATCGCCCTGCGTGAGCCACAGCCACGCCTGCGGCGCCACCTTCAGTCCGCGCACGGCCGTCTCCCCGCCGGTCAGGGCATCGGTGTACGGGGCGTCTTCGTCCAGCCACACCATCTGCTCTTCGCGGCTCAGGTTGAAGAGCCCCAGCAGCACGGAAGGCCCCATCTGCCGCCGGATGGCCAGCACGTGGTCGTTGAACACCTCCGGGAAGGACACCTCAGCGCGCTCGGCAAAGCACGGGTTTTCGCGGCGGATGTCCGCCAGTTCCGCGAGCTTCCAGAACAGCTCCGCCTGCACGGACGTGGCATCGTTGCGGCGTCCGGCCAGCAGTTCGGAGAACGCTCCGTGGCTGCGCCCGGCCGCCTCGTCCCAGTGCTCCACCCCGCCGAACTCATCGCCGGCCGCCACCATGGGAACACCCGGCAGCGTCATCAGCACGGCCGTCAGCATCTGCAGCAGATGGCTGGCCTGAGCGGCCGCCTTTTCATCGCCCGCAGCCTGCGCCTTCGCCAGGCCCGCCAGCTGCGCGGCCGACCCGCAGATGCCGGCCGGTGTCCAGACACCGGTGGCGGAACTGCCCGGGAACGCGCCGGTATAGTAAGTGTTCAGGAAGTGCTTGTGGGCCTCCTCCGCCATGCCGAAGCCGGCCAGCCGCGCGTAATCCAGCCGCCAGGCAAGCGGCTGCAGGCGCCTCGCGCTGCGCAGCGCCGGAAAGCCGGCCGTCTGTTTCAGGTGGTCCGTCAGCAGGCGGCCGTCCTGCATGGCCAGCGCGTTCCACAGCTCATCCGGAAGCGTCTCATCCGTGGCTAGATGCACGCCGGCCGGCTCGGCCGGCCCCGCCAGCACAAACGACGGGCAGACCAGCTCACAGGCCAGGCGGATCAGCGCCAGCACGCGCGCGTTTTCCGGCAGCCCCCGGCCGTTCGTGCCCGGCGCCTTCCACAGACGGTCCGTGCCCTGCAGGCGCACCATGGCCACCCCGGCATCCGCCAGGGAAAACAGCCTGGCGAGCATGCCGGTCAGCACCGCCGGCTCCCCGTAGTTCAGATCATAAAAGCCCGCACCGGTCTGGCACATGACCACCCGGCCCAAGGCCTCACTCCACACAAAATGGCCCGTCCCGCCGGGCAGCGTCTGCTCATAGACCGACGGCACCTCCCAGCCGTCGAACAGGAAGAAATGCCGCGCAGCCGCCGCATCGCCCGCCGCAGCTTCGGTGACCCACACATCGTCCGCCGGCACCGCATCCAGGCGGAAAGGCACACACAGATCGATCCCCTCCTCCCGGCAGGCCGCTGCAAAATGCTCCAGGGCCGGACCCGGCTCCGGTGCCACCCGCAGCTCCGCCAGGCTCATGCCGGCCTCACCGAAGTACGGCAGCACGCCCTCCGCCTCCGCCAGGCTGCCGCCCAGATCATCGATGTCCAGAAACACCCCGCGGTAGGCCGCATCCGCAAACCACCGGTCCGCAGCCGGCCGCTTGCGGTCCAGCACGCGCAGCGCGGCCGGACGCGCCTCATACGCCTCCGAAAGCGCCGCCCGAAAGCCCGCAAGCCCCACCTCCGAACCAAACACCGCACACCATTTATCCCTCAACTCCGCCTCACGCGCCTCAAAACGCACGGTAAACTCCTGCTCACCCATCACACACCTCACTCCCGGCTTCCCGCCGACGTTTTTATTATACCATACTCCCTTCTCTTACGCGACCTCCCCGCTCCCTCGACAACAGGTGCTTTTCCCCCGCAAAGAGACCGAACTCTCCCCCACGCGATCACCCCGCTCCCTCGACAACAGGTGCTTTTCCTCCTGCAAGGAGACCGAGCTCTCCCCTTACGCGATTCCCCCGGCCAGCGACAATAAACAAGCACAGACCCCCAAGGTGGTGACTTGGGACGGAGCCACCGAGGGGGTCTGTGCTTGTATATTATTGTCTCTCTTGATCGCGTTCCTTACAGTTCAGTCTCCTTGCTCACCGGCCGTCCGATGGCGACTTCCAGGTTCCCGTTGCGCGTCCTCAGTTCGTCGATGAAATCCCGCCCTGACGCTCCGTCCTTCATGACGATGCGGTACTTCAGTTTGTAGAGGCTCCCCATGCCGGAGGTCTTGACCTCCTGCAGCTCGTGGCTGCGGGTGAAGTCCTTCAGCGCATCCTCGAAGGCGTTCTCGTAATCGAGCGACTCCGGAACCGTGATCTTCAGGATCTGCTCGCCGCTGCTGCGGGTGCCGAAGTTGCTGGCGGAGAGGATCAGCATGGCCGCCATGACCACGATGGCCAGCACGGCCGCCACAGCCAGATACCCCATGCCCGTCGCCAGGCCGACCGCCATGGCCAGGAAGATAGCCGTGATCTCTTCCCCCTTGCCGGGTGCCGAACGGAAGCGGACCAGCGAGAAGGCGCCCGCCACGGCGACGCCTGCGCCGATGTTGCCGTTGACCAGCATGATGATCACTTCGACGATGGCTGGCAGCAGCGCGATGGTCATCAGGAAGCTCTTGCTGGAGTCGTGCTTCCAGCCGTAGACCCAGGCGATGAGGATGCCCAGCACCAGGCTGGCAGCGGTGCAGAGAAGAAACGAAGAAGCGGTGACGGAACCCGCGGTTAAGATGCTGGCGAAAATGGTTGACATGGTGTGCTCCTTTTTCTATGGTGGGGGATCCTTCGGCTCGGCCTGGAGGCCTCGCTCAGGATGACAGATTGGTTGTTTATCTTCCCGCGAACGAGAAGCGGTATTCGGTGCGGCGGACCGGCATGCGCCAGGCGGCTGTCTGCTGCTCCGGGATGCGGTTCTCGCGCGCCAGGCGCTTGCCGCAGAGGTGTTCATAGGCGCGTCCGTACTTGGAGAAGGATGTCGGGAAGATCTTCAGCTCGCTTAAGATCCCGGCGATCCGCAGATCGAACGCCCCGGCCACCTTCAGTTCCATCAGGTGCTGCCCTTCCGGGAGGATGAGCTGCCCGGCATTGCCGTCGCGCAGGTCCATGTTGCCGATGCGCCAGCGCAGATTGGTGTCGAAGGTGATCCGCAGCTGCGGGTTGTCCACCCCCGCCATGGCGATGCGGTCGTAGGTGACCACCATCGCCGGCGCCAGTCCTTCATAGTGCTCGCGGAAGAAATCGATCTCGCGGCTGATCTGGCTCTCCTTCTCCGGCCGGATCTCGCCGGCCAGGTACTTCACGGACTGCTCGTACGGCAGGGCGATGCGGCGCTTGTAGACGATCCCGTTGAACTTCTTCTTGATCTCCACGAAGCAGTTGTGCTCTTCATCCGGGATGCCGTAGCTGCGCAGCCGCAGCTTCTCTTTGTATATCGGCTTCTCCAGCGACCGGCGGATCAGCACGTAATCCGGGGTGTCGTAATAGATGTTCATGATGGGCGTCTTGCCGTACTTGTCCACGGCGGCGATGCCATCCAGGTGCTTCATCAGTTCGCTGTACTGCTCATCGTTTACGATGTATTTGATCTCGACTCGTTCGAATGTATCCTGATATCCGGCCATGATGTCCTCCTTTGCTGGCTGTCCGGCCTGCCGGCCGGAACGTGTCTGCTTTCGATGGTGCTATCTTACCGGGGAAAACTTAAAAGAACCTTTAAGGGAAACATTTCTTTTGGGGCTCTCCCAAAAAAGAAAGCGCCAGGCTTCCCATGAAGCCTGACGCCTGTTTTCGAGACGCCGGATCGCCCGGCGCCTCAGATCATGATCCGTTAGTGATCGACAGTCCCTCTTTACTTTTGAACTAACCCCACCTACGCTGCGCTTAGAGGTGGGGGATTCCGGTCTCGGTCCCGACAGTCT
>CAMJGH010000066.1 GCA_946405185.1 uncultured Lachnospiraceae bacterium
ACCCAGAAAGGCACCACGTGGACGTTCTTCTCCGCCGCCAGCTCCGGCCCCAGATCACAAGACCCATCTGAAAGAACCGCAAATCTCATCATCTATACCTGCTCTCTGCCGGAACCGCCCCGGGCCGGCCGTTATCCCTTTAAGCATATGGTTTTTAAAACCACGTGTCAAGTTATTTTTTGCCACATCCATAAACATTCTCTAAAGATTTTTGTTTACCCGTCATCGGACACTCCGATAACCCGCTTTCTTGACAGTCCCCGCCCCCCTGCGCTATCCTTGCAGGAGCAGCACCACTTAGGGACGTATCATTTTTGGTGCATTTTGCGCCAAAACGGATACGTCCCGTACTGGTGCAGAAGGAGGATGCATGGCCACACTTGAGGAAAAAGAGGCTTCCCTGCGCGCGTATCTGGCTGCCCGCAAGCCGCTGGCGGTGGCTTTTTCGGGCGGGGTGGATTCCACGCTGCTGCTCTATCTGGCCGTGCAGGCCTGCGGGGCAGAGAATATCCTGGCCGTGACGGCCGCCACGCCGTTCTTCCCGCTGCGCGAGCGGCAGGAGGCCATCGATTTTGCGAAATCCCTCGGCGTCCGCCACCTGGTGGTGGAGACCGATGAGATGAGCATCCCCGGGTTTGCTGAAAATCCGCCGGACCGCTGCTACCTCTGCAAAAAACACCTGTTTTCGGGTATGATGGAGACGGCGGCTGCGGCCGGCTTCCCGGCCGTCTGCGAGGGTTCCAACATGGACGACAACGGCGACTACCGCCCGGGGCTCACGGCCATCGCGGAGTTGGGCGTGCTCTCGCCGCTGCGTGCGGCCGGCCTTTACAAGAGCGAGATCCGCGCTCTCTCCAGGCAGTACGGCCTGCCCACCTGGAGCAAACCCTCCTTTGCCTGCCTGGCCTCCCGCTTTGTCTACGGCGAGACCATCACCAAAGAGAAGCTTTCCCGCGTGGAAAAGGCGGAAGATTTCCTGCGGGATGCCGGCTTTTCGCAGGTGCGTGTGCGCATCCACGGCACCGCGGGCGACCTGGCCCGCATCGAGGTGAGTCCGGAGGACGTCTCCCGCTTTGCCGATGACACCCTGCGCGAGGCTGTGACCGCCGCCGCGAAGGCCGCCGGCTTCCGCTACGTCACCCTGGACCTGCAGGGGTACCGCGTGGGTGCCATGAACGAAGCGCTAAATCAGACCACCTTATCCCGGGGCTTTCACTGAAAACGGACTTCCGCCCCAGACCGTTCCGGAAACAATCACTCTCCTGAAAGGACCGCCGGCTGCTGCCGGCCTGCTCATGCCTGAACAAACCGCTTCCCATTCCCGTCCCCGTGCGCTCATCGCCATGAGCGGCGGGGTGGATTCCTCGGTGGCCGCCTGCCTGATGCAGGAGGCCGGCTTTGCGTGCGCCGGCGCCACCATGCGCCTCACCTGCCCCGAGGAAGAGCCCGATGCCTCCTCCCGCACCTGCTGTTCGCACCGCGATGTGGAGGATGCGGCCGCCGTGGCCGCGAGGCTCTCCATGCCGTTTTTTGTCTGGTCCTACACGCAGGAGTTTGAAGAGGACGTCATCCGCAAGTTCGTGGCCGAGTACGAAGCCGGCCGCACACCCAACCCCTGCGTGGACTGCAACCGCACCATGAAATTCGGGCGGTTCCTCACGCGGGCCCTGGCCGACGGGTACGATGTCATCGCCACCGGCCACTACGCGCGCATCACAAAAGCGGCCGACGGCACGTACGAGCTGCGCCGCGCGAAGGACCTCTCCAAAGACCAGTCCTACGTGCTGGCCATGCTCACGCAGGCCCAGCTGGCGCACATCCGCTTTCCGTTAGGGGAGTTTTCAAAGGAAAAAGCCCGGGCGATGGCCGCGGAGCGCGGCCTCATCACCGCCCGCAAGCACGACAGCCAGGATATCTGCTTCGTGCCGGACGGCGACTACGCCCGTTTCCTGGAGGAATACACCGGCAAAACCTACGCGCCGGGCGAGTTCCGCGACCCGGAAGGGAAAGTGCTCGGCACTCACCGCGGCGCCGTACGCTACACCCTCGGCCAGCGCAAAGGCCTGGGCCTGGCGCTGCCCGCTCCGGGGTATGTCTACGCCAAGGATATGAAAGAAAACATCGTCTACGTGGGGCCGGAAGAAAAGGTCTTCTCCCTGCGGTGCACGGTGAGCGAGGTGAACTATATCCGCGGTATCGTTCCGGATGCCCCCTTCCGTGCGGAGGTGGTCACCCGCTACCGCAAGACGCCGCAGCCGGCCACCGTCACCCCGCTTCCGGACGGACATGCGGAGATCGTTTTTGATGCTCCGCAGCGCGCCGTCACGCCCGGGCAGCTGGCGGTTTTTTACGAAGCAGACCGCGTGCTGGGAGGAGGGATCATCGATGCCCCGTGAACTGACCCCTGCGCAGGAGATCGAGCGCAGCATCAGCAAAAAATTCCGGAAAGAACTGTGGACGCCCTTCGTGCACGCCGTCAAGGAGTACGGCCTCATCGAGGAAGGCGACCACATTGCCGTGTGCATTTCGGGCGGCAAGGATTCGTTTCTGATGGCCAAACTCTTTCAGCTGCTGCAGCGCCACTCGGAATTCCCGTTTTCGCTGACGTTTCTGTCCATGGACCCGGGGTATAACGAAGCCAACCGGCAGATGATCACCGAAAACGCCGTCTTCATGGACATCCCCCTCACGCGTTTTGAGACGGATATCTTCGGCGTGGCCAACACCGTGCCCACCGGGTCGCCGTGCTATCTGTGCGCCCGCATGCGCCGCGGCGCGCTCTACGCCAAGGCCAAAGAACTGGGCTGCAACAAGATCGCGCTGGGCCACCATTTAAACGATGTCATCGAGACCACCGTCATGGCCATGTTCTACGGCTCGCAGCTGCAGGGGATGCTGCCCATGCTCCACTCCACCAACTTCCCCGGCATGGTGCTGATCCGCCCGCTCTACCAGATCCGCGAGGAGGCCATCCTGGCCTGGCGCGACTACAATCACCTCACCTTCCTGCAGTGCGCCTGCCGGTTTACCGAGAACACCGCCTCCGGCATCGGCGATTCCAAGCGTCAGGAGGTGAAGCACCTGATCGCGGAACTGAAGAAGTCCAACCCGGACATCGAAAAGAGCCTCTTCAACGCCCTCCACTGCGTCTGCCTGGACACCTTCCCCGGCTTCAAGACCGAAGGGGAGCGGCACAGTTTCCGGGAGAGGTTTGACAAACAGGCATAACCAAAAGACCGCATCGCCTTTCGGCCGATGCGGTCTTTTCAGATTTCGTTTCTTCAGCACTCCACCGTGCCTTGCAGCCAGATGTTCCCTTTGAACCGTCTTCCCGGCTGCGGGTCGCCCATCAGGTCGTCCGCCGCGATGGACACGCGCACGGGGATATCCGCCGCCGTCACCTCCAGAAACCACCCTTTGGCGCCGGTCATGCGGTTTTCCCAGGGGGTGCAGGCCGTAATCTCGCCCATCAGCGCGTACTGGTCCGTCTCCATGCCCGACGGCATAAAGAAACTTTCGATGACGGTGTAGAGGTCTTCCTTCTGCAGCCGCGAATTGACCGTGGCAAACAGGTTCATCTCCTGAAACGACAGCCGTTCCATGGCCTGTTGGTCGCCGCCCATGGCCTGCTCGATCTGCCGGGTGCGCTCTTCGGCGCGCACTTTCGTCTTCTCGCGGTCCGCCGTATCGAACGTGGGCAGCAGGATCTTCCCGTCCGAGGCCAGCCCGGAAAAGCTGACGCTCGTGATGTCCTCCGGGTTGCGCCCGGTCTGCAGGAGCCTCGCGAAATTGTTCAGATGAAAGATCAGCGGCATGCCGATGCGGTAGTCATCGCACAAGCCTTCGTAGCCGTCGCCGCCGGTGCGGCGCTGCACCGAGCACGGCGCGGTGGACGAAACGGCATCCGCCCGCACGAAGGGAAAAGCGAAATCCGTGCGGAAATGCTCATCCTCCTCGTACTCTCCGCAGACGGCCAGGCCGGAGGCCTCGGTCATCAGCGAAAACAGCACGGCCACGTGCGAATCCTGCCCGGTCTGCACGATGCTGGTGACGTCCGGGTTTTCGGTCACTTTTTCGATGAGAGACGCGTAGGCGCGGCGCGTGTCGTACGCGCCCAGGCCCACGGCTTTCAGATATCCATGCATAGGCTCACCTGTCGCGGCAGGCCTTCGCCTGTCAGCGCTTCTGTAAAACGGTCTGCCCGCCCATGTACGGACGGAGCACTTCCGGAATGGTCACGGTCCCGTCCGCCTGCAGATGGTTCTCGAGGAACGCGATCAGCATGCGGGGCGGCGCCACCACGGTGTTGTTGAGGGTGTGGGCGAAATACTTGCCGTTCTCGCCGTTCACGCGGATGCGCAGGCGGCGGGCCTGGGCATCGCCCAGGTTCGAGCAGCTGCCCACCTCAAAATACTTCTTCTGGCGCGGGCTCCAGGCCTCCACGTCGATGGATTTGACCTTCAGGTCGGCCAGATCGCCCGAGCAGCACTCGAGCGTCCGCACCGGGATCTCCATGGAGCGGAACAGATCCACGGTGTTCTGCCAGAGCTTGTCAAACCACATCGGGGAATCCTCCGGCTTGCAGATGACGATCATCTCCTGCTTTTCGAACTGGTGGATGCGGTAGACGCCGCGCTCCTCGATGCCGTGCGCGCCTTTTTCCTTGCGGAAGCAGGGCGAATAGCTGGTCAGCGTGTAGGGAAGTTCGGCTTCCGGGATCATCTGGTCGATGAACTTGCCGATCATGGAGTGCTCGGAGGTGCCGATCAGGTAGAGGTCTTCGCCTTCGATCTTGTACATCATGGCGTCCATTTCGGCAAAACTCATGACGCCCGTCACCACGTCCGAACGGATCATGAACGGCGGCACGCAGTAGGTGAAGCCGCGGCCGATCATGAAATCACGCGCGTAGGCGATGACCGCCGAGTGCAGGCGGGCGATGTCGCCCATCAGGTAGTAGAAGCCGTTGCCGGCCACGCGGCGGGCGGCGTCCAGATCAATGCCGTTTAAGGCTTCCATGATCTCCGTGTGGTACGGGATCTCGAAGTCCGGCACCACCGGCTCGCCGTAGCGCTGCACTTCCACGTTCTCGGAATCGTCCCTGCCGATGGGCACCGACGGGTCGATGATGTTGGGGATGGTCATCATGATCTTTTTGATGGCCGCCTCCACGTCTTTCTCTTCTTCCGAAAGCTCCGCGATGCGCTCATCGTTGCGGACGGATTCCGCCTTTTTGGCTTCCGCTTCGTCGCGCTTGCCGGCCTTCATCAGCATGCCGATCTCTTTGGCCGCCTTCTTCTTGTCGGCGCGCAGGCCTTCCACTTCCACCTTGATGGCGCGGTTGCGCGCATCCAGTTCGATCACCTCGTCCACGAGCGGGAGCTTGGCGTCCTGAAATTTATTCCGGATGTTCTGTTTGACGATCTCCGGGTTCTCTCTGACAAACTTGATATCGAGCATATCCTTCCTTTCCCGCCCCCCGGGCGGGCGGCCACTCGGCCGCGTGGTTATTCGCGTATTCGTTATTGTAGCAAATGTGCGCCCGCCGTCAAGCGGTTTGCATCAGGCGCTCACTCCCCTTTTTCGCAGTGCAGGGCTTCTTCGAGCGCCTTTCTCTCCTCGCTGGAGAGCGCCGTCACGGACTCGCCGTGCAGGATCTCTTTCAGATACACATGGCTCCCTTCGTTGGAGTGCATGCTGTTGATCAGAAATCCGTTGTCGCGCCCGTCCAGCAGGCCTACCACGAAGGAAAGCTTGCCGGTCATGCCGCGGAACGCGTCGTACCGGACGATGCCCACCTTGGAGAACTTGTCGTTGTCCTTGCGGATCATCACGGACATCTTGCGCTCGGTCTCCCGGCTGACGTTCGTCACGGTCTCCATGTCCTTGACCACCTGCACCAGGATCTCCTCCAGGTTCTTGCCGTCGCGGCCGGCCAGGAATTTGCTGATGCGGCGCTCGAGCTTGGTCATGCGGCGCATGGTGGCCGCCAGCAGGATGAGCAGCACCGTCACGGCGACGGCCAGCACGATGACCAGGATGGCCAGCACGCCTGCGGGGATCTGAAACGACGAAAGGGCAGCTGCAGAAAGCATAGAATCTCCTCCTCTATCTCATCGGGCTTGTGCCCGGTCATTTTCTGGTAAAGAACTCCACGATGCGGTCCAGATCTTCCACGCTGTAGTAGTCGATCTCGATGCGGCCGGTCTTCTCGGTCTTCCGGCGGATCTGCACGCGCGTGCCGGCCTTTTCTTTCAGAGTTTCCTCGAGTTTCCGGTACGTGGCTTCATTGGCGAGAACGGCTGCCGCCTTTTTGCCGGTCTGCGGGGCCAGCATGCGCTTCACCAGGGCTTCGGTCTGGCGGACGTTCAGCTTGTCCTTCACCACGATGCCGGCCGCTTCCTCCTGCTGTGCGGCCGTTTCCAGCCCCAGCAGTACCTTGGCATGCCCCACGGACAGCGTTCCTTCGCGCACCATGACCTGCACCGGCTCCGACAGGTTCAAAAGACGCAGCGCATTGGCCACGCTGGCGCGCCCCTTGGACACCCGTTCCGCCACTTCTTCCTGCGTCAGCCCGTAGGTGTCCATGAGCGCCCGGTAGGCGCCGGCTTCCTCGAGCGGGTTCAGATCTTCGCGCTGTAGGTTCTCGATCAGCGCGATCTCGGACACCTGGCGGTCATCGTACTCACGGACCAGCACCGGCACCTCGCGCAGACCGGCCAGTTTGGCCGCCCGCCAGCGGCGCTCACCGGCCACGATCTCGTAGCGCTTGCCCTTCGGGCGGACGATGAGCGGCTGGATCACGCCGAACTGCTTCATGGAATCCGCCAGTTCCTGCAGCGCCGCCTCATCAAACTCTTTGCGGGGCTGTCCGCGGTTGGGCTCGATGGCGCTCAGCCGCACCATGGCATCCGCAGCGACCGGTTCTTCTTTCCGTTCCGGGGTCTTTACTTCTTTTGCTGTAGTTGTAGCTTCTTTAGCCGGCTTTTTCTCTTTCTTCACGGGCGCTTCCGCCGGTTTTTCTTCGGTTTTGCGTCCTGCGGCCGCCGGTTTTGACGGTTTTTCAGGCTTTTCCGGTGCTTTTTCTTCTTTCGGCTCTTCCGCTGCGGCCGCCGTACGGCGTGATTCCAGCGAAGGGATCAGCGAATCCAGCCCGCGTCCCAAGCCGCCTCTTCTTGTCTTGGCCATAGAGTCCTCCCGGCAGATCATCTCTGCTCATCTATTGTTATATTACTTTGATTTCCTGGCGTTCCTGATCACTTCTTTGGCCAGCATCCGGTAGCTCTCTGCACCCGTCGATTTTGGTTCGTAGGCACAGATGGGCATGCCGTAGCTCGGAGCCTCTGCCAGCCGGACATTCCGCGGGATCAGTGTCTTGTAGACGTGCTCCTGCAGATTGTCCCGGACATTGCGCACCACCTGCAGCGAAAGGTTGTTGCGCCCATCAAACATGGTGAAGACAATGCCATCGATGGTGAGTTCCGGATTCAGCCGCTCCTTCACCAGGTTGATGGTGTACATCAGCTGGCTGAGACCCTCCAAAGCGTAGTATTCGCACTGGATGGGCACTAGCACGGCATCCGCGGTAGTCAGCGCATTCACTGTCAGCATGCTGAGCGCTGGCGGGCAGTCGATGAGGATGAAATCGTACTTGTCGCGCACCGGCGCCAGTGCATCCCTCAGAATATATTCTTTATGCTCCCGATTGATCAGTTCGATCTCGGCACCGGACAATTCCACATCGGATGCCACCAGATCCAGTTTGGGATAGACTTCGCGCTGAACGGCTTCGTCAAAAGAAGCTTCTCCCAGGAGGATATCGTAGATATTGTTCTCGGCGGCTTCTTTATCCACGCCAAACCCGCTGGTGGTGTTCCCCTGCGGGTCCAGATCGATCACCAGAACGCGTTTGCCGGCCTCCGCCAGGCACGCGCCCAGATTGATCACGGTGGTTGTCTTGCCGACACCGCCTTTTTGATTGGCAACTGCCAGAATTCGAGCCATGGATGCTCCTTTCATGGCTGCACATACAGCCTTCAAGCATTATATCATAGAATTACGGATTGTTCCACGTGGAACACAACAATTACGCCGATGATCCTAATCTCTCTTTTGAGAATCATAAAGCTTTCCAAACCGTACACAGCGGGCAGATCAAACCTGGCAGCATCTGCGATGAGACCGACCATGCACCCTGACAACCGATTAACGGCGCGCTCTTAGCGGAGGTGATATCCACTGCCTACGGAATCCACATCGGATACAGTACGAATAAGACCTTCCCGACGGAGACTCGTTTGCGAGGCTCCCAAAGGGAAGGTCTTGCTGTATCCGATGTGAGATGAAGTTGGCAGTTAGATCACCGGAGTGTTGCGCCGGGTTGGAACGGGTGCAGGTCGGCGAATGCAGATGCGGTTCGAGATTATCTGAATTGTTCCACGTGGAACAATTTGCACACGTGATCCAGTTGTGTTCCACGTGGAACATTCACAGCGGTTTTTTTGCCGGTGTTCCTGCTTTCCGGGGATACGCCTTCGGTGTTTCCTTCTTCTTCCGGAAATGCAGGAGAGTCCTTTGAGCCTGTGAAACCGGCAGCACTTCCTTTTGCTTCTTCTCCAGTTTCACACCCAGCACCTTCAGCGCCTTTTCGGCCTCTTCGAGTTCCTCTGCGATATCCCCACTTTTATAAGGAACAAACTCCCCGCCTACTTTCACAAACGGCACATCGTATTCGGCCAACACCCGCAGCTGAGAGACTGCCCGAGACACACACGCATCAAACTGCTCGCGGTACGCCGGATCTCTGGCCAGATCCTCCGCGCGCGCGTGTACAGCGGTTACATTCGTCAGGTTCAACATTTCCACGCTTTCCTCGATAAACCGGATCCGTTTGGCCAGAGAATCCATCAGCACAAACTGAACGTCAGGGTGGAAGATGGCCAGCGGCATGCCGGGAAAGCCGGCACCGGTGCCCACATCAATGATCTTCCGGCAGCTCGCTTCCGGAACATACAGCAGCGAATCATAGTAGTGCTTCTCCAGCACCTCCTCAAATTCCGTGATGGCCGTCAGATTGAACTCTTTATTCTTTTCAGTTAGATATTTATACCAATCATACAGTTTTTCGGCTTGTTCAGGACTGCATCCCACCGGCAGTGCACCCAAAACCTCCTGTATGCGGTTGACCCCATCCTCACGGTTCATCGTTACCCTCCGCAACTGTCTGCCGGTAGTGCTGTTCCAGCCACACCAGCAGCACCGAGACATCCGCCGGTGATACGCCGGAGATCCGGCCGGCCTGCCCGATATTGGCCGGGCGGAAGCGGATCAGCTTCTCGCGGGCTTCCCTCCGCAGGCTCGGCACCAGCGTGTAGTCCAGATCCTCCGGGATCTGCTTGCCTTCCAGGCGGTTCATCCGCTCCACCTGTTCCATCTGCCGTTTGATGTATCCGCCGTACTTGATCTGGATCTCCACCTGCTCGCACACATCCGCCGGCAAAAGAGGCCGGTCCGGATCAAACGGTGCCAGCCCTTCGTAGCTGAGCTCCGGACGGCGGATCAACTCATCCAGGAACACGCCGCTCTTCAGCTCGTGGCTGCCCTGCGCGCGCAGATAGGCCTGCATCTCCTCGGACGGTGCCGCCACGGCCGTTTTCAGGCGTTCTTCTTCCGCATCGATCAGTTTCTTTTTCTCTCTTGTTTTCGCGATCTCTTCCTCACTGACCAGCCCCATGGCGTATCCCACCTCGCGCAGGCGCAGATCCGCGTTGTCCTGCCGCAGCAGGAGCCGGTATTCCGCCCGGGAGGTCATCATGCGGTAGGGCTCGGTGTGCTCCTTGGTGACCAGATCATCGATCAGCACCCCGATGTAGGAAGAAGAGCGGGAGAGGACCAGTTCCGCCTTTCCTTCAATGTGTTTGGCGCAGTTGATGCCTGCCACGATGCCCTGCGCGGCGGCCTCTTCGTAGCCCGAAGACCCGTTGAACTGCCCGGCGCAGTAAAACCCGCCGATGGCGCGCAGTTCCAGGGTGCTTTTGAGCTGCCCCGGCGCCAGACAGTCGTACTCGATGGCGTAGGCATTGCGCACGATCCGCGCGTTTTCAAGCCCCGCGATGGAGCGCACCACCCGCTGCTGCACATCGTCCGGCATGGAGCTGGACAGGCCGCTCAGATACAGTTCATGCGTGTAGAGGCCTTCGGGCTCCACAAAGATCTGATGGCGCTCCTTGTCCGGGAACCGCACCACCTTGTCCTCGATGGACGGGCAGTAGCGGGGTCCCACGCCTTCGATCACCCCCGAAAAGAGAGGAGAGCGGTCCAGGTTTTCCCGCAGGATCCTGTGCGTCTCTTCGTTGGTCCACGTCAGCCAGCACGGCACCTGATCCTTCTGGACATCTTCCGGATCCGTGGAAAACGAGAACGGTGTGACGGGCACATCGCCCTCCTGGATCTCCATCTTCGAAAAATCCACGGTGCGCCCGTCAATACGCGCGGGCGTGCCGGTCTTGAAGCGCTGCAGGCGAACCCCCGCCTCCCGCAAAGAATCCGAAAGGTGCGTGGCGGCCATCAGCCCGTTCGGGCCGGTGGGCATGCTGACATCGCCGAAGATGCAGCGTGCCGCCAGATAGGTGCCGGACGCCAGCACGCAGCCTTTCACGTGAAACGTGGCGCCGGAGACCGTCCGGACAGCCGTGATGTGCGGCTTTCCGCCGACCTCCTCCACGACCACCTCCGAAACTTCCGCCTGGCGGATCACCAGGTTGTCCGTATTCTCCAAAGTCTTGCGCATGGAGGCACTGTATGCCTGCTTGTCCGCCTGCGCGCGCAGCGAATGCACCGCCGGCCCCTTGGAGCGGTTGAGCATTTTGGACTGCAGGAAGGTTTTGTCGATGTTTTTGCCCATCTCGCCGCCCAGCGCGTCCAGTTCACGCACCAGATGCCCCTTGGAACTGCCGCCGATATTCGGATTGCAGGGCATCATGGCGATGGAATCCACGCTCACCGTGAACAGAATGGTGGACAGCCCCAGCCTGGCCAGCGCCAGCGCGGCCTCGCAGCCGGCGTGCCCCGCGCCGATCACCGCGGCATCGTATGTTTCTTCCCAGCCTCTCATGTCATTTCCCCATACAGAACTTTTCAAAGATGCGGTCCGCCAGGTCATCCTCAATGGTCTCACCCGTGAGTTCCCCCAGCGCCGCGTAGGCATCCAGCAGATCGATGGTGTAAAAATCCTCCGGAAGGCCCGCTTCGGCACTTCCGATGGCTGCCGTCAGCGAAGCGGCCGCCCGCCGTACGGCATCCCGCTGACGGTCGTTCGTGAGCGCGGCCTGCTCGTTCCAGCGGATCTTCCCCTGGGCAAACAGCGCGGCGATCACATCCCGCAGCTCATCAAACCCTTCACCCGTCTTGGCGGAGACCGTCACAAACGTACCGTTGGCCCCTGCCTGCCGCACATCCGCCTCGGTGGTGACGGGCGTCAGGTCGCTCTTGTTCATCAGGACCACCAGCGGCTTTGCGGGCAGTTTCGCCAGCAGTGTGCGGTCATCCTCCGAAAGCGGGAGGGAGGTGTCGCAGATGTAGAGGATCAGATCCGCTTCGGCGGCGGCCGCAAACGACCGTTCCACGCCGATCTGCTCCACTACATCCGACGCCTGGCGGATGCCGGCGGTATCCATGAGCAGCAGCGTCATGTCACCCAGGCGGACGCGCTCCTCGATGGTGTCCCGCGTAGTGCCGGGGATATCCGTCACGATGGCGCGCTCGCGCCCGCACAGCACGTTCAGCACGGACGATTTGCCGGCGTTCGGGCGGCCCACCAGGACCGTGCGGATGCCGGTGGACACCACGCGCCCCTCATCAAACCGGTCCGCCAGCGCTATCAGCCCGTCGCGGACGGGCGTCAGAAGCTCTGCCAGAGCAGACGGATATTCCTCCCCCAGCGAAAGATGCTCCGGGTCGTCCAGCGCCGCCTCGATGCGGGCCGTCTCGTTCAGGATCACCTCCCGGTATTCTTTCACCGCGCGGAACGTGGCGCCGGACAATTGCTGCACCGAAGCGGAGAGAGCGTAGTCGTTCTCCGCCCGGATCAGCGCGGCCACGGCTTCCGCCTGCGTCAGGTCGATGCGGCCGTTCAGGAATGCCCGTTTGGTGAACTCACCGGGCTCGGCCGGCGACGCGCCGTTATCCAGCACCAGCCGCAGGATGCGCTTGGTCACGTAGATGCCGCCGTGGCACTGAAACTCCACCACGTCCTCCGCGGTGAAGCTTTTCGGCGCGCGGAACACCACCGCCAGCACTTCGTCCAGCCGGTGGCCGTCTTCCACGATATGACCGTAGTGTACCGTATAGCCGGCACACTCCGCAAGCTTCCTCTCCGGATGCCCGGGGAAGGCAAACACGCGGTCCGCCACCGAAAAGGCTTCCGGGCCGCTGATGCGGATGATGCTGATGCCTGCCTCGGCCAGCGCCGTGGCAATGGCCGCAATGGTCTTCATAGGAACTCCTTTCCGCCCCGCAAAAGGGGCGGCCGGACGTTTTGAAAGTGAAAAAGCAGCCGCCTGCAGGCCGAAGCCTGCAGCGTCTGCTCTTTTCATACCGCCGCCGGCTGTCCGCCGTATGGGCGGTCCCCTGACGGTTTACTTGTGGGAGCGGAAGTCGTAATGACCGTATCCGCGCCGGCCGGTATCGGCGGAACCGCCGTCCTTTTTCAGCGAGATCACCACGTGGCGGAACGGCTCCTCGCCTTCGCTGCGGGTGGTGACGTTGCGGTCATCCTGCAGGGCGAAGTGGATGATGCGCCGCTCGTACGGGTTCATGGGCTCCAGCGCCACTTCGCGGCGGGTGCGGCGGACGCGCCCGGCCACCGAATGAGCCAGGCTCTCCAGCGTCTCCTTGCGGCGGGCACGGTAGTTTTCCGTATCCAGCTTGACGCGGGCATACTCCTCACGGTGCTTGTTGATCACAAGGCTGGTCAGGTACTGCAGCGAGTCCAGGGTCTGACCGCGCTTGCCGATCAGGATGCCCACATCCTCGCCTTCCATATTGATATCGAAGCATTCATCCTGCGCGTTCCAGGCACCGGTCACTTCCGCCGGCACACCCATTTCCGAAAGGACGCTGCGCAGGAACTCCAGACCGAAGTCCAGATCCGTCATTTTCTTGCGGGCCTTGATGACGGCCGGGCGGGCACCGATGCTTAAGAAACCGCTCTTGCCCTCGTCGACCACTTCCACTTCCAGCTGGTCTTCGGCGACACCGAAGATCAGGGACGCTTCCGCGATGGCTTCCACAGCCGTTTTGGCCGTAAATTCTCTCCAGTCAGCCATGCTTACTCCTATCCGAAATCACTTCTTATGGCCTTTTTCCTCGGCCTTTCTGTTGTACTTCTCCACCATGGCCGCTCTCGCTGCCAGGCTGGTGGGATTGGCTTCACCGTCGTTGTAAAAGTCTTCCTTGGCTTTCTGTCTGGCAACCCGGGCGCGGTCCGCCTCAGCGATGGCCGCTTCCTTGGCTTCGCGCTCCTCCTTGGACTCCTGCATGACCTGCACGGCCTCGGACACCTTGGTGGCCTTGACGGGGGGAAGCCCCTGCTTGGCGCGCTTGACGTTCAGTCTGGCCACGTTCTGCTCCACCACCTTGTCCATATCCAGATTCTTGATGTACTGGTTGACGAACAGCTGGATGATGACGCGGACGCCGGACGAAGCCACCCAGTACAGACCCACGCCGGCCGGCAGCATGAAGCAGAAGACCACGGACATGAGCGGCATGATGTTGTTCATGGTGTTCATGGTGTTCATGGTCGGGTTGTCGCCCTTAGGCTGCTCCATGGTGGCGGTGCTGAGTTTCACCGACAGCCACTGCAGAAGGCCCGCCAGGATGGGGATCAGGATGATGGGGAAGGCAAACCCCGGATTCTGAGCCAGATCCATGCCCAGGAAGGTGTTGTACACGGACAGCTGGGCGCGGTTTTCAGCCACCACATTGGCGATGTTCGGGAACAGCTCCGTGAACGTGGTCCACTTGGTGCTGTTGAGGCTGTAGAGCAGATCCACCACTTTGTTGGCCTGTGTGAAATCACCGGTAACGGTGCGGCCGGCCAGAGCCGTGAACTCCTCCACTTTGGCATAGTCCGGGTAAGACGTCTGCAGGGCGTTCACGATGTTCATCAGAACACCCTTGACCGAATCCACGTACGCCGGCAGGCGGTAGATCACCTGGTACAGCGCGAACAGGACCGGGATCTGAATGAGCGATGTCAGGCAGCCGCCCGTCATGGACGTGCCGTACTTGGCGTAGACGGCCTTCACCTCGTCGTTCATCTTGACCATGGATTCCTGGTCTTTGCGGTCTTTGTACTTGGCCTGGACTGCCTGAACCTCCGGCTGGATGACCGAATTCAGCTTGGTGGAGCGCTGCTGCTTGATGGTGAGCGGCAGCATCAGCAGGTTGATGATGATGGTGAACAAAATGACAGAGGTACCGATGTTCGGGATTCCCATCGTATTCAGCATCTCGAAGATGGCATTCATCAGATACCCCAGCAGCGTGGCGATGGGGCCGATCAGGAATGCCGAGCTCTTGGTGACAAATAATGCGTACAAACTGCGTTCCTCCTTGAAGCAGATTGCGTGTCAGGGTACGGGGTCATATCCCCCCTGGGAAAACGGATTGCAGCGGAGTATCCTCCAGACTGCCAGAAGGCTTCCCTTGAAAAGACCGTGCTTCTGCAGCGCCTCGATGGCATACTGCGAGCACGTGGGGATATATTTACAGTGATTCATCTTTAACGGGGACAGATATTTCTGATAGAGACGGATAAGAAAGACCATGCCCTTAACGATCATCACCGGCCATTCTCCATAAAACACTCAGACCGTCTTTTCTTCCGGCCCGAGCAAACGATGCATACCTGCCAGATGCAGGAATGCCCCCTCCAATTCCTGGTACCCTGCTGTTTTGGCGGCACTGCGTACCACCACGACTATATCCCAACCGCCCGTCAGACGACGCCTGTTGTCACGAACGATCTCCCGGAGCCTCCGGGTGATCCGGTGGCGGATGACACTGTTTCCTACTTTCTTGCTCACGGAAAGCCCCACCCGGAAACGGTCGGTCCCGTTGGGAAGGGCATACATCACGAGCAGACGGTCGGCACGCGAACGGTGCCCGTCATAGACCCGCTTGAATTCCGGATAAGTTTTCAGGGAATCCCAGTTTCTCACATCCGCCTCAGGATCAAAATCTGCATACAGAAAAAGGTCACTTTTCAGCGACCTTATGCGGATAAAACTTTTCTGCCTTTTGCTCTTCTGGCGGCCAGAACCTTGCGGCCGTTCGACGTGCTCATTCTCTTGCGGAAACCGTGCACTTTGGAGCGCTGGCGCTTCTTGGGCTGAAATGTGCAGCCTAACATTTTCATAGGATCACCTCCTTAATACCCATATTCAGGCGTCACAAACAAAAGCGGTATCAGGCGATACCGTTTCTCATTATAGGAAAAGGGCCTGTCTTCGTCAAGGAAACTTTTTCCACAACGGTTTCGTGGATAAATTTTCTTCATCCTCTTTCCACCGCCCGGTGGACGGCTGGTGGATAACCGCCTCTTTTTCATCATTGTCAAACCAAAAAGGGCGGTTTTTTGCACCGTTCGGGCCGGTTTTCCTCTGTTATTCTGTGGAAGACACTGGTAAAAGCAGGAAATCCTCATATGGTTAAATTTCATTCGTTTTTCGTTCATCACCCTGAAAAACACACCTTTTCCACGGTTATCCACATCTTATCAACCGTGAAAACGGACCTTGTAACGGACTCTCCAGGCCCCGCGTCCTTGAAAAATAAAGAGTCTTTTTGTATAATCATCCCTGCAGCCTCCGGAATGCGGCCTTTCGTCTTCCTGCGGCTGTTATTATGCCAACCGGAGTTTTCGCGATGTTTGATCAGATTTTGGAAAAGTGGTCCGAGATCCTTTCCTTCATCCAGAATGAATATGAGCTTTCCGACGTGTCGTTCCGCACCTGGATCGAACCGCTGCATCCGGCTGCCCTCGAAGGGGATACCCTCTTTATCGAAGTGCCGGATTCCAGTTTTGTCGCCTATATCACCAAGAAGTATACGCCGTTCTTCCAGGTAGCCGTGGAGGAGAAGACGTCCTTCTCCGGCACAGTGGCTTTCTGCGCGCCCGGCGAGAAGCGCGCGGCCGCTCCCGTCAAAAAGCCGGCCGAGGAAGAGGAGAGCGCGGATTACCGCCGGGCGGCCGGTGCGGCCAACCTGAACCCCCGCTACACCTTCTC
>CAMJGH010000067.1 GCA_946405185.1 uncultured Lachnospiraceae bacterium
GAAGGGATCAAGATGAAGAAAGTGTTGAAAATCGTATTGATTTTGGTGGGAATACTCATTGTGCTGGGTATCGCGGCATTCTATTACATCAAGTCCATGATGCCGAGTGGCGATGGAAATAATGACATTGTTGAAGGATATTATAAGAATTTCAAATCTGATGCTCCGCTGGAGATGAAGTATTCTCAGCCTGGCAGTTTTGAAACTGCCTATGCAGAGTTCCCTTCTGATAACGCGACTATCGGAAAAGTGCGTGTTTGGTATCCGAAGGAACTGGAAAACGGCGAAAAAACCTGGCCGATGATCATGGTGGTCAACGCCAGCGGTACGCCTGCCGCCTCTTATGAGCCGTTCTTCCCGCGTCTGGCCTCCTGGGGCTTTATCGTGGTCGGCAATGAGGACGGCCAGACCGGAAACGGTAAAACGGCTTCCCTTACCCTGGATTTCATGCTGAACATTCCCACTGAAAGCGTGCTATCGGGTAAGATCGACTATGACAGCATGGGCATCATCGGCTATTCTCAGGGCGGAGCCGGCGCGATCTGCGCCGTGACAAACTATGAAAACGGCGCACGATACAAGGCTATGTTTACGGGGAGTGCTGCTTATCAGACACTCGCAAAAAACATGGGTTGGGAGTATGATCCTGCCAAGATCAGGATCCCGTATTTCATGGCTGCCGGCACCGGGAAGTCTGACGACTCCGGCAATGATCCGGAAAAAGGATACGGCGGAGTTTCACCGCTTTCTGCACAGATCGCAAATTACAACAGCATCTCTGATGAAGTGCAGAAGGTTCGTGCACGGGCAGTCGGAGCGGAACATGAACAAATGCTGATGCGCTCCGATGGATACATGACTGCGTGGATGCTGTATCAGCTGACAGGAAATGAGGAAGCAGAAACAGTCTTCCTCGGAGAAAACGCTGAGATCCTGACGAACAAGAATTGGCAGGATGTCGAAAAGAACAGATGAGGTGTTCCCAACGAGCCGGTGCAGAAAAAGGCGCAGATAGCGTTTTGCACCCTGCTTTATTCAGCTGACGAGGTGCGGCAGTATCAGGAGTATCGGGAGAAATATACGGCGGACGCGTCTGGACTTCGGGGCTCTTTTGGTGTAGAGTAAAGCGAAATTGCCGCCAGAGAGACGGCGGCGCCGCTTTTTCTCACAGGGGAGAGGATCCATGGACCGGCTGAGGGCATTTCTGAAACGAAAAGACATCGAGATCTCGCTCAAGCGCTACGGCATAGATGCTTTAGGCGCCATGGCGCAGGGGCTGTTCTGCTCGCTGCTCATCGGCACCATCATCAATACCGTGGGCACGCAGTTTCACATCGGCTTCCTGACACAGACCGTTGCCACCATCGCCGGCGCGGACTACACGGTGGGAGGCCTGGCCACCGCCATGAGCGGGCCGGCCATGGCCGCGGCCATCGGCTACGCCTTAAAGTGCCCGCCGCTGGTGCTGTTCTCGCTGATCGCGGTGGGCTTTGCGGCCAACGCCCTGGGCGGTGCCGGCGGGCCGCTGGCGGTGCTCTTTGTGGCCATCGTGGCCGCGGAGTGCGGCAAGGCCGTCTCCAAGGAGACCCGGGTGGATATCCTGATCACGCCGC
Source organism: uncultured Lachnospiraceae bacterium (assembly GCA_946405185.1). Lineage (GTDB taxonomy): Bacteria > Bacillota > Clostridia > Lachnospirales > Lachnospiraceae > CAKQHB01. Next base: position 1,614 of record CAMJGH010000067.1, read on the forward strand.
TCGTGACCATCGCGGTGGGCGTGGCGCTGTCCGCCTGGTGGGCGCCGCCGCTGGGCAGGCTGGCCATGCGGCTGGGCGAGCTGATCATGTGGGCCACGGAGCAGCAGCCGTTTGTCATGGGCATCCTGGTGTCCGTCCTGGTGGGCATGGCGCTCACGCTTCCCATCAGCTCTGCCGCCATCTGCGCGGCGCTGGGCCTGACGGGCCTGGCCGGCGGCGCGGCGGTGGCCGGGTGCTGCGCCCAGATGGTGGGCTTTGCGGTCATCTCGTTTAAGGAGAACCGGTGGGGAGGCCTTGTGTCGCAGGGCATCGGCACCTCCATGCTGCAGATGGGCAACATCGTGAAGAACCCGTGCATCTGGATCGCCCCCACCCTGACCAGCGCCATCACAGGGCCTTTGGCCACGTGCCTGTTCAAGCTGCAGATGAACGGGGCGGCTGTCTCGTCCGGCATGGGCACCTGCGGCCTGGTGGGGCAGATCGGCGTCTATTCCGGCTGGGTTACCGATGTGGCTGCCGGTGTGAAGCCGGGCATCACCGCCTTTGACTGGGCGGGGCTCATCCTCATCTCCATCGTCCTGCCGGCCGTGATCGCGCCGGTCATCAACCTGGCGTTAAAGCAGATCGGCTGGGTGAAAGACGGGGATATGAAACTGGCCTGAAGCAATGGTTCGGAGGAGAGCGTGCAATGAAACTCAACAGTCAGGTGTTTCTGCCCGGGACCAACGGCAAGGCGGTCCTTCTGATGCTGGCCGAAGAATACGAAAAGGTGTTTGCGGGCGGGCACAACCTGGTGCTGGCGGATGAGGACGCGTATAAGGCGTTTATGAAGGCCGTGAAGTTTATGGACAGATTGTAATTGTAATAAAAAAGGAGATCCTTCGGCTCCGTGCCCGTCCGGGCACTCCGCTCAGGATGACGATCCGGTTCCTGTCATCCTGAGCGAGCCCGCAAAGCGGGCGAGCCGAAGGATCTCCTCTTTTTTACCGCGCCTTCCGGATAGCTTCCAGCAGATCCGCGTACTCTTCAAACGCGGGAATCTGCGGGAAATCGGCCTTGATCTTGTCCGTGGTGCGGAACAGGAACCCGGCCTTGCTGGCCTGGATCATCTCCAGGTCGTTGAAGCTGTCGCCGAAGGCGATGGTCTCGTACCCGGCGGACTGCAGGGCCTTGACGGTGGTGAGCTTGGAGTGCGCGCAGCGCATGCGGTAGCCGGTGATCTCGCCATCCTCCGCCACCTCGAGCGAGTTGCAGAAGATGGTCGGCCAGCCGAGTTTCTTCATGAGCGGCTTGGCAAACTCCTCGAACGTGTCGCTTAAGATGACCGTCTGGCCTTCCTCGCGCAGGGCGTCGAGAAACTCTTTCGCGCCGGGCATGGGATCGATGGTGTCGATGACTGCCTGGATCTCGCGAAGTCCCAGGCCGTGCTCCTTCAGGGTTTTGATGCGGAAGCGCATCAGTTTGTCGTAGTCCGGCTCATCCCGGGTGGTGACGGACAGCTCCGGGATGCCGGAGGCCTTGGAGAACGCGATCCAGATCTCCGGGACGAGGACGCCTTCGAGGTCCAGGCAGACGATGTTCATGGCAGTTCCTTTCTAAGCCTTCCCCCTGGGGGAAGGTGGCGCGAAGCGCCGGATGAGGGGTTAAATATTCTCAATCTTAATAAGGTTCGTATTCCCCGACTGTCCGTTGGTCACGCCGCCGGTGATGACCACGCGGTCGCCTTTTTTCAGCTTCAGCGCGTCGATAGCCACTTTGCGGGCCGTGTAGAACAGCACATCCGTGGAGGGCAGCATCTCGCACATGCGCGGCAGGACCGCCCAGGAGAGGGCGAGCTTGCGCCAGGTCTTTTCGTCCGTCGTCAGGCCGATGATGGGCGCGGGCGAGCGGAAGCGCGAGACCATGCGCACGGTCTTGCCGGACAGGGAACATACCACGATGGCCGACGCGTGTATGTCGATGGCCATGGCGCAGGTGGCGTGCGAGATGGCGTCCACCTCACTGTGGATGCGGAACTGGTTGGCGTAGAAGTGCTCGCTGTATTCGATGCACTTCTCGGTGGCTTCGGCGATGCGGGCCATGGCCTGCACGGCCTGCACCGGGTACTCGCCGGCGGCCGTCTCGCCGGACAGCATGACGGCGCTGGTGCCGTCGTAGACGGCGTTGGCCACGTCCGACGTCTCTGCGCGGGTGGGGCGGGGGCTGTGGATCATGGACTCGAGCATCTCGGTGGCGGTGATCACGCGCTTGCCGAGCATCCGGCACTTGGTGATGAGGTTCTTCTGGATGGCCGGCAGCGCCTCGTAGGCGATCTCCACGCCCATGTCGCCGCGGGCCACCATGATGCCGTCGCAGGCGGTACAGATATCCTCGATGTTGTCCATGCCCGACTGGTTCTCGATCTTTGCGATCAGCTCGATGGAGTCGTCGGCGCCGCGGGCGCGCAGCAGTTCATGGACGTCTTCAAGGTCCTGTCTGACCGAGACGAACGAGCAGGCGATGAAATCCACGTCGTTCTCGATGCCGAAGAGGATATCGGATTTATCCTGCTCCGAAAGGTAGGGCTGCAGGATGTGCTTGCCGGGGAAGGCCATGGACTTGCGGTCCGAGAGCATGCCGTCCGTCTTCACGGCGGTGAGGATCTCGGTCTCCGAGGTGGATTCCACGGTGAACTCCATCAGGCCGTTGTTGACCAGAATGGTATCGCCCGGCTGCATCTCGGCAGCCAGTCCGCGGTAGCTGACGGAGACCAGATTCGGGCCGCCCAGCACCTCGCGCGTGGTGAACGTGAAGGCATCCCCCTTGTGCAGGGTGATGGGGCCTTCCGCAAAGCGCCCGATGCGGAACTCCGGGCCCTTGGTGTCCAGCATGATGGCGATGGGGAGGTCCAGCTCTTCGCGCACCTTGCGGATGGTGGCGATGCGGGCCAGGTGCTCTTCGTGCGTGCCGTGCGAGAAGTTCAGGCGGGCGACGTTCATGCCGGCAAGGCAGAGCTGACGCACCATCTCCTCGGATTCACTGGCGGGACCGATGGTACAGACGATCTTTGTTTTTCTCATGCGATCACCATTTCTCCCTGTGGATCTTCTCAAGCGGCAGGGCGGCCTCATCGTGCGGGGCCGGAGACTGGTCCGGATGGCCGACGGCCAGCATCCCCTGGATCAGGAACCCTTCCGGGATGCCCAGGATCTGCCGCACGCACTCCTCCGAGGAGATGCCTTCGGTATCGGACGGGCGCAGGCGGCACTGCAGCCAGCAGCTGCCCAGGCCCAGCGAGTGGGCGTACAGGTGCATATTGGTCAGGGCGGCGGCGCAGTCCTCGATGCAGGTGTCCGAGACGGACTCATCGCCCACCACCACGATGGCGGCCTTGGCGGTGGCCAGCATGGGGGCCTTGCCGGCGCGGCAGAAGGCCAGTTTCGCGATGGTCTCCGGGTCCTGCACGATGATGAAGGACCACGGCTTCAGGTTCTTGCCGTTGGCGCCGAGCATGGCAGCCTTGACGATGTCTTCCAGCATTTCCCCGCTCACGGGCTCCGCGGTGTACTTGCGGATGCTGCGGCGGGTGAGCATCAGTTCTTTCAGGTTCATAACCATTCCTCCTTTATATAAGAGAGCACACAGGCGATCCCGCAGAGGGAATCGATGCCCGAGGAGTGGCCGATGGCCAGGAACCTTTCCGAGAGTTCCCCGGGCATGTGCGGGTGGGCGGTGTCAAAAAAGGTGAGGACGGCCTCGCTGGCCAGCCCTTCGGCCGCACAGGATAAAAAGGCGGCGGAGATGTCGTTGGTGCGGGAGAGGCTGTCCCGGATGCCGGAGAGCAGCGCGCTCCCGAAGGGCGTCTCCCGCAGGCCGCAGGCCGTAATGGCGGCCGCGGCGCCGCAGAGGAAATCATCCCCGGCGGGCGTCAGCCCTCCGCCCAGACCGCACAGCCGCAAAAGAACTCCGGCGGCTTCTGCGGGCTTTCCGGCGGCCAGCGCGGTATGCGCTTCCGTAAGAAACCCGCGCGCGGCGGTGATCACCAGATCCCCTTCATCCGGCGTGTAAAGGGCGGCCAGTCCCCGCGGGCCGGCAGTCTGCAGGATGCTCACGGCGGCGGCATGCAGGGCGGCAGTGCTTTCACGGGGAATGCGCGGGACCGCACAGGGGTACACCTCGGTCTGCCCGGACCGGACGGCACACACGAAGCCCCCACGGGCGGTATGGATGCTGCCGTTCGGCGCGGCTTCCACTCCGCCTTTGGCCTCCTCCGCAAAGGCCCCCATTCCCGCCGTATCGACCGGCAGGATGACGGACAGCGGCGATCTGGGCGATCCGGCCGTCTGCAGGGCCACCAGGCCGTCATCGGTCATCAGGTTCACGGTATTGCGGTAGGCGGAGTGCACGGTGAGGTGCGCCGTCTTTTGCAGGCGCGCCAGCGCACAGTCGGATACCGCGGTCATGTGAGTAAGATACGGCACCGCCGGACACCCCTTTCTCAGAACATACAGATTCAGTATACCACTTCACACGGGGCATCACAATCAAAAAGGAGGTTAACCGGATATCGGAAGACGGTTGCACAAATCGCCAATTCAATTTTATCAAACATATGGGATATTGCACAAAAAAGAGGGCTTCAAATTGGAAAATCTGTTGATTGAAAAAAGGTTGACCGTGGAATAGAATGTGGTTATCAAAAACTGGTTGACCGCACACAGGTCTTCCTGAAACAAGAAAGGGGTAACAAAATGGGCAAAAAGAAAGGTTTGTCCCTGACGATGTGGATCGTGATCGCCACCGTCGCAGGTATCGTGTTCGGCTCGCTGGTTGGCGAGTGGGCAGGTAACCTGAAGTTCATCGGCGACATCTTCATTCGTCTCATCCAGATGTCGGTCGTGGCCCTGGTCATGACCTCCGTTGCCGGTGCTATCGGCAACATCGAAGGCGGCGGCGCCGGTAAGATGGGTCTGGTGACCTTCATCTGCATCATCGTCTTCACGCTGATCTCCGCGTTCCTGGGCCTGGCCCTCGGCCTGATCGTCAAGCCGGGTGTCGGCATCCAGATCGGCACCGAGATCGCCGGTACCGGTGAGGCTGTCCAGACCTCCATCAAGGACACCCTGCTGGGCTTCGTCCCGACCAACGTCTTCAACGCCATGTCTTCCGGCAGCATGGTCCCCTGCATCCTGTTCTCCATCTTCTTCGGCGCCTGCGCGGCCATGCACAAGAAGAGCACGGGAAGCACCCTGGTGCTTGACATCCTGAAGGAAGTCAACGCCGTCATCATCAACATCATCAAAGTCGTCATGAACCTGGCCCCCATCGGTATCTTCGCGCTGCTGGCCAACGTCGCCGGTGTCACCGGTTTCGCCGTGGTCCTGCCGATGCTGAAGTTCCTGGGCTGCCTGCTGGTGGGCGACATCATCCAGTTCCTGCTCTATGGTCCGTTCACCGCTGCCTTCTGCGGTGTCTCCCCGGCCAAGATGCCCGGCAAGTACGCCAAGATGTCCATGATGGCTCTGACCACCACGTCTTCGGCTGTCTGCCTTCCTACCAAGATGGAAGACATGGTCACCAAGTTCGGTGTTGACCGCAAAGTCTCCGACTTCGTCGGCCCCATCACCATGTCCATGAACTCCTGCGGCGCCGTGCAGTGCTACGTGCTGGCCATCCTGTTCATGAGCCAGTCCACCGGTGTCACGCTGACGCCCGGTCAGTTCGCTCTGGCTATCCTGCTGGCTGTCCTGATGTGCATGGGCACCATCGTCGTCCCGGGCGGCATGGTCGTCACCTACACGTTCTTCGCCACCACGATGGGTCTGCCGCTTGAGTCCATCGCCATCCTGATCGCCATCGACTGGTTCTCCGGTATGTTCCGTACCGTCATGAACGTCGACGTGGACGTCATGGTCGGCATGATCGTCTCCAAGGTCTGCGGCGTCTTCAACAAGAAGGTGTACAACGGCGAAGAGACCGTCGAGTACGAGCAGGCGTAAATCATTTGCACGCGTATGCCGGGGCCAACGGGTTTGACCCCGGCATTTTTAAGAAGAGTCACTCACCACAAGAGGAGGTAATTCCCATGAATGTCGAACTGAGCACCAAGCGCATTGAAGAGAACCTGGAAGCCCTGAAGGCCTTCACCGCCACCCCCGGCAACGGCTGCACCCGCATGCCGTTCTCCAAGGAGACCCGCGACGCCGCCGAGTACCTCAAGAAAGTCATGACCGAGGCCGGTCTGACCGTCAACGAAGACTGCGTCGGCAACATCTACGGCGTGCTGCCGGGCAAGGACCGCACGAAGCCCTGCATCATGATCGGCTCCCACTATGACTCCGTCTACAACGGCGGCGATTACGACGGCATTGCCGGCGTGGTCTGCGGCATCGAGCTGGCCCGCATCCTGCAGGATGAGAAGACCAACCTGGACGCCGACTTCGTGGTCGTGGCCTTCATGGATGAGGAAGGCTGCCGCTTCGGCACCGGTTACTTCGGTTCCAAGTGCATGCTGGGCGATATGACCCTCGAAGACATCAAGCACTTCACCGACCGTGACGACATCTCCGTCTACGACGCCATGAAGGGTTACGGCCTGGTGCCGGAGAACTTCGCGGATGCGCGCTGGGATCTGGACAAGATCGGCAAGTACATCGAAGTGCACATCGAGCAGGGCCCGGTGCTGGACACCAAGAAGATCCAGCTGGGTCTGGTCAACTGCATCGTCGGTATCCAGCGCTACATGGTCACCGTGAACGGCCGCGCCGATCACGCCGGCACCACCCCGATGGATATGAGAATGGATGCCGTCGACATGGCCACCAAGGTTGTCTCCAAGATCGCCGACTGGGCCCGTGAAGAGGGCAACGGCACCGTCGCCACCACCGGTTACGTCAAGGCGGTTCCGGGCGGCATGAACGTGGTCGCCGCTTCCTTCGACTTCTCCGTCGACATCCGTTCCGTGAACAACGACGTGATCAACCGCATCGCCGGGAAGCTGCGCGCCGCGCTGGACGAAGAGACCAAAAAGGGCAACGGCAGCTACTCCATCGACACCAAGCTGGTCATCACCCCCGTGGACATGAACGCGGAGATGCTCGACATCATGGAAGACTCCTGCCAGGAGCACGGGTATTCCTACCTGCGCATGCCTTCAGGTGCCGGCCATGACGCGCTGGCCATCGGCCAGGTCAAGGACACCGTGATGCTGTTCGTCCCCAGCAAGGACGGCCGCAGCCACTGCCCGGAAGAGTACACCCCGTACGAATCCTTCGGCCAGGCCTGCGAAGTGCTCACGGACCTCATCAAGAAGCTGTAATCATTGCCAAACGGGCAGCCGGCGCGTGTGCGCCGGCTGCTTTTTTGCGCTCAGACGGGAGAAACCGTCAGAAATGACAGGAAAAAGCCGGCCGGAAGTATGGTATGATCGGGCTGTGGGCCGTTTCGTGAGGCCGCCCGCCGGGCGGCCGACGGGAACACCCGGCAGGAGGTGTCTGATGAGTACCGAACGGATCGCGGATATCCATTGTCCTTCGTGCGGCGCGCCGGCTGCGTACGACATCCGGCGCGGGATGTATCTTTGCGGTTACTGCGGCGGGACCGTCGGCGTGAGCGAGGCCATCAAGCAGAAGGAGGGCTTCCGGGCCTTGCGGCAGGGCAAGCTGCAGGAAGCGCTGGCCGGCTTTTCCCTGCAGCGCGCGAAGTGCAGCGGCTGCGGGGCGGAAGTGGTCTTTCAGGAGAACGAAGCCCAGGCCAACTGCGCGTTCTGCGGGCGGCAGCTGGTGCGCGGGAAATACCTGAAGACAAAGAACATGCCCGAGATCGTCATCCCGTTTGCTATCACTCCGGAGGAGGCCAAAGAGAGGCTTTCGGCCTGGTGCCGGGAGAACGCAGGCAAGCGGGAGGCCAAAAAACTTTCCGGACAGATCGGTCAGCTGAAGGGCTTTTATCTGCCGTACGAGTTCGTGCGCGGGCCGGTCAGCTGCAGCGTCCGGCGCATTGACGGCGGCCGGAAGTATTACTGCGGCGGCTTCATCGATGAGGTGTTCGTCAACACCTCCTCCCAGCTGGACAACCGCCTGCTGGACGGCTGCGAGCCGTTTGATCTGGAGGACCTGCGGGAGTTCGACTTCGCCTACACGGCGGGGCACACGGTGAAAGTGCGCGACGCGGAGGACAAAACGCTTTCGAAGCGCGTTCAGGAGGAAGTGGCCGACAGCTACACGCCGGTGGTGCGAAAAACGCTGGAGACCAAGGCGGTCTCGGTGGAGCCGGACGTCTCGTCCGTGGTGCGCATGCCCGCGCTGATGCCGGTCTACTATCTGCGCCTGAAGGATACGGCCGCGGCCGTCAACGGCCAGACCGGAAAAGTCAGCGTCCTGGCCGCGAAGGAATCCCACTACTATTTCCTGCCGTGGTGGCTGAAAGCCATGCTGGCCACGCTGCTCATCAGCGCGGCGGCCTGGGGCGGCATGCGCCTCTTCGGCATGGAGAGCGCCATGAGCCTGATGATCACGCTGATGCTGGGGTTCGTGATCTTCATCATCACGCTGGTGGCCTACAGCGACACGCAGCACACGAAGTTCCGCATCGAGAAGGGCCGGAAGGTCTTCACCTCGAAAGGCGGGCGCTTCGTGCGCCGGGACGGCGTGCTGGTGCAGGAAGAGGCGCCCATGGAGCGCCGGTCCACGCCGCCGGTGTTCTTTGAGACCATTAACGGCAAGCGCCAGGAAGTGGTGATCAGGTTCTCCTCGGCCCCGCGCATGGTCCGCATGGCGGTACTCGCGGTTATTGTACTGTTTTTGCCGGTCATCTGCGCGCTGCTCATCAACGGGTTTGATTTCGGCAGCCTCAACCTCGGCGGGTCGGCCGTGTGGTTCTGCATCTTCGTGCCGGTCGTGCCCATCTATCTGCTGAAGTTCGGGCGCATCGACATGTACGACCGTCCGTGGTTCTACCTGGTGGAGGGGAACGGGACCAGCAAACGCCTGAAGCGGGTGAAGGCAAAGGAGAAGCACTCCTTCAAGTACTACCTGGAGATGATCCCGCACGGCATCGGCGCCATCCTGGGCATCCTGTTTGCGCTGGCATGCTTTGTCACCATGGTGTATCTCACGGCGGGGTATGACGTTTGAGCCGTCTATACCGTTTTCATGCCGATGGGCCGGGACCTCTTGAGGGGCCCGGCTTTATTGTTCAAGCGAGGCATTTGTCCATGAAGGCGGTCATCTTCTGAAGCACCGTCCCCGTCACCGGATCCCCCTCATTGCGGTCAAAATCGTGTTCGTTTCCGGCCACGATGAACCGCGTGGGATTGTACTTGGCGCAGAGCTCGGTGAACTCCTCGTAGGGCACGTCCGGATCCCCCATGGAGTGGACCGCAAAGAGCGGCGCCATGAGCGTGTCCTTGAGGCGCAGCGTGTAATTCAGGTAGAAGAACTTGTCCCGCCCCTCGTAGATCAGATCCTTCCAGAGGCCCTGCTGCCGGGCGTAGACGTAGACACTGTAGTGGGTGGACAGGTCCCCGGTGGCGTGAGGCTCCGCGGGGATGTTCTCCAGGCAGTCCTCGCCGACCGCCGGCAGCGCCTTGTAGTGGGCGCTGGGCATCATGAACCAGTTGTCGCACAGGAACCCGTACCCGTAGAACGAGACGATGCCGGCCGGGAAGCGCGGCAGATCGTTCTCGGCGCCGGCTAAAAGCGCCAGGTAGGCGCCGGCCGAGCGGCCCCACAGGAAGTACGGCAGCGGGTGGCCCAGATGCTCCGCGCCGTGCTCACAGTACCAGGCGATGGACTCGTTGATGGCCTCCATGATCTCCGGCAGATGGCAGGCGGGCGCCAGCGGATAGTCGCAGGCCCAGATGGCGTACCCGGCCCGGGTGAGCGTCTCTTTGTGCAGCTTCGGCAGATCGGCGCGGGAGCCGTAGAGCAGGCCGCCGCCGTGAAAGTACACAACGGCCGCCTTCGGCCGCACGTTGGTGTCCGTGATGAGGGTGACGCGTTTGGTGTAAGGGGAGCGGGTGACGGTGATGACTTTTTCGGAGAGCATGGGAACCTCCCGGTGAAATTTGCTTAAAACGCCGGTCACAATGTTTTCAAAAACGCGGTTTTTGCGGAAAACAGTCAGCCGGCTTTTCGGGCTTATTGTAGCACAGAACCCTATAATAGGGAAGAGAAACGGGCGTTTTCAAAATGACGTTTGTCACAACTACGTAAAATGTCACAAAAACCGCGGCGTACATTCGCCATTTTGCACTATTGAAAATCTGGTTGACCGGCATCATAATAGAGGCAGAGTATTTCAGGATACTTTACTAACGGCTTTGCTTGATAAAGGAGGAAGAATCATGAGCTATCTGAACAATCGGATCGGACACAGAGAGGCGCTGCTGTCGACGCGCTCGGTCGTCAAAAAAGAGAACTACGTAGTGCTGGAAGTGGACGGCCTGGTCAAGAACGCCATCCCCGGCTATGAGAAGTGCGATTCCACCATCCTGGGCTCCCCGGAGATGGGCGCCAGCTTCGTGGATTACCTGGTCACCGCGCACGAAGGCGGCAAGAACGACGCTATCGGCGGGAACGGCATCGAGTCCTTCCTGTATGTGGTGAGCGGCGCTGTCTCCGTGAAGAACGCCGACAAGGAAGCGGATCTGACCGCGGGCGGCTACATCTACTCGCCGGCCGACAAGCCTTTCTCCTTCGTGAATAAGTCCGCTGAGGACGCAGTCCTGTATGTCTACCGCCGCCGCTATCAGCCGCTCGGCGATCTGGCTCCCTTCACCGTCATCGGCAACGTGAACGAGATGGAGTGGGTCAACTACGAAGGCATGAAGGAGTGCACCGTCAAGGACCTGCTGCCGGCCGCCGGCAACTTCGGCTTTGACATGAACATGCACATCCTCCGCTTCGAGCCCGGTGCCTCCCACGGCTACATCGAGACCCACTTCCAGGAGCACGGCATGCTGTTCCTGCAGGGCAAGGGCATGTACCGTCTGGACAACGACTGGCTGCCGCTGGAAAAGGGCGACTACGTCTTCATGGATTCCTACTGCCCGCAGGCCTGCTACGCCGTCGGCGATGAGGACTACATCTACATCTACTCCAAAGACTGCAACAGAGACGTGGAACTCTGATAAATCCATCATAACAACCGAAAGGGAGAACCGAAATGAGACTGCAGCGCGATGAACTGAAGACCCTCATGAAGAACAAGCTGATGAGCGCGGGCCTGTCGGAAGAGCATGCCGACATGACCGCCGAGATCCTGACCTGGTCCGATGAGAGAGGCTATCACTCTCACGGCTCCGTGCGCGTGGAGTACTACTCCGAGCGCATCGCCAAGGGCGGCATCACGGTCAACCCGAAGTTCGAGTGGAAAGAGACCGGCCCCTGCACCGCCATCTTTGAAGGCGACAACGGCATCGGCTACGTGGCCGCTACGCTGGCCACCCGCAAGGGCATCGAAATGGCCAAGAAGACCGGCCTCGCCATGGTGGGCGTGCGCAATGTCTCCCACACCGGTGCCATCGGCTACTACACCGAGATGTGCGCCAAGGAAGGCCTGGCGGCCATCTGCTTCTGCCAGTCCGACCCGATGGCCGTTCCGTACGGCGGGTCCGAGCCTTACTACGGCACCAACCCCATCTCCTTCGCGGCTCCTACGGCGGATTCCCGCAACGTGGTCTTCGATATGGCCACCACGGTGCAGGCCTGGGGCAAGATCCTGGACAAGAAGTCCCGCGGCGAGCAGATCCCGGCCGACTGGGCGGTGGATGAGAACGGTGCTCCCGTGACCGATCCCAACAAGGTGAACGCCCTCGTGCCGATCTCCGGCGCCAAGGGTTACGGCCTGGAGATGCTGGTCGACGTCTTCTCCGGCGTCCTCCTGGGCGTCCCGTTCGGCGGACATGTCTCCTCCATGTATCATGATCTGTCGGTCGGCCGCTATCTGGGCCACATGATCATCATCGTGGATCCGGACCGCTTCGTCGGCGCCGAGACCTTCAAGAAGAACATGTCCCAGACCTGCGACGAGCTCAACGCCATCAAGCCGGCTCCGGGCTTTGACAAAGTCTACTGGCCGGGCGAGCGCGCCGAGCTGCGCAAGGACAAGCAGTACGCCGACGGCGGTGTCGAGATCGTGGATGACATCTACAAGTACTTCATCAGCGACGACGTGCACTACAACCGCTACGACCACAAGAACCGTTTCGCCGAGTAATTTCCTGCCGCGAGGCAGATGACCCTTTCACTTATCACATCAGGAGGTAACTACCGTGTTACGGACGATCGTCGAAAAGGGAAGCTACCATGATTCCGTCGTTCTGATGCTCCTCACCAACTCCGTCTCGGAGCTGGAGGGCGTCAAGAAGGCTTCCATCATGATGGCCACGCCCGCCAATAAAGACATCTTCAAGCAGAGCGGCCTGGACACCGAAGAGCTGATGGCTGCCACCGCCAACGACATGGTCATCGTGGCCGATGTCGACGATGACGCCATGCTGGACGTCATCATGAAGCACGTGGACGAGTTCTTCAAGAAGCAGGCGACCGCTTCCGAAGGCAAGAAGGGCGCCGAGAGCGTCAAGAGCTGGGAGAAGGCCATGGCACAGCTGCCGGACGCCAACCTGGCCGTCATCTCCATCCCGGGCGCGTACGCCGCTCTGGAAGCTGACCGCGCGCTGGACGAAGGCAAGCACGTCTTCATGTTCTCCGACAACGTCACGCTGGAGGACGAAGTCAAGTTAAAGAACAAGGCCCACAAGAAAGGCCTCGTGGTCATGGGCCCGGACTGCGGCACTGGCATCATCCAGGGTGTCCCGATCGCCTTCACCAACTCCGTTTCCAAGGGCTCCATCGGCATCATCGGCGCTTCCGGCACCGGCATCCAGGAGCTGACCAACATCATTGACCGTCTGGGCGAGGGCGTGACCAACGCCATCGGCACCGGCGGAAGAGACCTGTCCCTGGAAGTGGGTGGCACCACCATGATGGATTCCATCGACGCCATGGAGAAGGACGACACCGTCAAGGTGCTGATCGTCCTGTCCAAGCCGCCGGCGAAGGCCATCCGCGAGAAGATCACCGCCCGCCTGTCCCTGTTCAAAAAGCCGGTCATCACCCTGTTCCTGGGCGAGAAGCCGGAGTACCATGAGGAGAACTTCTGGCACGCCTACACGCTGGATGAAGCGGCCCGTCTGGCCGTCGGTCTGGTGCGCGGCGTGAAGGTCCCTGAAGGCACGGTCGATGTGGACCGCACCCAGTTCTTTGCCCCGGAAGAGAAGAAGACCATCAAGGCCTACTATTCCGGCGGTACGCTGGCCAACGAGGCCGCCATGCTCATCAAGGACGCCCTGGATCTGAAGATCCCGCCGGAAAAGAAGGAAGGCTTCATGCTGACCACCGGCGGCCACATCGTGGTCGACCTGGGCGATGATGAGTACACGCAGGGCTATCCTCATCCCATGATCGATCCGCGCAAGCGCATCGAGTGCATGGAAGAGGCCCTCGACGATCCGACCACCGGCGTCATCCTCTTCGACGACATGCTGGGGTACGGCTCCCACGAGGATATGGCCGGCGCCCTCATCCCGACCATCAAGAAGCTGTCCGAGAAGGCTGCCGCCGAAGGCCGCAAGCTCTTCTTCATCTCCACCGTCTGCGGCACCCGCAAGGATTTCCAGGGGTATGATGCCCAGATCAAGAAGCTCGAAGAAGCCGGCGTCATCGTCTGCGACACCAACAAGCTGGCTGTCCGCACGGCCTGCCAGGCCATCGGCGTCGACTTTGTCGAGCCGGAGAAGCCCATCCGCGCCAAGGAAGTCCGCGACTTCACGCCGGAAGAGCCGTCCGAGGCCCTGATGGATCTGTTCTCCACCAAACCGCGCGTCATCAACATCGGCCTGCCGAGCTTTGCCGATGTCTGCAAGGAGTTCGGCTGCGAAGTGGTGCAGTATGACTGGAACCCGCCCTGCGGAGGCGACTTCCGCCTGATCAAGGCTCTGAACTTCCTGCGCAGCTGCGAGACCGTGGATGTGGACGCCGAGAACCGCGCCGTCATCGCCAAGTTCGTGGCCGCCCAGCCGGTCTTAAAGGACAATGTCCGCGCCAAGGAAGTCATCCCGGAGATGAACGAAGGCAAGGTCATCCTGCATGCCGGTCCGCCCATCGAGTACAAGAACATGCCTCCGACGGTGCAGGGTTCCTGCGTCGGCGCGGTCCTGTTCGAAGAGTGGGCTGACGACGAGCCGTCCGCCAGAGCGCTTCTGGAGTCCGGCGAAGTGAAGTTCATCCCCTGCCACCATGTGCAGGCTGTCGGCCCGATGGGCGGCATCACCACCGCCAACATGCCGGTGTTCGTGGTCGAGAACGAGACCGACGGCAACCGTGCCTACTGCACCATGAACGAAGGCATCGGCAA